>DASYMP010000116.1:0-22042 GCA_036009005.1 Thermoleophilaceae bacterium | reverse complement strand
CATGTCGATGCGCACGAGCGCATCCTCGGTGTCGAACAGGAACTCAGCGAGTGCCTTTGAAAGTTCCGTCTTGCCGACGCCGGTTGGCCCGAGGAACAGGAACGAGCCGACCGGCCGGTTCGGATCGCCGAGCCCGGCGCGCGCCCGGCGCACCGCGCGGGCGACCGCCTCCACGGCCTCGTCCTGGCCGACCACGCGCTCGTGGATCTGCGCCTCGAGGCCCAGCAGCCGCTCGCGCTCCTCCTGGGTCAGCTGTGAGACCGGGATTCCGGTCCGCCGCGACACGACCTCGGCGACGTCGTCCGCGAGCACCTCGGCGGCGCGCTCGCGTCCACCGGAGCTGCTCTCGTCCAGCTCCTGGCGTAGCTCCTCGATCTGCGCCTTCAGCGTGTTCGCCCGCTCGTAGTCCTCCGCCGCGACGGCCTGATCGCGCTCGCGCGCGTGCCGCGCCATGTCGTCCTCGAGCGCGCGGCGGTCCGCCGGCTTGGTCTTCGCGCGGAGACGCACCCGGGCCGCGGCCTGGTCGATCAGGTCGATCGCCTTGTCCGGGAGGAAGCGGTCCGTGATGTACCGGTCCGACAGCTCCGCCGCCGCCACCAGGGCCTCCGGGCTGATCCGGACGCGGTGGTACGCCTCATAGCGGTCGCGCAGGCCGTTCAGGATCTCGATCGTCTCCTCAACCGACGGCTCGTCGATCAGCACAGGCTGAAAGCGGCGCTCGAGCGCGGCGTCCTTCTCGATGTTGCGCCGGTACTCGTCGATTGTCGTGGCGCCGATCAGTCGGAGGTCGCCGCGTGCCAGCGCCGGCTTCAGCATGTTCGAAGCGTCCATCGAGCCCTCGGCCGCTCCCGCTCCCACGACCGTGTGCAGCTCGTCGATGAACAGGATGAGGTCGTCGCCGTGGTCGGTCACCTCGTCGATCACCGACTTGAGGCGCTCCTCGAACTCGCCGCGGTACTTCGTGCCCGCGACCATGCCGGCCAGGTCGAGGACCATCAGCCGCTTGCCCGCGAGCGTCTCCGGCACCTCGTCGTTGACGATCCGCTGGGCGATGCCCTCCGCGATCGCCGTCTTACCCACGCCGGGGTCGCCGATCAGCACCGGGTTGTTCTTCGTGCGCCGGGAGAGGATCTCGATCGTCTCCTCGATCTCGTCGGCGCGCCCGATCACCGGGTCAAGCTTGCCCTGGCGGGCCGCCTCGGTGAGGTCGCGGCTGTACTCGTCGAGCGTCTTCGTCTGGCTGGCGGGCCTTCCGCCCTCGTCGGTCTGCGTCACGCCGCGGATCACGGCTCCGCGGAGCGCCGTGTGTGACAGGCCAAAGCGCGCTAGCAGGCGCCCGGCGTCCGACTCCGTGTCCCGCGCCAGTGCCAGCAGCACATGCTCCGGTCCGAGGTACGACGAGTTCAGCTCGCGCATCTCGTCATACGCCCGCAGCAGCGCGGCCTTCGCCTCGGGTGAGAGCGACGGCGCCACGTCCGTGCGTCCGCCGCGCTCCGCCTCGTCTTCGACCTGTGCCGCGATCGCGGCGGGGTCGCCGTCGGCGTGGCGGACTATCTGCGCGACGAGGTCGTCCTGCATCGCCGCCGACAGGAGGTGTTCCGTGTCGAGATCGAGGGAGCCCCAGTCGAGCGCCAGCTGCGCCGCACGCTGGAGAAGCTCGCGGGTCGCGTCCGAGAAGAACTGCGTGATGTCGACCTGCTCCACCGGCCGGCGCGCGGGTGGCGCGGAGGTTCGCGTGCCGGTGGGGCTCGCGCCCCCCTCGATGCCGAACGGCCGGTCGAAGAACTCCGAGAAGAAGTCGTCGAATACGCTGCCTCGCCGGCGGCGAAAGTCGCCGAAAGGATCGTTCGTCGCCATGTCGGACCTCCTGGCGCGCGATCGGGGCTGTGGAGGGGTCTACCGGTGCTCTACCCGGGACCTACGAGACGAAGCCCTCGCTGCTGTCGCGCTCGCTGGCTCGCTCGACGCGGTAGCCGTAGGCGGCCTCCCGCACGGCTTCGTCGGTCTCGAGGCCGGCGCCCAACCCGCCCGCGATCGTGGCGAGCGAGCTTGCCATCCACGCCAGGGTCGCGTAGTCGCCGACGCCGGCGTGAGGGCAAGGAGGCGCAGCCAATTCAGGGCATCCGCCAGCACCCAGAGGTCCGTGGTCACGAGCGCGAAGAAGACCGGCGCCGCCATCGAGGCGAGCCGATCGCTGACTCGCGCGCGACGGCGAGTCTGTACGGCCCCGAGTGCCGGCAGCGAGATCAGTGCCAGCCCATGCGTGGCACTGGCGTCCGCGACGACAGGACGCCTGCCGATGCGCAACGGAGCGTCGGTCATGCAGACGGCCATATCCCAGCCCTCGCGAAGCAGGCGCGCCCGCGCGAGGTCGATCGCCTCGACACCGTGACCCATGTCCGCCACGGCGGTATCGGTGCGGACCGGGACGCGCCACGAGACCGCGTCGGGTCACGCGCTCCGCGAGCAGCCCCGGCAGGTCTCGAGCCAGCGCTTCGGCGACCTCCGCAGGCAGCCCCGGCGCCGCCAGGAGGCCCAACACCAGCCCGTCGCGATCGCTCACCGCCACGCTCCGCGACGTTACCGTCCCGTGGCCTGCCACCGCTGCCGCGTAGCTAGGCTTCAAGGGCGGACATGGCCTCCAAGAAGCAGATCGACGTTGGTGGGGTGAAGATCGGCGGTGGCGCTCCGGTCGCGGTTCAGTCGATGACGAAGACGGAGACCGCGGACTTCGACGCCACCATGAAGCAGATCCACGCCATCGCGGACGCGGGCGGGGACCTCGTGCGCTGCGCGGTGCCGCGCGACCAGGACGTCAGGGCACTCGAGCGGATCGTCGTGGAGTCGCCGATCCCGGTGATCGCGGACATCCACTTCAACCACACGCTCGCGCTCAAGGCGATCGACGCCGGCGCCCACTGCATCCGCATCAACCCGGGCAACATCGGCGGCCACGAGAAGGTCGGCGAGGTCGTGGACAAGGCGCGTGCGGCCGGCGTTCCGATGCGGATCGGCGTGAACTCAGGCTCGCTGCCCAAGCACCTGCACGAGCTGGAGCGCGAGAACGCGGTGGAGGCGCTCGTCGCCGCTGCCCTCGAGCACGTCCGGCTGATGGAGCAACTCGACTTCGACAACTTCAAGGTCTCGATCAAGTCCACGAACGTGCCGAACACGATCGCCTCGAACCGGCTGCTCTCGGAGAAGATCGACAACCCGCTCCACCTCGGCATCACCGAGGCCGGCACTAAGTGGTCCGGCTCGCTCAAGTCCGCGGTGGGCCTCGGCACGCTGCTGGCCGACGGCATCGGCGACACCATCCGCATCTCGCTCTCCACCTTCCACGCGGAGGAGGAGGTCAAGGTCGCCTGGGAGATCCTGAAGGCGCTGAAGCTGCGCGAGCGCGGCCCGGTGCTGATCGCGTGCCCCACCTGCGGCCGCCTTCAGTTCGACATGGACACCGTCGTCGCCGAGATCGAGGAGCGCCTGCGCCAGTACGACGACCCGATCGAGGTGGCCGTGCTCGGCTGCGCGGTCAACGGCATCGGCGAGGCCTCACACGCCGACTTCGGCATCACCGGAGCCAAGAACGAGGGGCTGATCTTCGCGCACGGCAAGCCGATCAGGAAGGTCCCACAGGACGACCTCGTGGACGCTCTCTTCACCGAGATCGACAAGTCGATCGACCGCGGGAGCGTCGTCGTCGACGAGCGCGAGGCGGCCGAGGGCGCCGAGTGGCTCGAGCGGATCGAGGAGGAGAACGCGGGCGAGCTCACCCCCGAGCGGATCGCCGCCCTCGAGGCCGCGGCCGCGACCGAGGACGCGCTCGGCGAGAACGGTCAGGCGCTGCCGATGGCCGGCGCGCCGAAGGCCAAGCGGATCACGCTGGACGAGGACGCCTCGCCGACGGCGGGGCGCCGCTTCACCCGGGCGTAGGCAGCTCGTCGCGCTCGGGGCGCTCGCGAGCGATCACCCTGCAGAACGCGTCCACCACCATCGGGTCGAACTGCGATCCGGCGCAGCGACGCAGCTCGTCGAGCGCCTCGCCCTCGGTCATCGCGGCCCGGTAGGGGCGCTCGCTCGTCATCGCCTCGAAGGCGTCGCACACGGCCACGACCCGCGCCCCGAGCGGGATCTCGTCCGCTGACAGGCCGTCGGGGTAGCCGGCGCCGTCCCAGCGCTCGTGCGAGGAGCGCACGAGCCGGGCCACCGGCCGCAGCGCCGGAGCGGCCAGCAGGATGCGCTCCCCGATCAGCGGATGGCGGCGCACGAAGCTCCACTCGACCGGGTCGAGCGGACCCGGCTTGTCGATGATCGCGTCCGGCACGGCGATCTTCCCCACGTCGTGGAGCTCCGCGGCACGCGCCACCTCGTCGAGCCCCTCGGGGCCCATGTGCAGCTCGCGCCCGACCGTCAGCGCCAGCTCGCCGATGTCGCGCAGCCGGATCTGAAGGTCCGGGCGGCGCTCGGACAGGGTGCGGAGCAGGACGTCGCGGGACTGGCGGCCGGCGGACATGCGGCGACCTCCCTTGCGCGCGTACATGCGGCGGTCGGCCAGCTGGAGGGCCTGAGTCGGCGTCGTGGCCTCCTCGGGCAGCGTGACGACGCCGAACGAGCTGGTGACCTCGAAGCCCTCGCCGCGCTCGTGCAGCGCCTCGGAGCAGGCGGCGAGGATGGGGTCCACGCCGTCGCGGCCAGGGGTGGCCAGCACGCAGAACTCGTCGCCGCCGAGCCGGTATGCGAGCCCGCTGCCGCCCACGGCCTCGGCGAGCCGCGCCGCGAGGCGCACCAGCAGCCCGTCCCCGGCGGGGTGGCCGAAGATGTCGTTGTACTCCTTGAAGCCGTCGAGGTCGAACAGGAGGAGCGTGCGCGGCGAGGCCACGCTCGCGAGCACGAGCTGGACCTCGAGGTCGGCCAGCAGGCTGCGGCGGTTGCGGAGCCCGGTGAGCGAGTCCGTGCGCGCCTCGGCGTTGCTCTGGGTGAGCGTGCGCTGATTCTCGAGGAACGCGAGCGCCATGCGCGCCAGCGCGAGCAGCAGCGCCCACGCCGCAAGGCTCACGGCCGCCACGTTGACGCTCTCGAAGTGGTCGTAGACGAGCAGCTGCACGGCCACGAGCCCGCCGCCCACGGGCACCCCGATCACGAGCCAGTCGTGGATTGCGATCCGCTTGCGCACGGGCTGCCACGCCGCCACCGCCACGAGCAGGGCCGAGGCGGGCCAGGCGAGCTCGACGGCCGAGCCGGGCACGTAGGTGCCCTCGGCGTTCTGCACGAGGTAGAGCCCGTCGGCCACCGCGGTGAGCGCCAGCCCGCCGCCCAGCAGGAGCCAGACCGGGTCGAGCCGCCAGCCGTTCAGCCCGAACACCGTCACGACGAGCCCCACGAGGAGCAGGTCGCCCGCGGGGTAGGCGAGGTTCACGGCGATCTGGGTGGTGCCGCCGCTCGTGGCCTCGAGGATCGGGTCGAACGCGAGCGTGGCGATGAGCGCCGCCACCGTCAGCGCCGCGATCGCGCCGTCGAGCCAGAGGCTGCTGCGGAACGTGTCGGTGCGCGAGCGCGCGAGCAGGAGCAGAGCGGCGTAGCTGGCCGGGTAGAAGCCGAGCTGGAGAACGTCTGAGACCGCCGGGTAGGAACGGTTCGGGTCGCCCACCACGAACGAGCTGAACACCACCTCACCGGCGGTCCACGCGAACAGCCCGATGCCCATCACGAGCCAGGCCGCGCGCTCCTCGCGCACAGCCGCCGCGCGGATCACGCAGGCCGTCCCGGCGGCGAAGGTCAGGCCGCAGTAGACCCAGTTCTGAAAGAAACCATCCAGACCCGGCGAGCCGAGCCCGAACACCACGTGCAGGAGGTATGCGAGCAGCGCGAGGCCAGTGAGGGCCGTGAGGGCCCGCAACACAGCTCTAAGCCTCGCTGGGACGTGCATGTGCTCTCCCTGCTGGAAACTGCGTATTCCCGGTCAGAATCGGCTTCGCGGAGTCAGAACTGAAGGGCCACGAATAGACTCGCGCGCCGTGACCCGGCTTTCGAGGTACTTCCTGCCGACGGTTAAGGAGGCGCCCGCGGACGCGGAGGCCATCTCGCACCAGCTGATCCTGCGCGCCGGGCTCGCCCGCCAGGTGGGCGCCGGGCTGTGGACCTACCTCCCCGCGGGCTGGCGCGCGCACAGGCGGGTCGAGCAGATCATCCGCGAGGAGATGGACGCGATCGGGGCGGGGGAGATGCTGATGCCGGTGCTCCAGCCGGCCGAGCCGTGGCGCACGACGGGCCGCTACGAGATCGACGAGATCTTCAAGCTCAAGGACCGCCGCGGCGCCGACATGGTGCTCGCGATGACCCACGAGGAGATCCTCACCTGGCACATCGCCCGTGAGCTGCGCTCCTACCGCGACCTGCCGAAGCTGCTGTACCACATACAGACGAAGGAGCGGGACGAGCCGCGGCCGCGCGCCGGCATCCTGCGCACGCGCGAGTTCATCATGAAGGACTCCTACTCGTTCGACCGCGATCCGGACGGGCTCGACGCCTCCTACCAGCTTCACATCGAGGCGTACGACCGGATCTTCGACCGGACCGGGCTCGAGTGGTACCGCGTGGAGAGCGACGTGGGGATGATGGGCGGCATCGGCGCCCACGAGTACATGGCGCCGTGCGCCGCGGGCGAGAACGACGTCGCGCTGTCCGACTCCGGCTACGCGGCGAACGTGGAGATCGCGAGCGCCGAGGCCCAGCCCGTGGACGGGCTCCCGGCGGGCGCCCCCGAGCCGAAGGAGGTGGAGACGCCCGGCGCCACCACCATTGACGCCGTCTGCGAGCTGCTCGGCGTGCCGGCGGGCGCGCTCGTCAAGGCCTTCCCCGTGTTCGTGGAGGGGCGCGGCCCGCTGCTCGTGGTCATCCGGGGCGATCACCGCCTCAACGAGATCAAGCTCCAGAACGCGCTCGGCGCGCCGTTCCGGGCCGCCGAGGCCGAGGAAGTGCGCGATGCCTTCGGCTCCGAGCCGGGCTACATCGGTCCCGTGGGGACCCCGGTGCCGGTGCTCGCCGACGTGGCGCTCCGGGGGCTCGCCGGGCTCGTAACCGGCGCGAACAGGCCGAACCTCCACCTGACCGGGGTGGAGCCCGGGCGCGACTTCGAGGCCGAGTGGGGCGACGTGCGACGCGTGGAGCCGGGCGACCGCGACCCGTCCGGGCGCCCGATCCGCATCGAGCCGGCGATCGAGGTGGGCAACATCTTCAAGCTCGGCACGCGCTACTCGGAGCCGCTCGGGGCGCGCTATCTCGACGAGGACGGCCAGGAGCAGCTGATCTGGATGGGCTCCTATGGGATCGGCCCCGCGCGCATCGTGGCGGCCGCGATCGAGCAGTTCGCCGACGACCAGGGCATCTCGTGGCCGCGCTCGGTGGCGCCGTTCGACGTGGAGCTCGTCACGCTCGGCAAGCCGGGCGAGGAGGCGCGTTCGCTCTCGGACCGCCTCTACGAGGACCTGCGCGAGCTCGGGCTCGACGTGCTCTACGACGACCGCGACGACTCGAGCCCCGGCCAGAAGTTCGCCGACGCCGAGCTGCTCGGCTGCCCGCTGCGCGTGACGATCGGCAGGAAGAGCGTGGAGGCCCGCGAGATCGAGTTCCAGGTGAGGCGCGGGCAGGAGAAGGGCTCCCTGCCGCTCGAGGGGGCCGCCGAGGCCGCGGCGGAGCTGTGGCGGACCCTCCCCTGACGTTTCGCCGGCTGGTCGGTCTCGACCGGTCCTCCGGACCTCCGCCCGAGACGCGGCGCGGCGAGCCGCTCAACCCCTGGACGATCCCCAACGCGATCGGCTTCGCGCGGCTCCTCCTCGTGCCGCTCTTCCTCGTCGTCGGCCTGAGCTCGGGCGACGGGCGGTCCGGGCTCGCGTTCGTGCTGTTCGCGTTCATCTCCTGGAGCGACTACTTCGACGGCATGGCCGCGCGCATCACCGGCCAGTACAGCCGCCTGGGTGCGCTGCTCGACCCGTTCACCGACCGGCTGCTCGTGGTGAGCGGCGCCGCGGTGGCCTGGCACTACGAGACGCTGCCGCGCTGGGCGCTCGCGGTGCTGGTGGCGCGGGAGGGCGTGATGCTGGTCCTCACCGAGCTCGCGCTGCGCCGCGAGATCGACCTCAACGTGTCCATGCTGGGCCGCTGGGCGGTCTGGCCCGTGATGAGCGCGCTGGCCCTCGCGCTCGTGATCGAGGGCTGGGTTCTGGACGTCGTGCTCTACGTGGGAATTGCGATGACGCTTGCGGCCACGGCGCGCTACCTGCAAGATGGGATACGCGGCCTGCGCAAAGGCTCAACCTGAGGTTGAGGACCGCTATAGTCGCCTCTCGGCTGCACTCTTTTCTGAAAGGAACGCATTGGACACGTTTCCCGATCTCGGCGCGCTCTCCGACAATGAGCTCAAGGACCTGATCCAGCAGCTCACCGAGGAGGAGCAGGAGGTCTCCTACAAGCGCCGGATCCTCCACGGCAAGATCGACATCCTGCGCGCGGAGCTCGTCAACCGGCTTCGCAAGAAGCACGAGGAGGGCGAGTCGGTCATCAGCGGCGCCGACGTGCAGCAGCTGACCGACATCCTGGCCGGCAAGGGCATCCCGGCGGACGCGGATATCGAGTAGCGATGCACTGCCCGGAGTGCGGCTTCGCCAACGCCGAGGGCGCGAACTACTGCCAGAAGTGCGGCGCGTTCCTCGGCGACAAGACCGAGACGAAGAGCGGCGACACCACCGAGGTCTACCAGGTGGACGAGACCGGCGAGCTTCGCCCGGTCGACCTCGACGCGATGACCCACGAGGGCGCGACGCTCGTGATTCGCTCGGGTGGCGGGCGCTCCGGCGAAGCGTTCAACCTGGTGAGCGAGCGCAACACGATCGGGCGCAGCCCGGAGGCCGAGGTGTTCCTCGACGACGTGACCGTCTCGCGCAACCACGCCCTGCTGGTGCGGCGCCGTGATGGCCTCTACGTCGACGATCTCGGCTCGCTGAACGGCACATACGTGAACGGCCGCCGAATCGAGTCGCACCGTCTACAGGACAGCGACGAGCTCCAGGTGGGCAAGTACAAGCTGACGTACCTGGAGGAGCGGTGAGCACAGAGGTCAGAAGCGAGCCACCGCCCCGCAAGGAGAAGGCGCTCACGATCGGTGCCGTCTGCAAGCAGATCGAACGCGAGTTCCCGGATATCTCGATCTCGAAGATCCGCTATCTGGAGGACCAGAAGCTGCTCGCCCCGCGGCGCACGCCCGGCGGCTACCGCCTCTACGCCTCCGCCGACGTGGACCGCCTGCGCACGATCCTGCGCCTCCAGCGCGACGAGTTCCTGCCGCTGCGGGTGATCCGCCAGGAGCTGGCCTCGGGCCGCACCGACAACGAGGTGGCCACGCCGGACGCGCCCGCCGAGCCGCGCGGCGCGCTCCGCCGCACGAGCTTCGCGCTGCGCGGGCCGGGCTCGCTCTACAGGCTCTCCGAGGTGCTCGACGAGACCGGCGCCGACCAGGCGCTCGTCAAGGAGCTCGAGGACTTCGGCGTGATCAAGGGCGAGCGCCAGGACGGCGAGACCTTCTACGACGACACCGAGCGCGAGATCATCCGCGCGGTCGGCGAGCTGAAGCGCTTCGGCGTGGGCGGGCGCAACCTGCGCGTCTTCCGCACCTCCGCCGACCGCGAGGCGGCGCTGCTAGAGCAGATCCTCGCCCCGGCGCTGCGATCGCGGAACCCGGAGCGGCGCAAGGAGGCGGTCGAGGCGCTCGAGAACCTCGCCGCGGTGGCGTCGCACCTCAAGCACCTGCTGCTGATTCGGGACCTCCGCAAGCTCGCGCGCTGACGCGGCTCCGTGCGCCTCGGGGACTACATCCAGGACATCCCGGACTTCCCGAAGCCCGGGATCGTCTTCAAGGACGTGACGCCGCTGTTCCTGGACGCGAAGGCGCTCAGCCACGCGGTCGACGAGCTCGCCGCGCTCGCGCGCGAATGGGATGTGGACTTCGTGGTCTCCGCCGAGGCGCGCGGCTTCGTGCTGGGCGCCGCGGTGGCCGTGGCGGCGGACGCCGGCTTCATCCTCGCGCGCAAGCCGGGCAAGCTGCCGCGCGAGGTCGCGTCGGTCGAGTACGCGCTCGAGTACGGGGTGGACGCGCTCGAGATGCACTCCGACGCGATCCACGACGGAGCGCGCGTGATGGTGCACGACGACCTGCTCGCCACGGGCGGCACCGCCGGAGCGCTGTGTGGCCTGGTCGAGCAGGCCGGCGGCGTGGTGGCAGGGTGCGCGTTCGTGGTCGAACTCGCCTTCCTGAACGGCCGCGACCAGCTCCAGGGCCACGACGTGCGCTCGCTCGTGGTCGTAGACGACGGCTGATGGTGGTGCGCCGCGAACGGGTGGTGTCCGCGGCGCCCGAGGAGGTCTGGCGCGTGGTCAGCGACCCGACACGCCTCGCGGCCTGGTGGCCGGGCGTGTCGCGCGTGGAGGAGGCAAGCTCCGAGGCCTGGACCACGGTGCTCGTGTCGCCCACCGGCAAGGCCGTGCGTGCGGACTACAGCCTGGTGGAGGCCGAGGCGCCCCGGCGCATCCTGTGGCGCCACGAGGTCGAGGAGTCGCCATTCGAGCGGCTCCTGACCGAGTCGACCACGGAGATCGCACTCGAGGCCGACCCGGCGGGCGGCACGCTCGTGCGGCTGAGGCTGGAGCAGCGCCCGCGCGGCTGGGCCCGCTTCAGCCCGCTTCAGCTGCGCGCCGCCGGTCGCAGGCAGGCGGAGGCCGCGCTGAGCGGGCTGGCCGAGCTGTTCGGGGACGGCGCCTGATGCGCTGGTGGGGCTGGGGCGAGGACGGGCACGCAATCGCGCTTCCGCCGGCCGCGGAGGCGCTGCTGCGCGACGAGCTGGGCGCCGATCCGGAGCTGCGGCGGCCGCCGGTGGAGCTCGAGAAGGTCACGCTTCCCGAGCCCGGGCTGCCGGAGGCCGCGAAGGCGCGACTGGTCGCGGCGGTCGGGGCGGAGCACGTGCGCGACGACCGCGAGACGCGCATCGCGCACGCGGTGGGCCGCTCGTATCCGGATCTCGTGCGAATCCGCTCCGGCGACGCGTCGAGCGCGCCGGACGCCGTGGTGCTCCCGGACTCGGCCGAGCAGGTGGCTGCCGTGCTGGCCGCGTGCGCCGAGCAGCGCGTGGCCGTGGTGCCGTTCGGGGGCGGCACGAGCGTGGTGGGCGGCGTGGAGCCCGTGCGCGATGGCTTCGCCGCGACGATCACGCTGGACCTCGCCAGGCTGTCGGCCACCGTCGAGGTGGACCGGACCTCGCTCACAGCGCGGCTCGACGCTGGCCTGTTCGGCCCGGAGGCCGAGCGGCGGCTGGGGGAGGCGGGCGTGACGCTCGGGCACTTCCCGCAGTCGTTCGAGTACTCGACGGTCGGCGGCTGGGTGGCCACCCGCTCGGCGGGCCAGGCGTCCACCGGCTACGGGCGCATCGACGAGCTGGTGGAGGCGGTGCGCTGCGTCACGCCGACGGGCGAGCTCGCCACCAGGGCGGTGCCGGCCTCGGCGGCTGGACCGAGCCTGCGCGAGCTCGTGATGGGGTCCGAGGGCGTGCTCGGGGTGATCTGCGACGCGACGGTGCGCGTGCGGCCCGCGCCGGCGGCCCGCCGCTACGAGGGCTGGTCGTTCGAGAGCTTCGCCGACGGCTGCGACGCCTTCCGCGTGCTCGAGCAGGCGGGCGCCGCCGCCGAGGTGAACCGGCTCTCCGACGAGGACGAGACGCGGCTCACGATGGCCCTCGGCTCGTCCGGCTCGCGCGCGGAGAAGCTGGGACTGCGCTACCTGAAGGCGCGCGGCCATGGCGCCGGCTGCATCGCGATCCTCGGCTTCGAGGGCGCGGAAGAGGAGTTGGAGGACCGGCGCAGGCGCGCCGCGGGCCTGCTGCGAGCAGGGGGCGGGGTGGCGCTCGGCCACCGGCCCGGCGAGGCGTGGCTGCGCGGCCGCTACGCGGGCCCGTACCTGCGCGACGAACTGCTCGACCGCGGCGTGCTCGTGGAGACGCTCGAGACGGCCACGAGCTGGACGAAGCTCGGCGCGCTCCACCACGCGGTCCGGGAGGCCCTCGCCGGTGCGCTGTCCGGCCGCGGCACGCCGCCGCTCGTGATGTGCCACGTGTCGCACCTGTATCCCTCGGGCGCATCGCTCTACTTCACGTTCCTCGCCAGGCAGGAGGAGGACGCGCTCGCGCAGTGGCGCGCCGCGAAGACGGCGGCGTCGGACGCCATCGTGGCCGGCGGCGGCACGATCACGCACCACCACGCGATCGGCCGCGACCACCGCCGGTGGATCAGCGCCGAGGTCGGCGAGCTCGGCATCGAGCTGCTCCGAGCGGCGAAGGAGCGCCTCGATCCGGCCGGGATCATGAACCCCGGGAAGCTGCTGCCCTAGTCGTTGTTTCCACGTGCCGCTCCCGGGCACTCGACCGGGAACGGACCAGACGACGAGGAGACCGCAGATGGGCTCGAAGGCAGCGATCACCGTGCACCGCTCCCGAGAAGAGCTGGAGCGCCTGTGGGAGAGCTCTGAATACCGGCCGGAGTACATCCAGGGCGCCGACGCGGCCGTCAGCTTCAGGGACGCCCCGGGCGACCGTGGGACCGAGATCCACGTGGACCTCGAGCGCGACACGCCCGGCGGCAGGATCGGCGAGGCGGTTCTGAAGCTGGTCGGCTCCGAGCCGCTCGCGAAGGTGAAGGACGACCTCCGGCGCTTCAAGCAGCACGTCGAGACCGGCGAGATCGCACGCTCGGAGGGCGCGCCCGAGGGCGAGCTGGCCGAGCGCAAGCTGAAGCAGCGCCCCGCGCAGCCGCTCGACGAGTCCGAGCTCCAGAAGGCGGGCGTCTGATGCGCGCGAACGTCTGGTCGGGACGCAACACCGTTCAGGTGGAGAACGTGCCCGACCCCAAGATCCTGAACGACCGCGACGCGATCGTGAAGATCACCTCCACCGCGATCTGCGGCTCGGACCTTCACCTCTACGACGGCTACATCCCGACCATGAAGAAGGGCGACATCCTCGGCCACGAGTTCATGGGCGAGGTCGTGGAGACCGGGCGGGGGGTGTCGAACCTGACGGTCGGCGACCGCGTGGTCGTGCCCTTCCCGATCGCGTGCGGGAACTGCTGGTCGTGCAAGCACGAGCTGTACTCGGCCTGCGAGAACTCCAACCCGAACGCCGGGATGGCCGAGAAGATGTTCGGCCACTCCACCTGCGGGATCTTCGGCTACTCGCACCTCACGGGCGGCTACGCGGGCGGCCAGGCCCAGTACGCGCGGGTGCCCTACGCCGACGTGGGCCCGATCAAGATCGAGGACGACCTGACCGACGAGCAGGTGCTGTTCCTGTCGGACATCTTCCCGACCGGCTACATGGGCGCCGAGTTCTGCGAGATCGAGGGCGGCGAGTCGATCGCCGTGTTCGGCGCGGGGCCGGTCGGCCAGTTCGCGATCGCGAGCGCGGTGATGCTCGGCGCGGAGCAGGTGATCGCGATCGACCACGTGGACTACCGGCTCGAGATGGCTCGCAACAAGGCGCGGGCCACGCACACGATCAACATGGACGACAACCCCGACGTCGTCGAGCAGCTCAAGGAGCTGACAGGCGGCCGTGGCCCCGACGCGGTGATCGACGCGGTGGGGATGGAGGCCACGCACGGACACGGCCTGCTGAACGCGGCCGACCGCGTGAAGCAGGCCGCGCGCCAGGAGACCGACCGCGGGCCGGCGCTCCGCGACGCGATCATGGCCTGCCGACCTGGAGGGATCGTCTCGATCATCGGCGTCTACGGCGGGCTGATGGACAAGTTCCCGACCGGGGCCCTGATGAACAAGGGGCTGTCGATCAAGACCGGCCAGTGCCACGTGCAGCGGTACATGAAGCCGCTCCTCGACCACGTGCGAAACGGCGACATCGACCCGAGCTTCGTCGTCACGCACAGGCTCGGGCTGGACGACGCTCCCAACGGCTACGAGACGTTCAAGCACAAGGAGGACGAGTGCGTGAAGGTGGTGCTGAAGCCATGACCGAGAACAGCTCGAGGGGGTTCCCCCGTCCGATCGACTCGACGCTCCACGGAGCGACCGACTACAGCGTCGGCGCGACGCTGATGACCGTGTTCCCGCGGCTGGCGAACATCGAGGGCACGCCGGCCGCCCGCCAGATCAGGGCCGCGGGCGCGATTCACGCCGGGTACAGCACGCTGACCGACTACCCGCTGGGCGTCGTGAAGCTGATCCCGTACCAGGCTCACCTGGCGATCGACGCGGTCGGCGCGCTCGCGCTGGCGGCCACGCCGTTCGTGACGGGCCAGTACCGGAAGGGCCGCGACCAGTGGGTTCCGCACGTGGCGCTGTGCCTGTTCGAGCTCGGCTCGCTCCTGATGAGCGATCCCACCGGCAAGGGCGACTACAAGGCGGACGTGGAGGCGGTGCGGCGCAGCAACACGGAGGATCCGCACCGCAAGATCTACGACGGGAGGCCGGCCGTCACGCCTGGGGTGGCGTGAGCACGGTCTGACCGACGGCCGCGGGCTGGCCCTTCTTGGCGGTCGACTTCTTGAGCGTCGGCATCGCACCGCGCAGCACGGACTGGCCGGAGTGCTTGACGTTCGGGTCCTTGCCGATGCGTTGGCGCGTCACGTCGATGAACTTGTAGCTCTGGAAGTTGGCCGGGAGGCCGCCGATCGCCTGGTAGTTGCCGGACTTGTCGGTGATCTGTCCGCCGAGCGACTTGGCGTCGTCCGGGCTGTTGTAGAGCCACACGTAGTAGCCCTCGTTCTGGCCGCTCGGCGCGAGCCGCGCCGCCTGGACGAGCAGCTGCTTCTTGCCGTCGCGGTCCACCACGATCGCGATTCCGGCGGGCTTGCCGTTCGCGGCCGGCTGGTTCGCGGCGGCAGCCGGCTTCGTGCTGCCGGAGTCGGCGCTGCCGGCGGACTTGTCCTCGCCGCCCGTGAGGAGCCCCACGGGCCACACGAGCACCGCGAGCAGCACGAGCAATGCCGCGCCGGCGGCGGCGGCGAGGCGGCGGCGCATCACGGGGTCGCCGGCTGCGGCAAATCCTCCGCCCGCGCTCCGCCGCGGCGCGGCCTCGGCGGCTCCTCCCGGTGCGGACGCCGCAGCCGTGCGCCTCGTGCCACGCCCGCGCTCGCCCTCGGGGATCGCGGGCACTGCCCCGTTCTCGTAGAACTGCTCGAGCGAGTCGAGCAGCGAGCGCGCCCAGCTGCGGGCGGCCTCGGAGCGCCTCAGGTGGCCCTTCGTGGCGGTGGCCTCGGGGCCCGACTGCTGGCCGAGCACGTAGTCGGCGAGCTGGCCGCGCCAGTCCTCCTCGACACCGCGCACGCTCACAGGAGCGAGCTCCACGAGCGCGTCCCTGGCGAGCTCGCGCACGCGCGGCTCGGGCAGGCTCAGCATGTCCGAGAGCTCGCTGTAGGTCTTGCCCTGGCGGAGCACGAGCTCGACGATCGCCCGCTGTTCAGGCGAGAGCTGGTCGAATGTGGCCATTTCCGGGCGAACTGTAGTGTGCCCGCCGGTATGGACTCGCCGATCGAGGGCTATCCGGTGGCCGGGACCCTGGACGACGTGCTCGGCTTCGAGCTGCTCGAGTCAGGCCCCGAGCGCTGCCGCGCCCGGTTCGCCGTCGAACAGCGCGTGCAGCAGCCGCTCGGGCTCGTCCACGGCGGCGCCTACGCGGCGCTGGCGGAGTCGATGGTCTCCGCGACCACCCACATGGCCGTCATGGGCGAGGGCAACTTCGCGGTCGGGCAGTCCAACAGCACGAGCTTCTTCCGGCCGGCCACCGAGGGGCACGTGCACGCCGAGGGCACGCCGATCCACCGCGGACGGAGCTCGTGGGTCTGGGACGTGAGCTTCACGGACGACGAGGACCGCCTCTGCGCCGCCTCGCGCGTGACGATCGCCGTGCGGCCGGTTAAAGCGCCCTGAGCCTGCGCTCCGCGGGCTCGACCGTCGACACGTAGCGGTTCGTGATCGGCAGGCGCCGGTCGCGCCCGAACGCCTTGGTCGAGATCTTGATGCCGGGCGGGGCCTGGCGGCGCTTGTACTCGGAGCGGTCCACCATCCGGATCACGCGCTCCACGTCGTCGGCGGGAAGGCCGCGGTGCACGAGCTCGATCGCGTCGAGGTCCTCCTCGATGTAGCCCTCGAGGATGCGGTCGAGCACGTCGTAGGGCGGCAGCGACTCGTCGTCGCGCTGCTCGTGCCGCAACTCGGCCGAGGGCGGGCGCTCCAGCACCGAGGCCGGCACGAGCTCGGTGCTCTCCTGCTCGTTCCGCCAGCGCACCAGCCGGTAGACCTGGCCCTTGTAGACGTCCTTCAGCACGGCGAAGCCGCCGGCCATGTCGCCGTAGAGTGTCGCGTAGCCCACCGACATCTCCGACTTGTTGCCGGTGGCGAGCACGAGCCAGCCGAACTTGTTCGAGAGCGCCATCACGACGTTGCCGCGGATGCGGGCCTGGATGTTCTCCTCGGTCACGTCCGGATCGCGCCCGTCGAAAGCCTCGCGCAGCAGCTCCTCGTAGGCCGTCATGGCGTGCTCGATGCCGATCTCGCGGAAGTCCACGCCGAGGTTCTCGGCGATGGCGCGGGCGTCGGAGCGGGTGCCCTCGCTCGAGTAGGGGGAGGGCATGGACACGCAGCTCACGCGGTCGGGGCCGAGCGCGTCGGCCGCCAGGAGCGCGGCCAGCGCGGAGTCGATCCCGCCGGACAGGGCGATCACCACGCGCTCGAAGCCGTTCTTCTCGACGTAGTCGCGCAGCCCCGTGCGAAGCGCGGCGTAGATCTCGGCGTCGGGCCCGAGCGCACCCGCCAGCTCGCCTGACACCACCTCCGCCTCGGATGATGGCTCGCAGTCGAGCGTCGCGAGCGTGAACACCGGTGGCTCGGCGACCGTCGCGGCGCGGCGCTGCCGGCGCACGTTCACGCGGTGGCGCGTGTCGCGCAGGCGGGACGCGCTGACCGCGCGCGGGTCGATCGTGCAGAGCGTGAGCGCCTCCTCGAACTGGGGCGCGCGGGCGAGCACCGTCCCGTCCTGGTCGATCGCGAGGCTGTGGCCGTCGAAGACGAGCTCGTCCTGCCCGCCGACCGTGTTCACGAACACCACGGCGGCGAGGTAGTCCACCGCGCGCTGCACGAGCATCCGCTCGCGGCGCGCGCCGTAGCCCGCCCGGTACGGGGAGGCGGACAGGTTCACGATCACCTGGGCGCCCGCGAGCGCCTCGCTCATGGCGGGCGGCCCGGGCTCCCAGATGTCCTCGCACACGCTGAGTCCGATCGGGATGCCGTTCACCTCGACGATGGCCGCCTCGGGTCCGGCCTGGAAGTAGCGCTGCTCGTCGAAGACGCCGTAGTTCGGCAGGTACATCTTGCGGTAGACCGCCACGACCTCGCCGTCCGCGAGCACGGCCGCGGCGTTGTAGACGTCCTCGGCCTTTTCCGGGAAGCCGACCACGGCGACGATGCCATGGGTCTCACGGGCGAGTTCGCGCAGCGCCGCGTCGGCGGCGTCGAGGAAGCTGGTCTTCAGCAGCAGGTCCTCGGGCGGATAGCCGCTCAGCGTGAGCTCCGGGAAGACCACGAGCGCAGCGCCGGCCTGCTTCGCCCGGTCGGTGTAATCGGCGATCTTCGCCGCGTTGCCGCGGATGTCGCCAACCGTGGGGTTGATCTGCGCGAGCGCTACGCGCAGCAGGTCGGTGCGCTCCGGCATGCGCTCAATTATGGCGACCGCACCCGAGCGTCACGTCCAGGTACCGGTTCGGGCGGTAGGAGTGCTCGAAGTGCCACCACTCGTTGAGGTAGGCGCTGAAGCCGAATCGCTGCATCGCGTTCATCAGCGTGAGGCGGTTGCGGAGGATGCGGCCGCTCGCGTTGTAGGTGTGCGAGCTCGGACCGAACGCGAACCCGCCCAGGCGGAGGCGCTTGCCGTCGCTGTCGCGGACGAGCGTGATGTCCAGCGCGCTGCCGGTGTTGTGGCGGCTCCGGCGCGCGATGTAGGTGCCCACGACGCCGCCGCGGCCGGTGCGCTCGGCCCATTTGACGAGCGCCTGCGTGGCGCGCACGGGCCGATAGGCGTCGAGGATCAGCAGCCCGAGTCCCCTGCGGCGCAGATAGCGCTGCACCTGGCCGAGGCTGAACGCGGCCTTCTCGTGCAGGAGCGCCCAGTTCTCGCAGTAGCCCGGGAGCGGCGCCCCGGTCTCGTTGTGCTTCGTGCGATACGACAGGTTCACCCGGATGCTCGGCGCGAAACGGCGCGCGTCCACGAGGCCGGCCCGCCGGGTGGCGCGGTTCCCGGCCTCCTCGGGGCCCATGACGCTTCGCGCAGAATGTGCGGGCGGCGTGCCGAAGACGCGCCGAGCCACGCCGCGGAGCGTCTCCTGGCCGTACGCCTGGGATGGGTTGCCATCCGTGAGCACCGCCATCGAGATCCGCAGCGGCCCGCGCTCGAACAGGGCCGCCTCGTGCAGGAGCTGCCCGGCGCCGGTGCCGCGCCAGCCGCCCTTGAAGTACGTCCTGAAGCCGCGCGCTAGCGAGTAGCGCGAGAAGCCCCAGCGCTGGTAGTCGACGATCGAGGAGAGCAGGCCGCGCGCGTAGCCGCGCGACGCGCGCGGGGTCAGCCTGTCGATCCTGTTGAAGAAGCGGGCCTGGTCCTCGGCGGAGAAGCGGGCGTTCGCCCAGTAGCCCGCCACCGAGAAGTGCTTCATCCCGGCGAGCTTGGCGAGCGCGTAGAGGCGGGCGTCGCCCACACGGTTGTAGATGCCGTCCGCGGCGCCGTTCGAGGAGACGGTGATCATCGGCCCCAGCAGCGAGCGATCGGCCGCGCTCGGCGCGTGGTTGCCGAGCTCGCGCAGGTACGCGGTGAGCAGCATGGCCTTCACGAGGCTCGCGCTCAAGTAGACGCGCTGGGGCTCGAATCCGCTGAGACGCCCCCAGTTGTCGACCAGCGCCCAGGAGTTCGTACCCGCGCGAGCCTCGAGGTAGCTCCTCGCCGCCCGCAGACGCTCGGCGGGCGGGAAGCGGGCGGGCAGCGCGTGACGGGAGATCCTGCAGCCGCGGCCCGGCCGCACCGTGACGCTCACCTCGGTGAGCCCGCCGGACAGCACGCGGATGCGGCGGGCGCAGCGGTCGGTGGGCTCGTCGAGCGACGAGCAGCTGCCGTCGCAGGGGCGCTGGTAGCTCACGACCCTGTAGCGGCCGGCGGGGAGACGACGGCGTAGCCGGAAGCTCGGCCTGTGCCTGACCCGGCGGCTCACGGCGAGCCTCCCCGCGGAGTCGCGCACGCGCACGAACGAGACCGCTCCCTCGGTATAGCCGGGCGCGCTGGCGAACGATTGCCGGTAGTCGAGCGTCCCGGGCGCGGCAGCGGCCCCCGCCGGCAGCGCCAGCGTGGCGACCGCAACGCCTATGGCCACGAGCCGGCGCACCACCGCGGGATGGTACGGGTGCCCGTATGGACCGTGCAACGCCGAGAACGTACGTTGCACGGCATGAGAGCGCTGTTTCGGCAGATCCTGGATGCGCGCACGTGGGGGCGGATCGCCTACCTCCTGCTCGCGCTGCCGCTCGGCGTGGCCGAGTTCAGCTTCCTCGTCACGGCGATCTCGTTCGGGTTCGGAACCGCGATCACCCTGATCGGCCTGCCGGTGCTGGTCGCCAGCGTGTACGCGTGGCGCTGGCTCGCGCAGCTCGAGCGGCGCATCATCGGCCGCCTCACCCAAGTCGAGATCCCGAGCCCGTACCGGTCCGATCCGGCCGCCGCGCGCTGGTGGCAGCGGCTCGCCGCGCGCCTGGCGGACCCCGCCACCTGGAAGGACCTCGCCTTCCTGCTGCTCCAGCTGCCGCTCGGCATCCTGAGCTTCTCGATCACGGTGGTGGTCTTCGGGTTCGGCCTGCGGCTGCTGTTCGCGCCGATCTACTGGCACCCGTTCGCCGACGGCGACTGGATCTCGGTGCTCGGCCTGGACTCGCTTGGCTGGGCATTCGCCGCGGTCCCGGTCGGCGCGCTGATCCTGCTGTTCGGAATCCCACTCCTGGGCCACCTCGGGCGCCTGTACACGTGGCTCGCCGCGCAGCTGCTCGGGTCGAACGCCGATCCGGCGCTGACCCGCCAGGTGAGCGAGCTCTCGGACGCGCGCTCGCGCATCATCGCGGCGGGCGACGCGGAACGCCGCCGCATCGAGCGCGACCTCCACGACGGCGCCCAGCAGCGCCTGGTCGCGCTCGCGCTGAACCTGCGGATGGCGGAGCAGCGCGCGGAGGCGGGCGACCCCTCCGCCGCGGAGCTGGTGCGCGCGGCCGGGGACGAGGCGCAGCTCGCGCTGAAGGAGCTCCGTGACCTGGCGCGCGGGATCCACCCGGCGATCCTCACGAACCGCGGACTGCCGGCGGCGCTGGAGGACCTGGCCTCGCGCTCGACGGTGCCGGTGGAGGTGGTCTCCGCGCCCGACTCGCGGCTGCCCGGCCCGGTGGAGGCGGCCGCCTACTTCGTCGTGTCGGAGTGCCTGGCGAACATCGGCAAGCACGCCGAGGCCAGCGCGGCGACGGTGGCCGTGGCCAGCGACGCCTCCCACGTGACGATCGTGGTGACCGACGACGGGGTGGGAGGGGCCTCACTCGACGGCGGCTCGGGCATCCAGGGCCTGGCCGACCGCGTGGGCGCGCTGAGCGGGTCGATATCCGTGGACAGCCCGCAGGGCGAGGGCACGCGCGTGACCGCGTCGATCCCGCTGACCGCCACCGCCGCGGCCGAGTCGACCCCGGACCCGGGACGCCCCGCGCCGCGCGTCCTGACCGACGCGGAGGCCGACGAGCTCCAGGCCGGCCGCCGCCACCGCCTGACCCTGCGGGCGGCGTCGCTCGGCGTGGTGGCGGGCGTACTGGTCGTCATCTGGGCGCTCACCGGCACCGAGCTGCCCTGGATCGCATGGCCGCTGCTCGGCATCGGCTTCGTGGCCGCCCTGGACGCCTGGTACGTGTTCTCGACGCGCCCACTGCGGGGGTCCGATCTCGCCGGCACAGCCGACCGCGAGGAGGAGCTCCGCCGGCTCGTGCGACGGCGCCGCCTCCGCCACATCGCCGGCGCCCTGGCGATCGTGAACATCCTGATCGTGGGCGTGTGGGCCGCCTCGGGCTCCCCCGACTACTTCTGGCCGGCATGGGTGATGCTGGCCTCGCTGGCCGCGGTCGGCCTGATGGCGCTCCCCGACCCAGCGCGGACCCGCGGCGCCGCGGTCAGCGCTCCCCTCTAGGCTCGGCTGATGGCGTATACGAGCGCGGAGGCGCGACAGGAGCTGGCTGATGTGATCGCCCAGGCGGTCGACCAGCTCGGGTATGCCCTTGCGGATCTCGGCGCCGCGTACGAGGCGCTCGACGAGCGCAACGCGGACAGGCTCGAGGAGGAACTCTTCGGGCCGGTCCAGCGCGCCTACGGGCGCGCCAAGAGCGCGTACGCGCAATTCGCGGCCCGGCACGGGCTCGAGAGCCGTGCCTTCGAGTCAGCCTCGGCCGGCGCGCCGTCGACGGGCGCGAAGGGCTTCATCGACAGCGCGGTGGACGCGGTGGCCGAGGCGGATCGCACGCTGTCGGAGCTCCAGGATTCGTCGCTGCCCACCGAGGTGGGCGACCAGGAGCTGCGCGCCGCGCTGACGGACGTGCGGGAGCGGCTCGGCGGGGTCCGCCAGCGGGCGCGCGACCTGGAACGAACGCTCGGGCGCTAGTGCCCCCAGCCCACGGGCGCCTCGTGGCGGACGGTGTCCTCGCCGCTCTCGCCGGTCCGGATGCGCACCGCCTGGTCGACGTCCCAGACGAAGACGCGGCCGTCGCCGACGCTCCCGTCACCCGTGCGGGCCGCCCGCACGATCGCCTCGACGGCTCCGTCGACCAGGTCTGACGGCACCACGGACTCGACCTTGATCTTCGGCAGCAGCGAGATGTTCGCCTGGACACCGCGGTACTGCTCGGTGTAGCCCTTCTGGCGCCCGCAGCCCACCACCT
>DASYMP010000115.1:0-7589 GCA_036009005.1 Thermoleophilaceae bacterium | reverse complement strand
GCACGCGGCAGCAGCCGGTGCTCGACGTCCTGAAAGAGCTGACGGGTGGCCGCGATGTCCCGATGGTAAGGAAGCTCGAACGCCTCCTGCAGGACGATGGGCCCGCTGTCCACCCCCTCGTCCACGAAATGCACCGTCACGCCCGCCACCTTCACGCCGTGCTCCACGGCCTGCTCGATCGCGCCGAGACCCGGGAACGCGGGCAGCAGCGCCGGATGTACGTTCACGATCCGGCCCGCGAAGCGGCGGATGAAGCCCGGGGTGAGCAGCTCCATGAAGCCCGCGAGCACGACCAGCTCCACGTCGCGCTCCTCGAGCCAGGCCGCGAGTGCCTCGTCGCGCCTCGCGCGATCCGGCTCGTCGGCGAGCGAGAAGACCGCAGTCTCGACCCCCGCGGCCTCGGCTCGCTCAAGCCCACGTGCCTCGGCGCGGCTGGACGCCACCCCGACGATCTCGACGGCGCCGCCGTGCACGGAGTCGAGCAGCGCCTGGAGGTTCGACCCCTCGCCGGAGATCAGCACCGCGACGCGGAACTGCGTCGCACTACTCACGCCGCGACGCGCAGGACCGGATAGGCACCGCCGGTCGTCTCGAGCCGGCCCTGGTCGATCAGCTGGTCGACGCGCGCGAGGATGTCGGCGCGGCGCATGTGCGACGACGCGCCGTATGCGGGCAGCCCGTCGTACGAGTTGCGCTGGATCTTCTTGCTGCGCGAGCCGTGCAGGATCTCGGCGCAGGTGGTGCGGCCCACGGCGGGCCGCGCGACGCTCGCCACCTGGATGATGGCCTCGTCGAGGTTGCCCACCTCGACCGGATCGGGCGCCGGAGCCACCAGCGCGAGCGACGGGTCGCAGACGTCGCAGCAGTCCGCGCCGCCACCGGCCGGCGAGCCGTCGCCGAAGTGGCGCAGGATCGCGGTGCGGCGGCACGAGGTCTCCTCGACGTAGGCCCAGATCTCGCGGTACTGCCGCCAGCGCGCCCCCGCGGCGTCCTCGATCGAGGTGCGGCAGAGCGCCGCCGCGCGGCCATCGAAGCGACCGGTCACGCGACCGGCCACCCGGTCCGGCGCAGAGGGCGACGGAGAGATCACGCCCGCGCGCGTGAGGTGGCCGATCAGCGCACGGAGCCGCTCACCGTCGCCGCGCAGGCCGGCCGCCAGCTCGGAGCCCGCCAGCGAGTAGCGCCCCTCGCCGTCGGCGGCCGCGATCAACCGGTCCGCCAGCCACCCGGGCAGCCCGGGGTCGAGCTCCTCGCGCTTGATGAAGTGCACGTGCAGCGCCTTGTCGCGGTTCTCGGCCAGGAGCAGCGCGCGCGCGGGCGCTCCGTCGCGGCCCGCACGGCCGGCCTCCTGGTAGTACGCCTCGAGCGAGGACGGCACGCTCGCGTGCACGACCGTCCGCACGTTCGGCTTGTCGACGCCCATCCCGAAGGCGTTCGTGGCGCAGATCACACGGACGTCGTCGGCCAGGAAGCGCCGCTGCACCGTGGCGCGGCGCTCGCGGTCGAGGCCGGCGTGGTAGGCGGCGGCCTCCTCGCCGAGCGCCGCGGTCAGGTCGCTCGCGATCTCCTCCGCGCCCGCGCGCGTGCCCGCATAGACGATCGCCGGCAGGGCGCCGTCCTCGCCGAGCGTCTCAGCGAGCATCGCCCGCTTCTGGTGCCCGCCCGGGCGCGCGACGGCGAAGCTGAGGTTGGGCCGGTCGAAGCCCGTGGCCACCTGGAGCGGCTCGCGCAGCGCGAGACGCCGCACGACGTCGGCCGCCACCCGCGGCGTGGCGGTGGCCGTGGACGCCACGATCGACGCGGCGCCGAGCATGCGCGCGGCGTCCGCCAGACGGAAGTAGTCCGGCCGGAAGTCGTGGCCCCACTGCGACACGCAGTGCGCCTCGTCCACCACGAACAGCCCCACGTCGACCTCGCGCATCCGGTCGAGGAAGCCCACCGCCGCGAAGCGCTCGGGCGCCACGTACAGCAGCTTCAACTCGCCCTCGGCCGCGCGCCGGATCACCTCGGCGTTCGCGCCGGCGTCCTGCTGCGCGTTCACGAGCGCGACGCGGTCGCCCAGACCGCGCGCCGCGAGCGCCTCGACCTGGTCCTGCATCAGCGCCACGAGTGGCGAGACGACCACGGTGAGGTCGTCCCTCAGGAGCGCCGGCAGCTGGTAGCAGAGCGACTTGCCCGAGCCGGTGGGCATCACGACCATGACGTCGCGGTCCGCGAGCGCGGCCTCGCACGCCTCGCGCTGGCCGGGCCGAAAATCGGCGAAGCCGAAGTACGTGTGGAGCGCTGCGCTGAGATCCATGGGCGAGTGGCGAGACTAACGCCGGACCCGGCGGTAGGGCCGGACCCGAACCAACCCGTTACACAGGTACCGAGCTCTTTACGACCGGCAGCTCTTCGAGCGCGTACTTCCCGTTCGCGGACTCGGTGCGCTCCAGCGGATAGTCCCCGGAGAAGCAGGCGTCGCAGTGCGTCGCGCGCGTGGAGCGGATCGCCTCATACACGCCGTCGAGCGAGAGGTAGCGGAGCGAGTCGCAGCCGAGCTCGGTTGCGATCTCCTCCTCGGTGCGGCCGTGGGCCACCATCTCCTGCGTCGTCGACATGTCCACCCCGTAGTGGCACGGGTGGCGGATCGGCGGCGCGGAGATCCGCATATGGATCTCGTTCGCGCCCGCGTCGCGCAGCATCTGGACGATCTGGCGCGTCGTGTTGCCGCGCACGATCGAGTCGTCGACGACGACGATGCGCTTGCCGGACACGACCTCGCGCAGCGGGTTGAACTTCATCCGCAGGCCGTGCTTGCGCAGGTCCTGGCCCGGCTGGATGAACGTGCGCTGCACGTAGCGGTTCTTGATCAGCCCGTCGTCACGCGGGATCCCGGATGCCTTCGAGTAACCCGACGCGGCCGGGTTGCCGGAATCCGGCACCGCGATCACCACGTCCGCGTCGGCCGGCGCCTCGCGCCAGAGGATCTCGCCCATCTTGCGGCGCGAGACCTGCGTGCGGTTGCCCTCGAGGATCGAGTCCGGCCGCGCGAAGTAGATGTGCTCGAACACGCAGAACGCGCGCCGCTTCGAGTGCACGACCTGGCGCGACTGGAGCCCGCCCTCCCCCAGCGAGATCATCTCGCCCGGCTCGACCTCGCGCACCAGCTCTGCGGCGATGATGTCCAGGGCGCAGCTCTCGGACGCGACGCAGTGGTCGTCGCCGATCTTTCCCAGCGACAGCGGCCGCAGCCCGGCCGGGTCGCGGAACGCCACGACCGCGTCCTTTGTCATCACGACCGTGGAGAAGGCGCCCTCGAGGCGCGGCATCACGTCGGCCACCGCGTCCTCGATCCGCTCCGCCTCGTGGGTCGAGAGGAGCGCGGCGATGATCTCCGAGTCGGAGGTGCCGCGGAACTGCACGCCGCGCTCGCGCAGCTCGGAGTGGAGCTCCACGGCGTTGATCAGGTTCCCGTTGTGCGCCAGCGCCACCTGACGGCGGTCGGAGCGCCACACCGGCTGCGCGTTCTCCCAGGCCGAGGAGCCCGTCGTGGAGTAGCGCACATGCCCGATCGCGAGCTCGCCCCGGAGCGCGCGCAGCTTCTCTTCGTCGAAGACCTGCGACACGAGCCCGAGGTCGCGCACGGTCATGATCTGGCCCGCGTGGGTGGCCGCGATCCCGGCCGACTCCTGGCCGCGGTGCTGAAGCGCATAGAGCGCGAAGTAGGAGAGCCTCGCGACATCGCGCTCCGGCGCGTACACGCCGAAGACGCCACACTCGTCGCGAGGACCGTCCCGGTGGTCGAGGTCTCGATTCATCGGGTGGTCGGGCGAGGGTACCAACGGGCCCCGTCGGCGCGGGATGACGCTGGTCTCCCCGGCGCCTAGCTGGCGAACGCCGCCGGGATCGCGCCCTCGTAGGCGGCGCGCAGCTCGGCGACCGGCACGCTCCCGACGCCCTCGATGTCGAGCACCTCGCCGCCCACCTCGCCGATCACGACGGCGGCATCGAGGGACTCGATCAGCTCGCGCGGGCCGGCGACGATCACGCCACCCGGGCCCTCGCCGAACAGCGAGGCGTCGTCGGAGTCGACCGACACGCGCGCGCCGAGCCCACCCTCGATGCAGCACTCCGCGAGCGCGCAGGCGAGCCCGCCGTCGGAGATGTCGTGCGCGGTCGGCAGGCCGCCGCCGCGCACGGCGGCGCGCACGCGGACGAGCGCGTCGGCATGGGCGGCGAGGTCGAGCGGCGGAAGCGAGTCCGCGAGCCGGCCCCGCAGCTTCTCGAGCTCGGACCCCGCCAGGGCCGGCTCGAACATGCCCACGACGGCGATCGCGTGGCCCTCCTCGGCGAAACCGGTGCGTGGGACCGCCGACGGCTCAGGCAACTTCCCGACCATGCCGACGACCGGCGTGGGGTAGATCGGTCCGCCGCCGCCCTCGTTGTAGAGCGAGACGTTGCCGCCCACCACCGGCACGCCCAGCGCGAGGCAGGCGTCACGCAGGCCCTCGACGGCGCGCGTGAGCTGCCACGCGATGTGCGGCTTCTCGGGGTTGCCGAAGTTCAGGCAGTTCGTGAGCCCGAGCGGCTCGGCGCCCACGCAGGCGAGGTTGCGCGCGCACTCGAGCACGGCCTCGACGGCGCCCGTGTACGGGTCGCAGGCCACGCGACGGCCGTTGCCGTCGATCGACACCGCGAGCGCGCCGCTGCCGCCGTCGGGCTCCAGCACGAGCACGGCGGCGTCGGCGGACTGCGGGCGCCGGATCGTCCGCGAGCCGACGACCGCGTCGTACTGCTCGAACACGAATCGCTTCGACGCGATGTTCGGCGAGGCGAGCAGCGCCAGCAGCGTGTCCCCGGCGGATGCCTCCTCGTCCAGCCGGACCGGAGGATCCGGATAGATCGGCTCGGAGGGCTCCTCGGGCTCGAGCTCGTAGAGCGGCACGTCGTCCACGAGCGCGTCGACCGGCATGTCGCCCACCAGCTCGTCGCCGTCGAACACGCGCAGGTGCTGGGTGTCGGTGACCTCGCCGATCACGGTGGCGCGCACGTCCCAGCGCTCGCAGAGCGCGAGCACGTCGTCCAGCAGCCTCGGCTCGACCACGCAGAGCATCCGCTCCTGCGACTCGGAGATCATGATCTCGAAGGGCTCCATGTCGGCCTCGCGAAGTGGCACGCGCGACACGTCGATGTCGAGGCCCACCTCGCCCTTCGACGCCATCTCGGACGAGCTCGACGAGAGCCCGGCCGCGCCGAGGTCCTGGAGCGAGGCGAGCAGCTCGCGCTCGAGCAGGTCGAGGCAGCACTCCACGAGCTTCGACTCCTCGAACGGGTCGCCGATCTGCACGGTCGGGCGCTTCGACTCGTCCTCCTCTGAGAGCTCCGCGCTGGCGAGCACGGATGCGCCGCCGATCCCGTCGCGGCCCGTGCGCGCGCCGAGCAGCACTAGCTGGTTGCCCACACCCGCCGCGGCGCTCCTGATCAGCCGCTCGCGGGGCGCGAGCCCCACGCACATCGCGTTCACGAGGCAGTTCTGCTCGTAGGCCGGCTCGAAGTAGACCTCGCCGCCGACGGTCGGCACGCCGATCGAGTTGCCGTAGTGGCCGATGCCCTTCACCGCCCAGTCGAACAGGTAGCGCGAGCGGGGCGAGTCGAGCTCGCCGAAGCGGAGCGAGTCGAGGATGGCCACCGGCCGCGCTCCCACGGCGAAGATGTCGCGCAGAATGCCGCCCACGCCGGTGGCCGCACCCTGGAACGGCTCGACGGCACTCGGGTGGTTGTGCGACTCGACCTTGAACGCGGCGGCAAGGCCGTCGCCCACGTCGACCACGCCGGCGTTCTCGCCCGGGCCCATCAGGATGTGCGGGCCGTCCGTGGGCAGCAGCCTCAGCAGCTTCTTCGAGTGCTTGTACGCGCAGTGCTCGGACCACATCAGCGAGAACACCGCCAGCTCGAGCGCGTTCGGCTCGCGGCCCATCCGCTCACAGATGCCGTCGAACTCCGCGTCGGTCAGGCCGAGCTCCCGGTGCGGAGCTGCGGCGAGGCTCACGCGGGGACCATGGCGAGCGACTCGAACAGCCTCCCGCCGTCCGCGGACCCGGTCAGCAGGTCCACGGCGTGCTCTGGGTGCGGCATGAGGCCCATCACGTTGCCGCCCTCGTTGCATACGCCCGCCACGTCGTCCATCGAGCCGTTCGGGTTGTGGCCGGGCGCGTAGCGCAGCACGACCTGCTCGTCCGGGAGCGTGCCCTCCGGCGCGTAGTAGCGGCCGGTCGTGTGCTTGACCGGGATCGAGAGCCGGTCGCCGGCCGCGCACGCGCGCGTGAAGGGGGTGTCGGTGTTCTCGACGATCACGTCGACCTGGCGGCACACGAAGCGAAGCGAGTCGTTCGGGAGCAGCGCCCCCGGCAGCAGCCCCGCCTCGCAGAGCACCTGGAAGCCGTTGCAGATGCCGAGCACGGGCCCGCCCTCGTGAGCGAACTCGATCACCGACTCCATCAGCGGCGAGAAGCGCGCGATCGCCCCCACGCGCAGGTAGTCGCCGTACGAGAAGCCGCCGGGCACGACCACCGCGTCGATCCCCTGGAGGTCCGTGTCGCCGTGCCAGAGCAGCTCCGCCTCGGCGAAGCGCCTGCAGGCCATCAGCGCGTCGACCTCGTCGCAGGAGCCGGGGAAGCGCACGACCCCGAACTTCACGCTGCCTCTTCCTTCAGCTCGACGACCTCGTAATCCTCGATCAGCGGGTTTGCGAGAAGCCGCTCGCACATCTGGGGCACCTCGGACGCGTCCTCGACGTCCAGCTCGATCAGCCTCCCCACGTGGACGTTCGCGACGCCCTCGAAGCCGAGCGCCGGCAGCGCCCGCTCGACGGCCTGGCCCTGTGGGTCGAGGATGCCCGCCTTCGGGCGGATCAGGACCCTCGCCCTCACGAGGAGCGCTCGAGCCACGCGTCGAACGGCTCGCCCGTGATCCGCTCGTACGCGTCCACGTACAGCCCGCGCGTGTGCGCCACCACATCCTCGGGCAGCTCGGGCGCGGGCGGGGACTTGTCCCAGCCCGACCGCGAGGCCCAGTCGCGCACGTACTGCTTGTCGAAGCTCGGCTGGCCGTGGCCGGGCTCGTAGCCCTCCACGGGCCAGAACCGCGACGAGTCGGGCGTGAGCACCTCGTCGCCGAGCACGATCGTGCCGCCCGGACGGCGGCCGAACTCGAACTTGGTGTCCGCCAGGATGATCCCGCGCTCGCGCGCGTGCGCCGCGCCCAGCTCGTAGACCGCGATCGTCAGCCGGCGCAGCTCCTCGAGCAGGGCCCGGTCGCCGATGATCTCCACGGCCCGCTCGAAGTCCACGTTCTCGTCATGCTCGCCGAGCTCGGCCTTCGTGGACGGCGTGAAGATCGGCTCGGGGAGCTGCTCGGACTCCTGGAGTCCCTCGGGCAGCTCGATCCCGCAGACGGTGCCGGTCGCCTGATAGTCCTTCCAACCGGAGCCGGTGATGTAGCCGCGCACCACGCACTCGACCGGCACCATCTCGAGGCGCTCGACGAGCATCGCGCGGCCGCGGAACTCCGCCGGCACCTCCGTGTAGGAGATGAGGTGGTTCGGGCAG
>DASYMP010000114.1:0-3467 GCA_036009005.1 Thermoleophilaceae bacterium | reverse complement strand
AGGTCGAGGGCGTGCGCGTGGCGCTGCCGGTGCCCGGCGAGCACAACATCCTCAACGCGCTGGCCGCGCTCGCGGCGCTGCGAGCCGCGGGCGTGCCGGTCGCGGAGGCGGCGCCGGCGCTCGCGAAGTTCAGCGGGGCGGGCCGCCGCTTCGAGTCGCACGGGCGCACGGAGCGCGGCGCGGCCGTGTACGACGACTACGCCCACCACCCGACCGAGGTGCGCGCCACCCTCACCGCGGCGCGCACGCTCGAGCCGCGCAGGCTGGTGGCGTGCTTCCAGCCGCACCTCTACTCGCGGACACGCATGCTGGCGGGCGAGTTCGGCAGCGCGCTCGCGCTCGCCGACCTCGTCGTGGTCCTGGACGTCTACAGGGCGCGCGAGCGGCCGGAGGACTTCCCCGGCGTGAGCGGGTATCAGGTGGCGGAGGCGGCGGCGGACGCGGGCCACGGCCGCCCCGTCTGGTGGCTGCCCACGCTCGACGAGGCGGAGACGCAGCTGCGCGCGGAGCTCGGCGAGGGCGACCTGCTGATGACGATCGGCGCGGGCGACGTGGACGAGCTGGCCCGGAGGCTCGCGGCATGAGCCTGCCCCGCGACGTCGCGACGGACTATCCGCTCGCGCGGCTGACCACGATCCGCACGGGCGGACATGGCGACTTCTTCGTCCGGCCGCACACCGACGCGGGGCTGGCCGAGGTGCTGGCCTGGGCGATCGCCGAGGAGGTGCAGGTAGGAGTGGTGGGCTCCGGCTCGAACCTGCTGGTAGCGGATGATGGTTTCCGAGGACTGGTAGTGAAGCTCGACGGCTCACTCGCGACGATCGAGCAGGATGGTGAGCGCCTGCTCTGCGGGGGCGGCGCCCGGCTGCCGCAGGCCGCGGCCTTCGCGGCCCGCGCGGGGCTGAGCGGCCTCGAGTTCGGCGTGAACATCCCGGGCACGGTCGGCGGCGCGGTGAAGATGAACGCGAACGCGTACGGAGGCGACCTCGCGCGCGTGCTCGAGTGGGTGGACATCACCACGGGCTCCGGCACCGAGCGGCGGGTGCCCGGCGAGCTCGGCTTCAGCTACCGGAAGTCGAACCTGGCCGCCGACGAGATCGTGGCGCGCGCCTCGTTCGCGCTCAGCCCGGCCGAGCCGGAGTCGGTGAAGTCCACGCTCGCCGACATGCGTGCCGCGCGCCGGGAGGCCCAGCCCTCGGGCATCAAGACCTTCGGCTCCACCTTCAAGAACCCCGACGACGCGCGCGCCGAGGGGCGCAGCGCCGGCGTGCTGCTCGACGAGGCGGGCTGCCGCGGGCTCACGGTCGGTGGGGCGCGCTTCTCGGAGAAGCACGCGAACTTCGTGGAGAACACGGGCGACGCCACCACCGCCGACGTGATCGCGCTCATGGGCGAGGGCCGCCGCCGCGTTCGCGAGCGCTTCGGGGTGGAGCTGGAGCCCGAGGTCCAGCTCCTGGGCGAGGTGGACACCACGCCGCTGTGGGGGAGCGGATGAGCACCGCGACGCTCTCCATCCGCCGGATCGGCCGAGTGCGGCCGCTCGCCATGCTCCCGCCGTCGTTCCGGCGCCGGGTTCTGTTCGCGCTCACGGCATGCCTCGTGCTCGCCGCCGGGTACCAGTTCTGGCTGCGCGACTCCTCGTTCGTGGCCGTGGAGAAGGTCACCGTCTCCGGCCTCACGACAAAGGACGCGAACCGGGTTCGCGCCGCGCTCACCTCGGCGGCCCATGACATGACGACGCTGCACGTCAAGCGCGAGGAGCTCGAGCAGGCGATCGTGGCCTATCCCGTGGTCCGAGCGCTCGAGGTGAGTCCGGACTTCCCGCACGGTCTCCGGATCCACGTTGTGGAGCACCGCCCGGCGGCGCTAGTGGGCGGCCTCCCGGTCGCCGGCGACGGCACGATCCTGCGCGGCCTCCCCGTGGAGGGCAGGCTGCCCACGATCCCCGCGCGTGGCAACCTCCACGGCACGCGCCTGAAGGACCCGATCTCGCTCCACGCCGCGCTCGTGGCGGGCGGCGCGCCGGCGGCGCTGCGCTCGCGGCTCGAGCAGGTGGAGATGCGCGGCGAGGACGGGCTCGTCGTGGGGGTGCGCGACGGCCCCGAGCTGATCTTCGGCGACGCCACGCGCGTCCACGCGAAGTGGTTGGCGGCCGCGCGGGTGCTCGCGGACCCGGACGCTGCCGGCGCCACCTACATCGACGTGCGGCTGCCGGGCCGGCCGGCGGCGGGCGGATTGCCGGCGGAGACGCTCGCGCCCGTGGCTCCCGCCGGCGCGGCCCTGATGGCGCCGCCGACCGCCGCCGCGCCGACCGGTACAGCGGTCGATCCGGCCACCGAACCGCTCGCCCCGGCGTCCCCGGATCCCGCCCAGCAGAGCGCGCCTGAAAGCGCTGCGGCACCCGCTCCCACAAGCGCCCAGCCGGCGCCCGCACCGGCCGACACGACCGCCGCGGGCGGCGCCTCGCCACCGCCCGGCTAACCCTCAACCATTAGTCGAGCTTCAGCCCCACCCTCGAGTACTCGTAGAGGGTGGTGGTGCACGAATTCTTGCGAAGTCGATTGACACTTCCCGGGAACTCCGCCTAGAGTCTGGGCTTTGGCGGAGCGGGCAACCCTCCACTATTGCTTGAGCTTCGGACGGTAGGAAGGGCACCAACCTCACATGGACACGGGTAGCTACCTGGCTGTCATAAAGGTCGTCGGTATCGGCGGCGGCGGCACCAATGCGGTCAACCGCATGGTCGATCAGGGCCTAAAGGGCGTGGAGTTCATCGCCGTCAACACGGACGCGCAGGCGCTCCAGATGTGCGACGCCGACATCAAGCTGCAGATCGGCGACCAGCTGACGCGCGGCCTCGGCGCGGGGGCCAACCCCGACGTCGGCTACGGCGCCGCCAACGAGAGCCGCGACGAGATCAAGGAGGCGCTCAAGGGCGCTGACATGGTCTTCGTGACGGCCGGCGAGGGAGGCGGCACCGGGACCGGAGCCGCTCCCGTGATCGCCGAGGTCTCGAAGCAGGAGGTGGGCGCGCTCACCGTGGGCGTCGTCACGAAGCCGTTCGACTTCGAGGGCACCCAGCGCATGCGCCAGGCCGTCGAGGGCATCGACCGCCTGCGCGAGCAGGTGGACACGATGATCGTGATTCCGAACGAGAAGCTGCTCGCCGTCGTGGAGCGCCGGACCAGCATCCTCGACGCGTTCCGCGAGGCCGACGCCGTGCTCGGCCAGGGCGTCCAGGGGATCACCGACCTGATCACCACACCCGGCCTCATCAACCTCGACTTCGCCGACGTGCGCACGATCATGCAGGACGCCGGCTCGGCGCTCATGGGCATCGGCGAGGCGTCCGGCGAGAACCGCGCGGCCGAGGCCGCGAAGAACGCCGTCTCGAGCCCGCTGCTCGAGCAGTCGGTCGAGGGCGCCACGGGCATCCTCCTGAACATCACCGGCGGCACGGACCTCGG
>DASYMP010000113.1:0-7706 GCA_036009005.1 Thermoleophilaceae bacterium | reverse complement strand
GTACATGCGCCGCTTCGGGTTCTACGAGAGGCCGGAGCTCGACTATCCGTCGTCCCAGATGATCCCGAGCGGCGTGCTGAACGGGAAGGGCGTGTTCGTGGACGACGCCTTCGACGTGGGCCGCGTCGCGATCGGGCAGGGCGGGCTCGAGGGTGAGATCCGCGCCGCGCCGCTCCAGATGGCGGAGGTGGCCGCGGCCGTGGCGAACGGCGGCCGCCTGATGAAGCCGCAGCTCACCGACAGGATCGTGCGGAAGGACGGCCGCGTGAAGGAGAGGATCCAGCCCGACCTCCAGTCCGTCGTGATGAAGCCGGAGACCGCGAACCAGCTCGCCGCCATGATGAGCCGCGTGGTGGAGGAGGGGACCGGCATCGCCGGGGCGCTCGAGGGCGTGACCGTGGCCGGCAAGACCGGCACCGCCGAGGTGGGCGCGAACCGCGAGTTCACGCAGCCCTGGTTCATCTGCTTCGCGCCGGTGGAGGACCCGCGCATGGCGGTCGCCGTGACGCTGGAGCGCACGCAGGGACAGGGCGGCACGGTGGCCGCGCCGATCGCCAAGACGGTGCTCGAGGCACTGCTCGGCGGAGGCGGCGGATGACCGAGGTGGCGGGCAACACGGTCGTCGACGGGCGCTACCGCATCCTGCGCCGGCTCGGCTCCGGCGGCATGGCCGACGTCTACTGCGCCGAGGACACGCACCTCGGGCGCCAGGTGGCGATCAAGGTCCTCCACAGGCGCTTCGCGCAGGACCAGGAGTTCGTGGAGCGCTTCCGGCGTGAGGCGAAGTCCGCCGCGGGGCTGAACCATCCGAACGTGGTCGGCGTCTTCGACCGCGGCGAGCACGAGGGCACCTACTACATCGCGATGGAGTTCCTGCAGGGCCGGACGCTGAAGGACATCGTCGCCTCGGAGGCGCCGCTCGCGCAGGAACGCGTGATCGACCTCGGCCTCCAGATCCTCCAGGCCGCCGCCTTCGCCCACAAGCACGGCGTGATCCACCGCGACTTCAAGCCGCACAACGTCATCGTCGAGGAGAACGGCCACGCGAAGGTCACCGACTTCGGGATCGCGCGCGCCGGCGCGTCGGAGATGACGGAGACGGGCTCGATCATGGGCACGGCGCAGTACCTCTCGCCGGAGCAGGCGCAGGGGCACGCCGTCACGGCGACCTCCGACGTCTACTCGATCGGCGTGATGCTCTACGAGATGCTGGCCGGGCGGCTCCCGTTCGACGGCGACAGCGCCGTGGCCGTCGCGCTCAAGCACCTCTCCGAGCAGCCCGCTCCGATCTCGCAGTGGCGCCCCGACGTGAACCCCGCGCTCGAGGCCGTGGTGATGGCGGCGCTGGCGAAGGACCCGGCGCAGCGCTGGCAGTCGGCCGAGGACCTCGCCGCCGGGCTCGAGGGCGCGCGGGCCCAGATCGAGGCGGGCCCGAACGGCGGGCAGGACACGGCCGCGTTCGCGGCGATACCGATGCCGGTCGCCGGGGAGACGGCCGCCACTCAGCTCGCGCCCTTGACCGCGCCGGTGCTCGCGCCCCTGGTCGACCCGGAGCCGGAGCGCGAGCGGCGCTGGCCCTGGTACGCGATCGGCTTCCTCACGCTCGCGCTCGTGGCGGCGCTCCTCTACGTGATCCTCAGCGGCGTGCTCGCCACCGACAAGCGCGACGTGCCGCGCGTGACCGGGAAGCAGCTCGTCACGGCGCGTCAGATCATGGAGCGCGCCGGCTTCGAGGTGAACACGGAGCGCGTGCAGAGCGCGCAGCCGTTCGACCAGGTCGTCGACCAGGACCCGAACCCGGGCGAGCAGGCGGAGAAGGGCTCGACGGTCACGCTCGAGGTGTCTGGCGGGCCGGGCGACGTGCTCGTGCCGCCGGTCGAGAACCTGCCGCTGAAGCAGGCGCTCGACGATCTCGACAACGCGGGACTCAAGGTGACGATCGACCGCGAGTTCTCGAACAAGGTCAAGGAGGGCTTCGCCACCCGCACGGTGCCGCCCGAGGGTGTCTCCGTCACGAAGGGCACGCGCGTGCGCCTGCTGGTGAGCCGCGGGCCCGAGCAGGTGACCGTGCCGGACGTGACCGGACTCTCGCGCGATTCGGCGGAGGCCCGGCTGCGGGACGAGCATCTGTCCGTGGCGGTCGACGAGCAGGAGTCGGACGAGCCCGAGGGCGACGTGATCTCCCAGACGCCGGCCGGCGGCACCGAGGTCCAGCGCGGCGACACCGTGACGATCACCGTCTCCACGGGCCGGCCGCAGGTTGCGGTGCCCGACGTGGTGGGCCTCGGCGAGAGCCGCGCCACCGCGCGGATCAACTCGGCCGGTCTCACCCCGGTGCGCGAGGAGCGCACCGTCACCGACCCGAGCGAGGACGGGCGCGTGGTCGAGCAGCGGCCCGGGGCGGGCACCGAGGTGGACAAGGGCGGCGAGGTCGTGATCGTCGTCGGCGTGGTGCAGCAGGACGACACGCTCGAGCCGGCGCCTCCCGCGACGCCCTGACGCCGCACCGCGGCGGTCGCTGAGCTGTGGGTAGCGCGTGACCGCCTCGTACGATCATCCAACGCTGACCAGGTGACACGCTCGCACGACACCCAGTCCGACGCTCCGGTCGCCGAGGCCGTGAAGCGCTTCCTCGCCGATCCCGGCGCGGCGTTCACGACGCCCGGGCACAAGCGCGCGGCCTGGCTCGACGACGCGCTGCTCGCGCACGACCTTCCGCTCGCCACGGGCGCGGACGACAACCAGCTCTCGAACGGCGTCCTCGTTCGGGCCGAGGCGCTGGCGGCGGAGCTCTGGGGCGCGGACGTCTGCCGCTTCTCGGTGAGCGGCTCCACCCACGGGAACCAGGCGCTCTGCCTCGCGGTCGGACCCCCGGGCGCGCGCGTCGCGGTATCGCGCACGGTCCACAAGTCGACGTTCGCGGGGCTCGTGCTCGCGGGGCTGTCGCCGGTCTGGATGCACCCGGACGTCGATCCGGTGAGCGGGCTCGCGGCCGGACTGCGGATCGACGAGGTGAGGCGGGCGCTCGACCAGGACGTGTCCGCCGTGATCGTCGTGGAGCCGTCGTACGTCGGCGTGCTCAGCAACCTCCCTGAGATCGCCGACGCGGCGCACGCCGCGGGCGCGCCTGTGATCGTCGACCAGGCGTGGGGCTCGCACCTGGGCCTGCATCCGTCGCTGCCCGCGAACGCGCTCCAGATGGGCGCCGACGCGATGGTGATGTCCGCGCACAAGACGCTCACGGCATTCACGCAGGGCGCCCTCGCGTTCCTGCGCGGGGACCTGATCGACCGCGACCGCTTCGCCAGCGGCTTCGACGCGCTGAACACCACGAGCCCGTCCGCCGCGATCTACGGGTCGCTCGACGAGTCGCGCCGGCTGATGGCGGAGCGCGGCGAGGAGCTGCTCGGGAGGACGCTCGCGCTCGCGGCCGGCTTCCGGCAGCAGATGGCCGACGTGGAGGGGCTCTGGGTCCTCGACGAGCGGGTGAAGGAGTCACAGCCGAGCGTCTTCGACTTCGATCCGCTCAAGCTGGTCATCACGCTGGCCGGCACGGGTGCGAGCGGGTTCGACGTGGAGCGCGACCTGCTCGAGGCGGGCGTGCGACTCGAGATGGCGGACCACGAGACGCTCGTGCCGCTCCTGACGATCGGGGACGACGAGCGCACGGTGGGGCGCCTGACGGACGCGCTCAAGCGTTCCGTCGAGCGCCGTCGCAACACGCCGCGGCCGACGTTCTCGTCGACCGTGTGGCGGCTCAGGCCCGAGACCGCGATGGACCCGCGTGAGGCGTTCTTCGCGGCACGCGAGCGCGTGACCGCGGAGCGCGCCGTGGGCCGCGTCTGTGCCGAGACGGCCGCTCCGTACCCGCCCGGCATCCCGGCGCTCGCGCCCGGCGAGGTGATCTCCGCGGAGCTCCTCGACGGACTGCGTGCCGAGGCGGCGGCCGGCAGCCGGATCGCCTACTGCTCGGACCCCTCGCTGCAGACCGTGCTGGTCGTGGCGCGCTGAGCCGCTAGCGCAGCAGCGACAGCTCCTGGACCTCGGCCTTGCCGTCGGGCGGCAGCTCGCTGATCCAGAGCAGGTAGTAGCGGTACAGCTTCCCGCGCGGGTGCAGCCGGAACGTGTGGTCCTCGTTCACGGTCGCGACACGGCTCACGCGGGCCCAGCCGCCGAGCTTCTCGGGCACGGTCTCCGAGCCGTAGACGGCGGCCTTGAACTTCGGCGTGCCGGTGGCGAGCGTGAGCGCGCGCGCCGCGATCGGCTTGCCGGCGTCCACGTACAGGCCCACGCCGGACTTGCCGTTGCCCTCGAAGCCGCCCTGGTAGGTCTCCGTGTTCCAGAGCGTGCCGAGGCTGCCGTCGATCGCGTTGCGGGCGGCCTCCGGCGACTCGCGGTTGTCGCCCTCGGGGTCGTAGTCATGCGCCGCGCCGCCCGCGAGACGCACCTCACTGAGCTCCGCCGGCTTGTGCACCACCGACCCGCCGGTGCCCTTCTCGGTGCGCGTCGCGAGGAACACGGCCGTCGCGGCGAGCAGTGCGAGGACGAGCAGCGTCAGCGCGAGCGCGCGCTTCGGGCGGCGAAGGCGCGCGGGCGCGAAGTCGGCGGTGTCATCCGACAGCGATTGGAGCACGGTGGTGGCCTCGCCGCTCGACTGGCCGGAGCGGGCGGCCTCGATCGCGAGCACCTCCTCGAGGTCGTGCACCATCTCGCTCACGTCGGCGTATCGGTTCTGCGTCTCCTTCGCGGTGGCGCGCTCGACGACGGCGGCGAGCGAGGCCGAGCTCTCGGGACGGCGGCGCTGCACGTCGGGCAGCGGGTCGCGCACGTGGCGCATCGCGACGGCCACCTGCGTGTCGGCCTTGAAGGGCGTCTCGCCCGTGAGCATCTCGTAGAGCACGATCCCGAGCGAGTAGATGTCGGACTGCCCGGTCACCTCGTGGCCGAGCGCCTGCTCGGGCGAGACGTAGTCGGTCGTGCCGAGCACGCGGCCCGTGGCGGTGAGCCCGTGGGCCTCGAGCGAGCGGGCGATGCCGAAGTCGGTGACCTTCGCTCGGCCGTCGCGGTCGATCAGCACGTTCTGCGGCTTCACGTCGCGGTGCACGAGCAGCGACAGGTGCGCGGCCTCGAGCGCGCGCCCGATCTCGATCGCGTAGGCCACCGCCTCCGACACCGGGAGTCGCCCAAGTCGCCGGATGCGCTCCTTGAGCGTCTCGCCCTCGACGTACTCGAAGACGATGTAGGGAGCACCGTCGTCCTCGCCGGCGTCGATCACGGTCACGACGTGCGGATGGTTCAGCTGGGCGACGGCGCGCGCCTCGCGGCGGAAGCGCTCGAGCTGGTCGGGATCGTGCGAGATGTCGCTGTGCATCAGCTTGATCGCCACCCAGCGCTCGAGCGTCGGATCGAAGGCCTTGTAGACGCTCGACATCCCGCCGGAGCCGATCTTCTCGTCCAGGCGGTAGCGCTCGCTGATGAGCGTGCCGATCACGGTCATCTATTTTCCGCTTCCCGATGGCTGTACTCGTGCGCTACCACACCGATCCCGCCTGCTCCGCCTCCTGGGCTGCCGAGCCGCGGCTGCGCAGGCTAGTGGTGGAGTTCGGCGAGAGCGTCGACATCACCTACGTGATGGGCGGACTCGCCCGCGAGTTCGAGGACCTCGCCGGGCTCGTCATGAACTGGCTGGACCACGCCGCCGAGGCCGACATGCCCGTGGACCCTCGCATCTGGTCCGGCGATTCGCCTCGGTCGAGCTACCCGGCCTGCATCGCCTTCAAGGCCGCCGCCGAGCAGGGCCGCGACGCGGCCGAGCGCTATCTGCGCGCTCTTCGCGAGGGCTTCATGTGCTTCCGGCGCAAGCTCGACGCGCCCGAGGCGCTCGTGGAGGAGGCGCGCCGCGCCGGGCTCGACGCGCAGCGCTTCCGCATCGACCTCGAGTCGCACGGGAGCCTCGAGGCGTTCGGCAGCGACCTCGAGCGGGCACGCACGATCTCGGACGCCGCGCGCGACGCGGGGCTTGCCACCGAGGGGAGCCACGGCTCGGCGCTCGAGCGGCTCCAGTTCCCCGCGCTGTCGTTCGCGGCGCCGGGTGGCGACGAGATCTGGGTCGGCGGCGACCACTCCTACGACGACTGGAGCGCCGCCGCCATTCAGGCCGGCGCGACGCTTAGCTCCGAGCCACGCCCGGACGTGCCCGGCGCGCTCGCCCGCTTCGGTCACATGGCGACCGCCGAGCTGGCGGCCGTCTGCGACCTGCCCGGACCGCGCGCCGGCGCCGAGGCCTGGCGACTCGCGAGCGACTGGCGCGCAAAGCGCCTCCCGGTGCTCTTCGGCGAGCTCTGGGAGCCGGTCTAGCGCGGCCGGAGCTCTACGAGGCCTGCTTGAAGCCCTCGCCGCGACGGCCGATCAGGCCCTGCTTCGGAAGCTCCACCAGTCCGGTGGCGGTGGTGGTCTGGCCGATCACGGCGGCGCCCGGATGGCGCACCTCGAGCAGCGCGAGCGCGGCGTCCGCGTCCTCGCGCGGCACGACGACGCAGAACCCGCAGCCCATGTTGAAGACCTCGTACAGCTCGGCGTCGTCCACGCCGCCGCGCTCCGCGATCAGCCGGAACAGCTCAGGCACGGGAAGCGGCGAGTCGATCCGGTAGCCCGCATGCGCTTCGAGCCGGAGCAGGTTGAGGAAGCCGTCGCCGGTGATGTGCGCGAGCCCGCGCACGTCCACCTCGGACTCGAGCAGCTCGCGCACCGCCTTCACGTAGATGACGGTGGGCTCGAGCAGCAGATCGCCGACCGTGCCGCCCTCGACCTCCTCGTCGAGCTCGGTGAGCACGCTGCGCGCGAGGCTCAGCCCGTTCGAGTGGATGCCGCTCGACGGCAGGCCGATGATCGCGTCGCCGGGAACGATGCGCCCGCCCGTGACGATCTGGTCGAGCTGCACGAGCCCGACGCAGAAGCCCACGAGGTCGAAGCCATTCGGCGAGGGGTGCCCCTGCAGCAGATCCGGCAGCACGGCCAGCTCGCCGCCCGGGATCTCGGCACCCGACTGCTCCGCCCCGGCCTTCAGGCCGATGCCGATCTGCTCGAGCACCTCCGGGTTCGCCTCCTCGACCGCGATGTAGTCGAGCAGCGCGATTGGATCCGCGCCGACGCAGATCACGTCGTTGGCGTTCATCCCGAACAGGTCGATCCCGATCGTGTCGTAGCGCCCGAGCTGCTCGCACAGGATCACCTTCGAGCCGACGCTGTCACACGACAGCGCGAGCCCGATCCGCTCGTCGAGCCTCAGGACGTTCGCGTAGTGCCCGCTGCCGAGCGCCGCGCGCGTCGGCCGCCCGGTCCGAATGCCGGACAGCACGCCCACGAGCGCCGCGACCGCGTTCCCCGACAGGAGCTGGTCCACACCAGCCCGTGCGTATGCGCCCTCCGCCACGCGCCCCATTCAAGCGAAGTGAGCGGCGGCGCGCCCGCGCCGCTCAACCGTTTCGCCGCAGCGCCAGCGCCACCGCGTCGTCCGAGATGCCGTCCGCCCACGCGCTGACCTCCTCGTGCACGGTGCGTACGAGCTCGGTCGGCGACTGTGTTCTGGTCGCGGAGACGACGAGCCGGGCAAGACGGTCGGCGCCGTACATCTCGCCCGAGCGGCGCGCCTCGATCAGGCCGTCGGTGTGCGCGAAGACGAGGTCGTCCTGCTCGAGCCGCAGCTC
>DASYMP010000112.1:0-4478 GCA_036009005.1 Thermoleophilaceae bacterium | reverse complement strand
CCTGCGCGTGGGCGACACCCTCACCACGCAGGCGGGCGGCGCGAAGGACCCGTTGCCCGGCTACCGCGAGGTCAAGCCGATGGTGTTCTGCGGCCTCTTCCCGGTCGAGTCGAACGAGTACCCGGAACTCAGGGACGCCCTCGAGAAGCTGTCCCTCAACGACGCCGCGCTCACGTGGGAGCCGGAGACCAGCCAGGCCCTCGGATTCGGCTTCCGCTGCGGCTTCCTCGGCCTGCTCCACATGGACATCGTGCGCGAGCGGCTCGAGCGCGAGTACGACCTCGAGCTGCTGGCCACCACGCCGAACGTGCAATACGAGCTGACGCTGACGAACGGCGAGCTGGTGGAGGTGCACTCGCCCACCGACATGCCCGACCGCGACCGCATCGCCGAGATCCGCGAGCCGTACATCCGCGCGACGATCCTCGCGCCGAAGGAGTACGTCGGCGCCGTGATGGAGCTGTGCCAGGACAGGCGCGGCACGCACGTGGACATGAGCTACCTCTCGCCCGAGCGCGTGCAGCTCCAGTACGACCTGCCGCTCGCCGAGATCGTGCTCGACTTCTTCGACCAGCTGAAGACGCGCACGAAGGGCTACGCGTCACTCGACTACGAGCTGATCGGAATGCGCCCTTCAGAGCTCGTCAAGCTCGACATCCTGCTGGCCGGCGACCCTGTGGACGCCCTGAGCATGGTCGTGCACAAGGACAAGGCGTACGGCGCAGGGCGCGCACTGGCGGAGCGGCTCCGCAAGCAGATCCCGCGCCAGCAGTTCGAGGTCGCGATCCAGGCGTCGATCGGCTCGAAGATCATCGCTCGCGAGTCGGTGAAGCCCGTGCGCAAGGACGTGATCGCCAAGTGCTACGGCGGCGACATCTCGCGTAAGCGCAAGCTGCTCGAGAAGCAGAAGGAAGGCAAGAAGCGGATGAAGCAGGTCGGCCGGATCGAGGTGCCGCAGGAAGCGTTCCTGACGGTGTTGTCGATCGGCGACGGCTCCGACGGAAAGGGCTAGCCGCTAGCTCTCCCAGCCCTGCTTGTCGTGCGACTCGAGCACGCGCCAGAACTCGGGCGCGCCTGGGGGGCTGGTCACGCCCATGTCGCCCATCAGCGCCTGCACCTCTGGCCCGACCCTCTCGAAGAACGCCTGGAAGTCCTCGGGCTTCTCCCACTCGTCGATGACCATCGCCTTGCCGCTCTCCTCGTTTCCCAGGAAGCGGTGCGCTATGAGCCCGTGACCGACGGCCTGGTCGGAGATCGCCTTCAGACGGTCAGGGTTGGCGGCGGCGTATTCCTCGAACTTCTTCGGGTCGACGTCGATGTGCAGCATCATGATCACGGACATGCGAGTCCTCCTCGTTGGTGGCCACTCGATCTTCGCTCAGGCGCCTTGAGCGGATCAAGTAGCGTCCGCTTATGAGCTCCTACGACTACGTGATCGTCGGCGCCGGGTCCGCGGGCTGCGTGCTCGCGAACCGGCTCAGCGCCGACCCGTCGGTGCGCGTATTGCTGCTCGAGGCCGGCGGCTCCGACCGCAACATCAACATCCGCATCCCCGCCGGTTTCCCGAAGCAGTTCAAGTCGAAGCTCGACTGGAACTACACCTCCGAGCCCGAGCCGAACCTGATCAGCCGTTCGGTCTACCTGCCGCGCGGAAAGTCGCTCGGCGGGTCGAGCTCGATGAACGTGATGATCTACCTGCGCGGGCACCGCAGCGACTTCGACGAGTGGGCCGCGCGCGGCGCTGACGGCTGGGGCTTCGACGACGTGCTCCCGTACTTCAAGCGCTCGGAGCACAACGAGCGGATCGAGAACGATCTGCACGGCCAGCACGGTCCGCTGAACGTGGCCGACCCGACGTGGACGAGCCCGCTGGCGAAGCGCTTCATCGCCTCGGCCGAGGGCGTCGGCGTGCCGTACAACGACGATTTCAACGGCGCTGAGCAGGACGGGGTGGGGCGCTTCCAGCTGACGCAGAAGCGCGGTCGGCGCTGGAGCGCCGCGGACGCGTTCCTGCACCCGGTGCGCAAGGAGCGCGCCAACCTGACCGTCGAGACGGGCGCCCGTGCGCATCGCGTGCTGTTCGAAGGCTCGCGCGCGGTCGGCGTCGAGTACCACGCCGACAGCGGGCTCGAGTCGGTGCGCGCCGGGCGTGAGGTCGTGCTCTCCGCGGGCGCGTTCAACTCACCGCAGCTCCTGATGCTCTCCGGCATCGGCCCGGCGGATCATCTGCGCTCGGTGGGCATCGAGCCGCTGGTCGACTCGGCCCACGTGGGCTCGCACCTGCAGGACCATCCGCTCGCCACGGTCACCTTCGCCTGCACCGAGCCGTCGACCCTCTTCGACGCGACCCACCCGAAGTACCTCGCCGAGTACCTGCTCGGCCGCGGGCGCGGGAAGCTCACGTCGAACGTCGCAGAGGCGGGCGCGTTCGTGCGTACGCGCGGCGGTCTGCGCTCGCCGGACATCGAGTTTCACATGGGCCCCGTCTACTACTTCGACAACGGCTTCCGGCAGTACCCGGGGCACGCGTACACGGTCGCGCCGTCGTTCGTGCGGCCGGTGAGCGAGGGATCGGTGCGGCTGCGTTCGGCCAACCCTCACGAGTCTCCGGCCATTGCGCTGAACTGGCTCGGCGAGCGCGAGGAGATCGACACGATGATCGCCGCGACCCGAATGGCGATCGAGATCGGCTCGACAGGGCCGTTGGGGGAGGTGGCCGAGCGCAACCTCGATCCAGGGCCGGGCGTGCTGAGCGACGCTGACATCGAGGCCTGGCTGCGGGCGGAGGTGCAGCACACCTACCACGCGTCGTGCACGTGCCGGATGGGCGCTTCCGACGAGGACAGCGTGCTCGACCCGTCCTTGCGCGTGCGGGGAGTTGAGGCGCTGCGCGTGGTGGACGCCTCGGCGATGCCTCTCGTCACCGGCGGCAACACCAATGCGCCGACGATCATGATCGCTGAGAAGGCGTCGGACCTGATGCTCGGGTCCTCGGCGCCCGCGAGGGAGTCCGCGGCCGTGGCATGAGCCTTGGCCGGCCGCTCCTCTGGCACCTGCCGATCTCGCACTTCTCCGAGAAGGTGCGCTGGGCCTTCGACTGGAAGCGGGTGCCGCACCGGCGCCGCGTCATGCCGCCGGGCTTGCACCCCTTCGGTGGGCTGCTCCTGACGGGCGGTCGGTCGTTCACGATGCCGGTGCTGGTGCATGACGACGGGCGGCGGGTCGACGACTCCACGGCGATCATCGAGTGGCTGGAGGAGACGTCGCCGTCGCGGTCGCTCTATCCGGCCGATCCGGCGGAGCGCGCGCGGGCTCTGGCGCTCGAGGAATGGTTCGACGAGAACGTGGGACCGCACGCGCGGCGCTGGGCGTTCAACGCGCTCTTGACGGAGCCGGAGGCGCTAAGGGCGTTCGCCGTGAAGCAGACCGAGTGGGCGCCGTTCGCGGTGCCGACCGACCTCTTCGCCCCGCTCGCGAAGCTGTTCCTGAACGTGCGCTACTCGACGGAGGACGAGGCAGGCGTGGAGGAGGCTCGCGGGAAGCTCGCGGGCGGGCTCGACCGGCTGGAGGCTGAGCTCGACGGCGGCTCGCGGGAGTTCCTCGTCGGGAACCGGTTCACGGTCGCCGACCTGACGGCGGCGGCGCTCTTCTACCCGCTGGTGTTGCCGCCGCAGGGCCCGTGGGAGCCCGTTCGCACCGCCGCGTTCGACGAGTTCCAGTCCTCCGTGCGCGATCGGCCGGGCTTCCGCTGGGTCGAGGAGACCTTCCGTCGCTGGCGCTAGGCGGCCTGCCGCTGCGAGGGCCCGACATGCTTCGCGAGCCATGAGACGAGCGGGCGGGCTGCGTCCAGTCGTGCCTTAATCAGCGTGTCGGCCCGGGGCTTGTGCAGCCAGGGCCCCACCGGGTGGCGCCGGTGCAGCGTGATCCGCTTCAGGCGCAGGCGGTCGATGCGCGGGTGGTCCTGCGGATATCCGCGCGGCGCCCGCTTGAGCTCGGGCTCGATCAGCGCGAGGCCCTCGGCGTCGGCCGCCTTGACCGCCTTCTCGAAGCTCGCGGCTTTGCGAGCGTCGTCGATCGCGGCTCTGAAGCGTTCCAGTTGGTCCGACGCCGGGTGGTGCAGCCCGGCCCCCACCAGCAGCCCGTCGAGTGACAGCTCCACGTAGTAGCCGCCCGCGCCGCCGTAGCCGATCGCGATGCCGAGCTGCTCCTTGATCGGCGGCCGCATGTGGAAGCGAGCGTCGTTGTAGGGGCGGAAGAAGTGCGCCTCGCCGAGGTGGCTCAGCTCGGCCGCGAGGGCGCGGGCGGGGGCGACGAGGTGGTCGTCGTAGCGGGCTCGATTGGCCTTGAACCAGTCGCGGTCGTTGTTCTCCTCGAGGTCCTGGAGGAACTCGATCGCTTCCGGGGGCCACATGCCGCGGAGACTAGCCCGGGGGCCGAAACGCCAGCGTCTAGACTCATCGCCGTCTTCGGGGCGTGGC
>DASYMP010000111.1:0-3965 GCA_036009005.1 Thermoleophilaceae bacterium | reverse complement strand
AGCTCGAGCAGCGCCTTCTGGTCCGGCACCTCGACCACCTCCGTCAGGATGCGCACGCCGCCCACCTCTCCGGCACGTGCGACGAGCGACTCCGCCAGCTCCCGGTCGGAGCCGCGCGGGCGCTTCGAGGCCTCGCGCAGCTGCTCGACGAGCCTGCGCACGGCCGGCACCACCTCGCGCTCCGGGACACGGAGCATCGCGGCAAGCTCGCGCAGCTCCTCGGTGCGCTCGCGGAACTGCTCGATCCCCTCCGGCCCGGTCACGGCCTCGATGCGGCGCACGTTCGCGGCGCTCGAGGTCTCGTGGGTCAGGTGGAACAGGCCGACCTCGGCCGTCGAGGCGACGTGCGTGCCGCCGCAGAGCTCCCGCGAGACCTCCTCGACGTCGACCATCCGCACCCAGTCCCCGTACTTCTCGCCGAAGAGCGCCATGGCGCCGAGCCGCTCCGCCTCGTCGCGCGTCGTCTCCACTGCCCTGACCGGCAGCGAGGCCACGATCCACTCGTTCACGAGCTCCTCCACCGCGGCCGCCTCGGACGGGGAGAGCCGCTCGCCGTGGGTGAAGTCGAAGCGCAGCTTGTCGGGCCCGACGTACGAGCCGGCCTGGCGCACATGCGTGCCGAGCAGGCGCCGCAGCGCGGCGTGCAGCAGGTGCGTGGCGGTGTGATTGGCCTGCGTGGCGAGCCGACGCGGGCGGTCCACCACGGCGCGCGCGGCCTCGCCGGGCACGAGCTCACCCTCGGCCACCGACAGCGCAACGGCCTGGTCGTCGCCGAGCCGGTACACGCCCTCCACGAGGCCGCGCCCTGACGGGGTCTCGACTACGCCCCCGTCGGACACCTGGCCGCCGCCCTCCGCGTAGAACGGGCTCTCGGCGAGCTTCGCCAGCACCTTCCCGTTCGACCCGTCCACGGCGCCCACCACGGTGTCGGCCTCCGTGGTCTCGTAGCCCACGAAGCGCGTCGGGAAGCCGGCCGTGCGCGCGAACGCGATGACCTGCTCGTGCCTGCCGCCCGCCCGCTGGCGCACGCTGGCGCCGCCGCGCGCAACCTCCCGAGCCTGCTCCATCAGCTCCTCGAAGCCCTGGTCGTCCACCGCGAGCCCCTCCGCCGCGAGCAGCTCCTTCGTGAGCTCGTAGGGGAAGCCGAATGTGTCGTGCAGCCGGAACGCGTCCTCGGCGTCGATCCACGACGTCTCGGCCTCCTTCGCGCGCCGCACGAGGTCGGCCAGCAGGCGCTCGCCCTGCGCGAGCGTGCGCCCAAAGCTCTCCTCCTCGGCCGCGGCCCACTTCAGAATCGTGTCTCGATGCTCGACGAGCTCCGGGTAGGCGCCGCTCATCAGCTCGATCACGCGCTCGCAGAATGGCGGCAGCACCGCACCCTCGATGTCGAGCACGTGGGCCTGCTGGATCGCCCTGCGCATGATCCGGCGCAGCACGTAGCCGCGCTCCTCGTTCGAGGGCACCACTCCGTCGGCCAGCAGGAAGGTCATGCCGCGACTGTGGTCGGCAAGGATGCGCAGCGCGCGCTGCACTGGGAAGTCGCCGCCGTCGTAGCTCTTGCCCGACATCTCCTCGCCGAGCGCCACGAGCGGCCGGAAGAGGTCCGTCTCGTAGACCGACGGCACGTCCTGCAGGATCGACGCCATCCGCTCGAGTCCCAGCCCGGTGTCGATGTTCTTGTTCGGGAGCGGCGTGAGCGCTCCGTCCTCGGCCAGCAGGAGCTGCATGAACACGAGGTTCCAGTACTCGAGGTAGCGCTCGCTGTCGTCGCCCGGCCGCTCGTCCTCGCCGCCGAACTCAGGGCCGCGGTCGTAGTAGAGCTCGGAGCACGGTCCGCACGGGCCGAACGCGCCGGCCTGCCAGAAGTTGTCCGCGCGGCCGAGCTGGACGATGCGCTCGTCCGGCACGCCGATCGAGCGCCACACCTCGATTGCCTCCTCGTCGGGGCCGAGGCCGAGGTCAGGATCGCCGCCGAACACCGTCGCCCAGATCCGATCCGGGTCGAGCCCGAATCCCTGTGTCGACAGCTCCCACGCGTACTCCGCGGCCTGCTGCTTGAAGTAGTCGCCGAAGGAGAAGTTGCCGAGCATCTCGAAGAACGTGAGGTGACGCGCCGTTGTGCCGACCTCCTCGATGTCCGGCGTGCGGAAGACCTTCTGGCACGAGGTGACGCGCGGGTGCGGCGGTTTCTGCTCCCCGCGGAAGTACGGCTGGAACTGCTGCATGCCCGCCGTGGTGAGCAGCACGGAGCGGTCCTCGGGCGGTGGAACGAGCGACGCAGACGGCACGCGCAGGTGGTCGCGCTCCTCGAAGAACGACAGGAACCGGTCGCGTATCTCGGCGGCCTTCACGCCGCGTGAGTGTAGTGCTGCACCATCCGCCCCGATCCCCGATTGTGGAGCGTTTTTTGGCCTTAGGGGGTATCCCCGTTATGGGTGCAGCTAACGAATGACACGTCACGTGCCGAAAGAACACGTGCGATGGACCTAGAGGGACTGATCGCGGAAGCGCGAGAGCGGCGGCCCCAGCCGATGCCCGCGCGCGAGCGCCGAGTGGCCGTCGGGATGGCCATCGCGTATCTCGCAGCCACCGCCGCAGTGGGTGCAGCAGTCGCTCCCGGCGACCGGCCCGTCCACCTCGGAACGATGATCGCGCTCGTGCTGCTCACGGCGCTGACGATGCGCGCGCAGTTCGAGATCGGCTCGGGCGTGGCGAGCCCCGCAACCCTCGCAATCGTCCCCATGCTCTTCCTCGCGCCGCTCCACCTCGTTCCGCTGCTGGTGCCGCTGGCGCAGGTCATCTCACGAATCCCCGACTTCGTGACCAAGCGCGCGCACGTGGACCGCTGGCTGTTCTCGCTGTCGGACTGGTGGCCGATCCTGGGCCCGGTCCTAGTGCTCGGCCTGTTCGCCCCGGGCCCGCCGGACGCCCACAACATCGGCATCTACGTGGCAGCTCTGGCCGCCGAGATGGTGCTCGGGATCGCGAACGTGATCGTGGGCGACGTCCTGATGTACGGCGTCTCGAGCTTCCAGGCAATGCGCGTCGCCGGCTGGGCCTATGGCATCGGAATGATCCTCACGCCCGTCGCCTACATGACCGCGGTCGTCGCCCAGGAAGAGCCCCTCGCGCTCGGCACCGTGGTGCCGCTCCTGTGGCTCCTCACCGTCTTCAGCCGCGAGCGCAAGGAGCGCTACGCCGCGGCGCTCGAGCTGAGCCAGACCTATCGCGGCACCGTGATGGTGCTCTCCGACGTGGTCGAGGCCGACGACAACTACACCGCCTACCACTGCCGCTCGGTAGTCGAGCTCGCGACTGCCGTCGGCCAGGAGCTGAAGCTGAAGGCCGACGACCTGCAGGAGCTCGAGATCGCCGCCCTGCTCCACGACGTGGGCAAGATCGCGATTCCGAAGGAGATCCTCAACAAGCCCGCCCGGCTGACCGACGCCGAGTTCGAGCTGATGAAGACGCACACGCTCGAGGGCCAGGCGCTACTCGACCGGATCGGCGGGCGCCTCGCGCGGGTCGGCGCGATCGTGCGCTCCTGCCACGAGCGCTGGGACGGCCGCGGCTACCCCGACGGCATGCTCGGCGAGGAGATCCCGCTGGCCGCACGCATCGTGTTCTGCTGCGACGCCTACAGCGCGATGACCACCGACCGTCCCTACCGCGGGGCGATGGCGCGGCCGGAGGCGATCGCCGAGCTGAAGGCGAACGCCGGGTCCCAGTTCGAGCCGCGCATCGTGGACGCACTCATCCGCGTGCTCGACGAGACCGAGGAAGTGACGGAGTCGTACAGCGACGCCGTGCGCGCCGTGCTCGCTGGACAACACGCGCCGAGCATGCAGCTCGAGGCCTCGGCCTCCTAGACGACGCTCGCCGGGCTGGGTTGGTCGGCCTTCGCCGGCGGTGCGGGATCCGGTGCGCGGCGTAGCGCAACCACGGCGTAGAGCAACACCGCCACC
>DASYMP010000110.1:0-3058 GCA_036009005.1 Thermoleophilaceae bacterium | reverse complement strand
CTGACGCGCCTGCGCACCGTCGCGGGCGAAGCCGAGGCCGACTAGGCGAGCCCCTCCGCCTCGTACTCGCGCAGATACCCCTCGAACAGGCGACGGTGCCCCTCCTCGTCGTGGAGGATGTCGATGACCATGTCGTTGGTCACCGGGTCCTTGCCCTCGGTGAACTCGATGATCGCGTTGTAGTGCTCGATCGCGCCGCTCTCGGCCTCGATCACGCCCTTGATCACGTGCACGATGTCGGTCTGGTGGTCGGGCGGCTGGAGGAAGGTCTGCTCCGGCTTGAAGTCCATCGAACCGGGCACGACGCCGTACAGCTCCTTGATCCGCGCCGCGAACTGCTGCGCGTGACCGAGCTCCTCCTGGACGTCCTGCTGGAGGCTCTCGATGATCTCCTGAGCGCGCACGCCGTCGGGGTTCGTCGAGTTCGTGATGTAGCTCATGACCGTCTCGAGCTCCATCCAGTAAGCCTTGGTGAGCATCGCGATGAGCTCGTCGCGCTCGTCGCGCATCTCTTCGCTGAGAATTCCGTATCGGGGTGATGTAGTAGCCATGCTTTATGCATACCGCGGGTGCCGCGGCGACAAACGCGCGGCTGCGGAGCCGCGTCGGCCGGGCCGACTGGCCGGAGCCCGGAGGGCGAGGCCGCGGCGACAAACGCGCGGCTACATGTTGGGCCAGGAGCGCCCGCCGCCCAGCTCGCGAGTCACCGCCCGGCCCGCCTCGACCACCGCGGCGGGCACGCCCTTGGCGGGCGCCCGCGGCACGATCCGGTCCGTGTCCCCCACCACCCCGATCGCGCCGACCGGGTGGCCCGCGTGGTCGAAGATCGGCGCCGCGATGCTCGACTCCCCCAGCACGGCCTCGTCGCGCTCGCGCGCATAGCCCCGCTCGCGCACCTGCTCGAGCTCGTCGCGCAGCCCGGCGGCGGCCAGCGTTCGGCCCGTGAGCTTCGGGAGCGACTCCGAGGTGAGATCGTCGACCGCGGCCGGGGGTGAGTGGGCCAGCATCGCCTTGCCGAGCGCGCTCGCGTGCACCGGGAGCTGCGCGCCCACCTCGAGGATCTGGAGCGTTGCGTCGGGCCGGAACACGTGGTGGACCACGATCACGCTCGAGCCGTGCATCACGCCCACGCGCACGGCGGCGTCCGCGCGGGCCGCAAGGCGCTCGGCGTGGACGATCGAGCGGCCGCGCAGCTCGTTGAGGTCGAGGTACGAGTTGCCGAGCTGCAGGAGCCCGGCGCCGAGCTGGTACTTGTCCGAGTCGCGGTCCTGCTCCACGAATCCGTGCGCCTGAAGGGTCTGGAGCAGGCCGTGGACCGTCGGCCTGCTCAATGCGAGCCGGTCCGCCAGCTCACTCACGCCGAGGCGCCGGGGCCCGCTCGCGAGCGCCTTGAGGATCCGCGCCGCGCGGTCGACGGACTGAATCGTCCCGCGTTTCACCCCTGGGCGCGTGTTCGGCATTGTCGAATCCACTTCGATAGTGTAGACTAGGCCAACTTCAGCGGGGCGAGGAGGGCAGCGTCTTGGTCGGCATCGTACTGGTATCTCACAGCTCCCAGATCGCCTCCGGGCTCGCGGAGCTCGCGGGCCAGATGGCCGGCGACGGCGTGCGGATCGAAGCCGTGGGAGGAGGCCCCGAGGGCAGCCTCGGCACGAATGGCGACCACGTGCGCGCGGCACTCGCCGATGCCGATGCCGGTGACGGCGTGGTCGTGCTCGGTGACCTCGGCAGCGCGATCCTCACCGTCCGCCACGTGCTCGACCGCAACGGCAACGGCCATGTGCGGCTCGTGGACGCGCCGTTCGTGGAGGGCGCCGTGGCCGCCGCAGTGACAGCCTCGGTCGGTAGCTCGCTCGACGACGTGGCGAAGGCCGCGGAGGATGCACGCGGTGTCAGCAAGCTCTGAGATTCGCCTTCCGGCGGACGTGGACCTGCACGCCCGCCCGGCCGCGCGCTTCGTGCGGATGGCCATGGGCTTCGAGGCCTCGGTCGTGATCGGGTCGGGCGAGCGCGAGGCCGATGCGAAGAGCCTGCTTGCCGTGCTCGCACTCGGAGCCCGGCGCGGCACAGCGCTACGTCTGACCGCCGAGGGCAGCGACGCGACCGCCGCCGTCGAAGCGCTCGGCGCCTGCCTCGCCGGCCTCGAGGAGAACGAGCCGGCCGGCAATCGGGTCGACCAGTCGCGCCACCTCCGCAGCGTCGGATAGCTCGAGAGCCGCGCGCGCGGTACGCCGCAGCGAGAGGTAGTCGATCGCGCGCGTCCACGCCCGCACCGCACCCACGCGCGACGCGCCGACGCTGAGCTCGTCCACGCCGAGGCCGACGAGCAGCGGGAAGGAGACCGGGTCGGAGGCCGCCTCACCGCACACCTCCAGCGGGATCCCCGCGGCGCGCGCGGCGTCGACGGTGCGTGCGATCAGCTCGAGCACACGCGGGTGGTGGGTCGCCGCTTGGCCAGGTGCGAAGCGGTCGGACCCGAGCGCGGAGGCGGTCAGGTCGTTCGTGCCGATGCTGAGGAAGTCGCTGACGGCCGCGATCGCAGGCGCCGCCTCTGCGGCTTCGCGCGTCTCGATCATCGCGCCGAGCCGCACGGTCTCCGGCAGGCGGGCTCGCACGGACTCGACCTCGGCGGGGGCGTTGACCAGCGGCAGCATGATGCGCAGCTCAGTGCCTGCGGCCGCATCGACAATCGCCTTTAGCTGCGCCTCGAGCGCCTCGGGATCGCTCAGCAGCAGCGCGATGCCGCGTTCAAGCCGCCCGCGTAGGAACGGAGGCGTCTTGTCGCCGCCGAAGTCGAGCGTGCGCACGGTGGCGGTGCGGCCGCGTGCCGGCCCCAGCACTGGGCGCAGCGCGGCGAGGTGGTCGCCGGCGCTCGGCCAGTCGGGCGCGTCGAGGAATGCGAGCTCCGTGCGCAGGAGGCCGATGCCAGCCGCGCCGGCGTCGATCCCGGCCACCGATTCCGCCTCGCACGACGAGTTCACGAGGACCGTGATCGCGCGGCCGTCGATGGTCGTTGCCGGAAGGTCGCGCTCGCGCGCAGCTACCGCGAGCGCATGCA
>DASYMP010000109.1:0-2876 GCA_036009005.1 Thermoleophilaceae bacterium | reverse complement strand
TTCAGCAGCTCCCGGTCGGTGAGCGTCGACGGCGAGACCGACATGCAGCTAACCGCGCACGGCTTTCTCGAGTCGCACCACGAGCCGGCCGTCGGAGGCGTCCTCGACGCCGTAGGAGTCCACGACCGTCGACAGGATGCGCGGCAGCGTCAGCTCGCCGGGTCCGGGCGGCGGGCCTTGGAGCGCGCCGGCGAGCGCGGCGTCGCGGAGCGGGCCTACGCGCGTGCGCACACCCTTCTCGAGCAGCTCGAAGGAGAGCGTGACGGGGTCCTCGGGATCGCCCTCGGCGAGCAGCCGCTCGACCGCGAGCTGCAGGTCGTCGAGCTCGTCGAAGCCGAGGTCGAGGCCGTCGGCGATGCCGCCGAGCACCATCCGGATCACGGCCTCCCAGTCGCGCCCGATGGGCGTGACCAGCTCGATCCTGTCAGCGGGCATAGAGAAGCTCTCTCTCCGGCGTAGGGGTAGTTGCGCGACGGGCGCTAGGGGCGATCGTCGCAAATCCAATCACGGTGCGGCCGCGCATGAGGCACGCCGTCTGCCCGGGCGCGACGCCGAGGACCGGCTCGTCAAGCTCGATCGTGAGCGTGCGGTGGCGCCCGGCGGCGGGGTCGCCCTGGATGTGGCAGCGCACCGGGTCCGAGCGGTAGCGCAGCTTCACGCGGTCGACCTCGGGTCCATCGCGGTGGAGCATGGCTCCGGCGACGGACACGCTCGTGGTGGCGAGCGCCGCGCGCGGGCCGACGACCACGCGGCCCGTTGCGGGTTCCTTGCGCACCACGTAGAGAGGCTCGGCGGCAGCCACCTTCAGGCCGCGGCGCTGGCCGACGGTGAAGCCGTGCTGGCCGCCGTGGTGGCCGAGGAGATTGCCCGCGAGGTCGACGATCTCGCCCGCCTGCGATGCCCCGCTGCCCGCGCTCGCGTGACGCTCGAGGAACTCCTGCTGGTGCGTGCCCGACAGGAAGCACAGGTCCTGCGACTCGGGCCGCTCGGCCACGGGCAGGTCGGCCGCGCGTGCGAGGTCGCGGACGCGTGGCTTCGTCATCTCGCCGAGCGGGAACCACAGCTGCTCGAGCTCGCGCGGGCTGAGCCGGGCGAGCATGTAGGCCTGGTCCTTGGCGGGGTCGGCCGCCGCGGTGACCAAGGGTCCGCACCCGTCATCCTCGATGCGCGCGTAGTGACCGGTGGCGAGCCGCGCTGCGCCGAGGCTGCGCGCGAGCTCGAGCATCGCGTCGAAGCGCACGAGCCCGTTGCAGCGCACGCACGGGTTGGGGGTTCGGCCCGCGACCAGCTCCTCGAGGTAGTTGTCGACCACCTGGCCGCGAAAGCCGTCGCGCACGTCGAGCGTCACGTGCGGCAGGCCCATCCGGTGGGCGAGCGCGCGGGCGCCGGTCACGGCCTGCGGGGAGCAGCAGCTCTTTGTGCCGTCGGTGCCGGGGTCGGACCACAGCTCGAGCGTGACGGCGATCGCGTGGTGGCCGGCGTCGATGGCGAGCTGCGCGGCGGCCGCGCTGTCGACGCCCCCGCTCATGGCTACGAGCGTCCGGTTCGGATCGGGCTCGAGCCGCGGCGTTGTGGCGCCGAGCGCGCGATGCAGGGCATCGGCGGCTAGGTGGGCGGCATGCATCCGCTCGGGCGAGAGGCCGCCGAGCGCGTCGGCGATCATCGCCGGTGTTGTGCTGGCAGCGTCGAGGAAGTGCGCACCCTTGACGAGCTCCACGACCGCGCTGCCGGCGGCTCGAGCCGCGGCGCATCCCCCGGCGTCGAAGCCTGCGTCCGTCACGCGATCGCCCTCGACCAGGACGCCGATCCCGATCAGGTCGCCGCACGGAGCACCGCCCGCCGTAGCGGCGTAGGGCGCCAGGCGACCACGCCCCCGCGGCGCCGTCAGATGGTCGTGCAGCGGCGAAAGATCCACCGCCCCAGAGTAGTTGGCGCCCACTCGCGGGGCATGGCCCGCGAGATCAGCGAAGTTGAAGGGCCCCAACTTGCCGTTGCCGTCTGGGAGTTGAACCTGTCTCTGACAAGCTCGGGCGCCCTCCGAGACGGCCCACGAGCCGCCCCGAGTTAGGCACCCATCCCAGTGGTGTTGGCTCAACGAATGAGACGACTGGCGTACAAGCTCGGGCCTGTGGAACACGCTAGCAAGCGCCCGGTCGGAAGGACAGGGGGCTCGCATACTGAGTGGTGTGCTGGCGATCCTGAGAGCCCCGGGCGTCCTCCCCGTCTTCCTGGCGTCGTGCGTCGCGCGCCTGCCGATGGGAGCGCTCGGCCTCCTGCTCGTCCTCCACACCCACGACTTGACCGGCTCGTACGGGAGCGGCGGCCTCGCAACCGGCGCATATCTGCTCGCGCTCGGGGTCTCCTCGCCCGTCCTGGCCCGCGTCGTCGACCGCCGCGGCCAGACCGTGGTGCTGCGGGCGGGCGGGCTCGTCGGCGCCGGGGCGATCGCCGCTCTCGCGCTGCTTCCGGACGACGCCCCCTTCGCCGCGATCCTCGCCGCCGCCGCACTGGCCGGGCTCGGGCAACCGCCGATCGGGGCGTGCATGAGAGCGCTGTGGCCGGAGCTGCTGAAGGGCGACACCGGCCGCCACGCCGCCTACTCGCTCGAGGGCGTCGTGACCGAGATCGTCTACATGGCCGGCCCCGTGGTGATCGTGGGCGGCATCGGGTCGTGGTCGCTGAGGGCGGCGCTCGTGTTCTGCGCGGCGACTGTGCTCGTCGGGAACTTCGCTTTCTCGCTGCACACCGCGTCGCGGGGCTGGCGGCCGCAGCAGGATGCCGCGCCAGGGCTCGCCGGCGCTCTGCGCGGCAGCGGGGTGCGGGTGCTGGTCGCGGTCTTCCTCCTCGCGGGGCTCGGGCTCGGTGCGGTGGAGGTG
>DASYMP010000108.1:0-23990 GCA_036009005.1 Thermoleophilaceae bacterium | reverse complement strand
GCAGCGCGCGCTCGGGTTCGGCATGCGCGTGGTGGCCTTCGACGCCTACGTCTCCGAGGAGCGCTTCCGCGAGGTCGGCGTGGAGCGCGCCGAGTCGTCGGATGACCTGTACGGCCGGGCCGACTTCGTGACCGTGCACCTGCCCGTCACGCCGGACACCGAGAACTGGCTGAACGCGGAGGCCTTCGCGGCCATGAAGGACGGCGTGCGCGTGATCAACGTCGCGCGCGGCAAGCTGATGGACGAGACGGCCCTGCGCGAGGCGCTCGACTCGGGCAAGGTCGCGGGCGCCGCGCTTGACGTGTTCCGCGAGGAGCCGGCAACCGAGAACCCGCTCTTCGCCTACCCCAACGTGGTCGTGACCCCGCACCTCGGCGCATCCACCGCGGAGGCCACCGACCGTGCCGGCTACCAGGCCGCCGAGCAGGTGGTGGCGGCCCTCACCGGTGGGGTCGTGACGAGCGCCGTGAACATCCCCGCGATCGCCCCGGAGGACCTCGAGGCGCTCGGCCCGTTCCTGCCGCTGGCGCACGACCTGGGCCGCATCGCGACCACGCTCGCCGAGCGGCCGTCGGTCGACGCCGTGGAGGTCGAGTACCTCGGCCGGATCGCCGAGCGGGACACGCGCCTCCTGACCGTGCAGGTGCTGAAGGGCGTGCTCGGCGGCCACATCGAGGAGGACGTGAACGAGGTGAACGCGCCCTCGCTGGCGGAGGAGCGCGGCATAGCCGTCTCGCAGACGAGCAGCTCGCACGCGCGCGACTTCACCGATCTGGTCCGGGTGGCCGTCGTGAGCGGCGGCGAGCGCACGAGGGTGACCGGCACGACGCTCGGCCAGCTCCACCGTCCGCACCTCCTGGAGGCGTGGGGCTCGCGCTTCAACCTCCAGCTCGAGGGCCACCTCGCCGTGTTCCGCTACGAGGACCGGCCCGGGATGCTGGGACGGGTGGGCACGGAGCTCGGGGACCGCGGCATCAACATCATCTCCGCCGCCGTCGGCCGGCAGCCCGAGGCGGGTGGCGGCGCGGTGATGATCGTGACCGCCGACAGCCCGGTGCCGCGCGAGGTCGTGGACGGCATCGTGGCGGGCGACGGCTTCGTCGCCGGCCGCGTCGTCAGCCTATAGCGGCCCGCAGGTCGTCCACGAGATCCTCCGCGGCCTCGACCCCGCACGACAGGCGCACGAGGTCGGCCGGCACCGCGGCGTCCGACTCCTCGACCGACTGGTGGGTCATCGCCTGCGGCACCTCGATCAGCGACTCGACTCCGCCGAGCGACTCCGCGAGCGAGAAGATCTCGGTGGCGGCGGCGATCCGAGTGGCGTCCGGGTGGCGGAACGAGATCATGCCGCCGAAGCCGGGCCAGCGCACGTCCTCGACGCCCGCGGCGCCGCGCAGGAACTCGCTCACGGCGCGGGCGTTCTCGGTATGCGCGGCCACTCGCAGGTGGAGCGTGCGCAGCCCGCGGTGGACGAGGAAGCAGTCGAATGGGCCCGGCACCGCGCCGACGGCGTTCTGGACGAAGCGCACGCGCTCGTGGAGCTGGGCGTCGGCCACGACGACCGCGCCGGCCACCACGTCGGAGTGCCCGCCGAGGTACTTGGTGGCCGAGTGCACCACGGCGTCGGCGCCGAGCTCGAGCGGCCGCTGCACGATCGGCGTGGCGAACGTGTTGTCCACGGCCACGAGCGCGTCCTGCTTGCGCTCCACGACCGCGCCGATGTCCACGACGTTCAGCAGCGGGTTCGTGGGCGTCTCGACCCAGATCAGTCGCGTCTCCGGCCGCAGCGCGCGCTCGAGCGCGCCGAGGTCGGTCTGGTCGACCATGTCGTGCTCGATCCCGAAGCGCGCGAGCACCTTGTCGACGAGCCGGTAGGTGCCGCCGTACAGGTCGCGCGGCAGGATCACGTGGTCGCCGGCACCGCAGTGCGCCGTGAGCAGCGCGTGCGTGGCCGCCATCCCGCTGGAGAACGCCGACGCGAGGCCGCCCTCGAGCTCCCCGAGCGCCCGCTCGAGCGCCGCGCGTGTGGGGTTGGCGGAGCGCGCGTAGTCGTAGTCCTCGACGAACTCGCCGGGCCGCGGCTGCACGTAGGTGGAGGTCTGGTGGATCGGCGGGATCACCGAGCCGAAGCTCGGGTCGGGCTCGAGCCCCGCGTGCACGACGCGAGTGGCCAGGCGCGCCTTGCGCGAGGGGGCGGGCGTGCCCGCACCGGAGCGATCCTTTCGGCTCACCGTGCCAGCGACTCGAGCAGGTCGGCCCGCGTCACGATGCCGGCGGGGCGGCCGTCCATGTTCACGAGCAGGGCCTCGCGGCGGTCGGCGAGCAGCTCCACGGCGGCGCGCACGCCGTCCTCGGCCACGACGGCCGGGAAGGGCGCCTCCATCACGTCCACGACCTCGGCGGACAGCAGAGCCGGGTCGTCCATCGCGTGGCGCAGGAGGCCACGCTCGCTGAGCGAGCCGACGATCGTCTGCGGGTCGTGGGCGGAGACCACCGGAAGCTGTGAGACGCGGTGCTCGTGGAGCAGCGCGACGGCGTCGCGCACCTTCGCGTGGGTCGCGACCGTGAGCAGCGGCGGGATCTCGCCCTCGTCGTGCTTGCGCCGCAGCACGTCGCCGACGGTCAGCTCGGCGTCCCGCTCGAGGAAGCCGTACTGGCGCATCCAGGCATCGTTGAAGACCTTCGAGAGGTACGAGCGCCCGCCGTCCGGAAGGATCACCGCGACCATCGCGGACGGGTCGTCCAGCTCGCGGGCCACCTGGTAGGCCGCATAGAGCGCCAGCCCGCCGGAGCCGCCGGCGAGGATGCCCTCGCTCTCGGCGAGCTTGCGCGTCCAGAGGAACGAGTCGCGGTCCGAGACCGTGATGTAGCGGTCCACGACCGACGGGTCGTAGGTCTCCGGCCAGAAGTCCTCGCCCACGCCCTCGACGAGGTAGGGCTTGACGCCGTCCTCGCCGCCGGAGTAGATCGAGCCGACCGGGTCCGCGCCGATCACCTGGATGCCCGGGTTCTGCTCGCGCAGGTAGCGCCCGACGCCGGTGATCGTCCCGCCGGTGCCCACGCCGGCCACGAAGTGCGTGACGAGCCCGCCGGACTGGCGCCACAGCTCCGGCCCGGTCGTGCGGTAGTGGGCCTCCGGGTTCGCCGGGTTGCGGTACTGGTTCGGCTGGAACGCGCCCGGGATCTCCTCGGTCAGGCGATCCGCCACTCGGTAGTACGACTCGGGCGAGTCGGGCGGCACCTCCGTCGGCGCCACGACCACCTCGGCGCCGTACGCGCGCAGGAGGTCGATCTTCTCCTTCGACATCTTGTCCGGCATCACCGCGATCACGCGGTAGCCCCTGAGCGCGGCGGCGATGGCCAGGCCCGTCCCGGTGTTGCCGCTCGTGGGTTCGACGATCGTGCCGCCGGGCTTCAGCAGGCCGTCGCGCTCCGCGGCGTCGACCAGCGCGATCGCGGCGCGGTCCTTGATCGAGCCGCCGGGGTTGAGCGCCTCCACCTTCGCCACCAGCTGCGGCCGCAGGTCCTTGCCGAGCCGCGAGAGCCGCACGAGCGGCGTGTCGCCAACGGCGTCGAGGATCGAGTCCCTGATCTCGACGCTGGTCCCGGAGACCGTGTCCATGCGTGATTGACGATATAGGGTGGCCGCGGGATGAAGGCGCTTGTCGTCACCGAGCACGGGCCGCCCGACGTGCTGCGGGTGCAGGAGCGTCCGGACCCTGAGCCCGGCCCGGGGGAGCTGCGCATCCGCGTGCGCGCCGCCGGCGTGAACTTCGCCGATCTGCTCGGCCGCGTGGGCCTCTATCCCGATGCCCCAAAGCCGCCCTGCGTGCTCGGCTACGAGGTCGCGGGCGACGTGGATGCGCTCGGTGAGCACGCCGAGGGCTTCGAGCTCGGCGACCGCGTGATGGGCGCCTGCCGCTTCGGCGGCTACGCGCAGCTCGCCGTCGCGAAGGCGGACGCCGTGGTTCCGCTGCCCGACGGCTGGAGCTACGCCGAGGGCGCCGCGATGCCGGTCACCTACTCGACCGCCTACGCGGGGCTGGTGCGCTACGGCGCGCTGCGGCCGGGTGAGCGCGTGCTGATCCAGGCTGCCGCGGGGGGCGTGGGCATCGCCGCCACCCAGATCGCGAAGCTCTGCGGCGCCGAGGTGTACGGCACCGCGAGCCCGGCGAAGCACGACGCGATCCGCGACTTCGGCGTGGATCACCCGGTGGATTACCGCACCCACGACGTGGTCGACGAGGTGCGCCGGATCGCGGGCGAGAAGCATCCGCTCGACCTCGCGCTCGACGCGCTCGGCGGACGCAGCTTCCGGCAGAGCTACTCGCTGCTCCGGGCCGGCGGCAGGCTGGTCTGCTTCGGCGCCTCCGAGGTGCAGGCCGGTGAGCGGCGCAGCCCGCTCAGGGCGCTGCGCGTGGTCGCCCAGATGCCGCGCTTCAACCCGCTCAAGCTGATGAGCGAGTCGAAGTCCGTGATCGGCCTGAACATGCTCACGCTCTGGGACGAGAGGGGGTCGCTAGGCGAGCTGATCGAGCCGCTGCGCGCCTGGATCGACGACGGCAGCTTCCGCCCCGTGGTCGCGCAGGAGTTCCGGCTCGACGACGGCGCCGCGGCGCACCGCTACCTGCACGAGCGCAGCAACATCGGGAAGGTCGTGCTGACGCTCTAGACCTGCGAGAGCGCGCCGAGCACGGAGCGCACGCGCTCGAGCAGCTCGGCGCCCGTGAACGGCTTCTCGATCAGGTCCGGCAGCGGCGCGCCCGGGTGGGGGCTGCCGATGCCGGCGGTGTAGCCCGACATGTGCAGCACGCGCACCCCGGGCTGGAGCGCGCGCAGCCGCTCGGCGAGCTCCGGACCGGTCATGCCGGGCATCACCACGTCGGTCAGGAGCAGGTCGATGTCGCGCGGCTCGCGCACCGCGGCCTCGAGTGCCGCGTCGCCCGCCTCCGCCTCGAGCACGTGATAGCCGTGCTGGCGCAGGATGCGGCCGGCCACCTCGCGCACCTCGGCGTCGTCCTCCACGAGCAGGATCGTCTCGCCGCTGCCGGGCTCGGGCGTCGGCGCGGGCGCGCTGGCGCGCGCGGGCGCTGCCAGCGCGGCCCCCTCCGCCTGCGGGAGATCGATCACAACGCACGTGCCGCGGCCCAGCGTGGAGCTCAGCTCGATCGTGCCGTTCGCCTGGGTGACGATCCCGTAGACGGTCGCCAGCCCGAGGCCGGTGCCGCTGCCGGGCTGCTTGGTGCTGAAGAACGGGTCGAAGGCCTTCGCCACCGTCTCTTCGTCCATCCCCGTTCCGGTGTCCTCGATCGTCAGGCGCACCTCGCCGTCGTCGGTCGTCGTGCCCTTGATGGTCAGCATGCCGCCGTGCGGCATGGCGTCGCGAGCGTTCACGGCGAGGTTCACGAGCACCTGCGTGATCTGTCCGGGGTCGATCATGACCGGCGGCAGCTCGCTCACGAGCCAGCAGCGCAGCTCGATGCCCTCGCCTAGTGCCTGCCTCAACATCGGCTCGGTGTCGCGCACGACCTCGGCCACGTCGAGCGCGATCGCCTCGACGGGCTTGCGGCGGCTGAAGAGGAGCAGCTGCCGCACGAGCTCCGCGCCGCGTGCCGCGGCCTTCGAGAGCTCCTCGAGATCGTGGCGCTGCTGGTCGTCCGTGGCGGCCTCGCGCGCGAAGTCCGAGTACCCCTGGATGATCGCGAGCAGGTTGTTGAAGTCGTGCGCGATGCCCCCGGCGAGCTTTCCCACGCTCTCCAGGCGCCGCGACTGCTGGAGCTGTGCCTCGAGCTGCTCCTCGCGCGCACGGGCCACGGCGGCGCCGAGCACGTTCGCCACCGCCTGCACGAAGCTCGTGTCGTCGTCGCCGAAGCCGGCGTCGCCGCCATCCTCGACGACGATCACGCCCCAGGTGCCGTCCTTCCGCTCCACTCGCGCGCAGAGCGCGCCTCGCACCACCACCGTGGGCTCGCGCTTGTCGAGCGCGTCGAGGCAGATCGTCTGGATCTCCGTCTCGTCACCGCCCGAGTCCGCCCTGACGGTGAGCTCGCTCGTGCCCGGCACGAGCTCGAGCACCGCGACACGCTTGGCGCGCAGGATCGAGGCCACCACCTCGGTGGCGCTGCGCATCAGCTCGTCCACGTCGGCCGTGGAGATCGCACGCCGGCCGAGGTCGGCCACGGCGGCCTGCTGGTCGGCCTTGCGCGCCAGCTCCGCAGCCACCTGCCGGAAGACGGCGGCCTGAGCCTCGCGCCGCAGGGCGAGCCACCAGCGCACCACGCCCGCGCTCACGGCCGCAACCGCGAGCGCAAGGGCCGGCACGATCAACTCGCCGGTGACGCCCCCGTAGAAGAGAAGCCCGAGCGACGCCGTGGCGGCCACGGCCGGGAGCGCCAACCTCACCCGGTCCTCGTCGCGCGCCAGCACCGGGGCGGCCGGCGCCCAGGCCGCCCACGCGATCGTCACGGTGGTCAAGAGATAGGGGAGGTCCGCCGCCCGGCCCACGTGGTGCTCGCCGGTCGACACCAGATAGCTCCAGACGAGGTCGCCGAGCGCCGAGCCGGTCACGGCCAGCGCCAGGAGCCCCCAGCGAGTGCCGGGCTCCCAGTGCCGTAGCGCGAGCACCAGCACCGCCACGACGATCAGCGCGATGTCGAGCGCCGGATAGCCGAGGAGGGTGAGCTGCTCGCCGAGCGGCTTGCCGCCCGCGGACACGTGTGGCACGAGCAGCTGCGTGGTCACCGCGCTCACCGCGAACGCCGGGATCAGCGAGTCGAGCCACGCGACGGGTGCGATCTTGGGCCGCTCGGCCCGGAGCAGCATCGCGAGCGCGACGAAGAGCAGGAGGAGAAACGGGACCCAGAGCGCGTCCGCGGCCGACGGATAGGGCGGGGAGGCGTCGTCTTCGTAGAGCGACGCCCAGACCAGGAAGCCGCCCGCCCAGCTCGTCATTCCGCCCGCGAGGAGCCACCACACCGCGCGCTCGCGGCCGGGCGTCGCGGCGCGGACCCCACAGGCGAGCGCCGAGACGACCGCGAAGGCGCCGAGCGGCCACCAGGAGTCCGGCTCGATCGGTATGCCGACGGCCTTCGGCGCGCCCGTCAGGAGCAGCGCGTAAAGCGCTGCGCAGAGCGCGTGGGCAGCCAGAAGGCGCCGCATCCACGCGGGTGCGGAGCGGGTCGAGTTGAGAGCTGCTGGCATGGCGTTACGGTCGCATCGACCTCCCGCCCCCAACCTTGAATGTGTACGCTTGGCTGGCATGACGTTCCTTGCCGGCCTTCGACTCCTTCTTCTGCTCCCCCCTCGGGGGGAATAGCGCGTGGCGGCCGCAGATTGCCGCAAATCAAGGGGAGTACCGGAAGTCCGAAGAAAGAGATAGGAACGCCATGGACCGCACGGAGCAGAACCGAGTAAGGATCTTCGACACGACCCTGCGCGACGGGGAGCAGTCGCCCGGGATCTCGCTGAACAAGCAGGAGAAGCTCGAGATCGCGCACCAGCTCGCGCGGCTCGGCGTCGACGTGATCGAGGCCGGCTTCCCGATCGCCTCACCGGGCGACTTCGAGGCCGTTCAGGCGATCGCCCGCGATGTGCACGGTCCCGTCATCTGCGGCCTGGCGCGAGCCAACCCGCAGGACGTCGACGCGGCCTGGAACGCGGTGAAGGACTCCGAGCGGCCTCGTATCCACACGTTCATCTCCACGAGCGACATCCACATCGAGCACCAGCTCCAGTCGACCCGCGACGACGTGAAGGGCCAGGCCCGCGCGGCCGTGGCCCAGGCGCGCGCGTACTGCGAGGACGTCGAGTTCTCGCCGATGGACGCGACGCGCGCCGACCTCGAGTTCACGGCCGAGGTGCTCCAGATCGCCCTGGACGAGGGCGCCACCACCATCAACGTGCCGGACACCGTCGGCTACTCGATGCCGGACGAGTACGCGACCATGTGGCGCGAGCTCCGCCGGCTGGTGCCGAAGCTCGCCGAGGTGACGTGCTCCGTGCACTGCCATGACGACCTCGGCCTGGCGGTGGCGAACTCGTTCGCGGGCGTCGGCGCCGGCTGCCGCCAGGTGGAGTGCGCGATCAACGGGCTCGGCGAGCGGGCGGGCAACGCCTCGCTCGAGGAGACCGTGATGCTCCTGCATGTGCGCGAGGCCGCGCACGGGCTGTGGACCGCGGTCGACACGCGCGAGATCGCGCGCACGAGCCGCATGGTGTCGCGCCTGACCGGCTACCAGGTGCAGCCGAACAAGGCGATCGTGGGGCGCAACGCGTTCGCGCACGAGTCCGGCATCCACCAGGACGGCGTGCTCAAGGAGCGCACCACCTACGAGATCATGGACGCAACCACGATCGGGCTCGAGACGAACTCGCTCGTGCTCGGCAAGCACTCGGGCCGGCACGCGCTGCGCAACGCGCTCGAGGAGCTCGGCTTCCAGGTCGACGGCGCGGCGCTCAACACCGCCTTCAAGCGCTTCAAGGAGCTGGCTGACAAGAAGAAGAAGGTCACGGCGCGCGACCTCGAGGCGATCGTCGCGGACGAGATGAAGCAGACGCCGGCCGCGTTCGAGCTCGTCTCGTTCGACATCGAGGCGTCGTCGACGCGCTCGCCGCTCGCGCACGTGAGCGTGCGGAAGCCCGACGGCGATGTCGAGTCCGGCAGCTTCACGGGCGACGGCCCGGTGGACGCGTTCTTCAGCGCGCTGAACGCCGCGACCGGCCACGAGGCGCGCCTGCGCGAGTACCACGTGTCCGCGGTGACGGGCGGACGCGACGCGCTCGGCGAGGTGACGGTCTTGCTCGAGCTGGGCGGCCAGCTCTCCTCCGGCGTGGGCGTCTCGACCGACATCCTCGAGGCGTCCGGCAAGGCCTACCTCCGCGCGCTCTCGAACGCCCTCGCGAACGACGTGGCGGCCGAGGCCGAGCGAATGCTCGAGCGCGAGGCGAAGCAGGCACCCACGCCATAGGCGTGCGATCTGCCCGTCTTGGGTAGGCGGGCGGCATGAAAGGACTCACTCTCGCCGTCCTCTGTGCCCTCGCCCTCCTCGTGCCAGTAGCTGCCGCCGATGCGGCCAGCTCTACGCGTGACAAGAGCCGGGTCACCGTGGACGTGCAAATCAAGCGTTTCGCGGTCGCAGACCGCAAGATCGTGGCCCACGGCGTGCTCACCAGCCGTGTCCAGGGCGCGGGACAGAGCCAGGGCGCAAAGAAGAACGTCACGCTCGCCGTAGCGGCGCAGCGCGGACGCTGCCATGTGCTCACGCTCACGCTCGACGATCTCCAACTCGACCTGCTCGGACTCCGGGTCGACCTCAGCGAGGTCAACCTTCGGATCTTCGCTGTGCCTCGCGGCGAGGGCAGCGGCGTGCTCGGCCGCCTGTTCTGCGCACTCTCGAGGAGCACCATCCGGCTCGGCCGCGGCGCGAGCGCGGCGCGTGCCCAGCACGTGGTGGCGTCGCTCAACACGCGGCTGCACAAGCGGCCGATGCGGGCGTTCAGGGCAAGCGCGGTGCTCGCGGCGGACAGCGGGGACGCTCAGGCGGCCCAGGCCGCGCCGAGCTGCAAGGTGCTGAACCTGATCCTCGGGCCGCTCGACCTGAACCTGCTGGGTCTGGTCGTGGAGCTGTATGGACCGAACCGCAACGCGCCGGTGACGCTGGCGATCACGTCGTTCCCAGGCCGTGGGGTTCTGGGCGACCTGTTCTGCAACCTCTCCGGAGGGCCGTCGTAGAGCACTGACCGATTACGATCGGCGCCTTGGCCGCCGACTCCTTCACGATGCGCGACGGTGAGCGCACCATCCGCTTCGGGAAGGGCTCGGCAGCCGAGGCGTCCGATCTGCTTCGCTCGGGCGGCTTCGGCGACTACGCGCTGCTCACGACCGAGCGCGCCGCGGCGAGCGTGCCGCTCGACCCGGCCGAGCTGATCCACGTGCCCGCCGGCCTCGTCGACGAGCTGTCCGCCTCGCTTCTGCCCGAGGCGGGCGAGCGCCCTCTCGTGGCGCTCGGAGGCGGGCGCGTAATCGACACCGCGAAGGCGATCGGCGGCGTGACCGGCGCCCCCGTGGCCGCGATCCCCACCACGCTCTCGGGCGCCGAGCTCACGCCCTTCCACCGCACGCCCGCCGGAGTGGAGGGCGCGCGGATGGTGCGGCCCTCGCTGGTGGTGGCCGATCCAGAGCTGATGACCTCGCAGCCCGAGCCACAGCTGTGGGCGAGCGCCATGAACGCGCTCGCGCACGGGATGGAGGCGCTCTACACGCCGCTCGCGAACCCGGTGGCCGAGGCCACGGCTCTGCGCGGCGCCGAGGCGATCTTCGCGGAGGAGCTGGCCCTCGGGGCGCTCCTGTGCGGCTGGGCCTCCGGGATGACGGGCTTTGCCGTCCACCACGCCACCTGCCAGCTGATCGTGCGCACCACGGGCTCTCCCCACGCGCAGACGAACGCCGTGATGCTCCCGCACTTCGCGGGGATGATGGCCACGCGCGTGCCCGGTGTCATGGGCGAGTTCGCGCACTCGCTCGGCGACCCCGACGCGGACCCCGCGGCGGCGGCGGGCCGCGCCGCGAAGCTGTCGGCGCGCTGCGGCCACACGCGGCTCGCCACGCTGGGCGTGGAGGAGGAGCAGCTGCCGCGCGTGGCGGCAGCCGTGATGCAGCACCCGGCCCTCGGAAGCACGCCCGACCCGCCGGACGAAGCGGAGCTGCTCGAGCTACTGAGGAACGCGCTCTAGCGCCGGCGGCTTCGCCGGGGTGGGCCGCAGCTTCGGCGCCGGCTCGACCATCCGCTGCTCCTGGCGCTCGGGCGTGATGATCACGACGTTCCAGGCCAGGCCGAGGCGGCGCATCGCGCGGATCACGAGCCCGCCGACGTCGATCTCCCACCAGCGCAGCCCATGCATGGCGGAGCGCGGGAAGGCGTGATGGTTGTGGTGCCAGGACTCGCCGAACGACGGCAGCGCGAGCCAGAACACGTTGGTGGAGCGGTCGTCCGTCTCGAAGCGGCGCCTGCCGAAGAAGTGGCAGATCGAGTTGATCGAGAACGTGATGTGGTGGACGAGGAAGATGCGGATCAGGCCGGCCCAGAAGAGGGCGGTGATCGCGCTCTTCAGGTCCCCGCCGATCAGCCAGCCGACCGCGCCGGGCAGGGCGATCCCGATCGTCACCCAGAGCGGGAAGAGCCTGTGGATCAGCCGCATGCCGCGGTCCTCCACGAGGTCGGGCGCGTACTTCTCGGCGTCGACGGCGGTTGCGTGATTGAAGAGCCAGCCCACGTGCGCGTGCCAGAGGCCGCGGAGCGCGCCGGGGGTGTCGCCGTGGTGGTCCACGTGCGGGCTGTGCGGATCGCCCTCCTCGTCGGCGTGCGCGTGGTGCTTGCGGTGGTCCGACACCCAGCCGATCACCGGGCCCTCGACCGCCAGCGAACCGAGGATCGCGTACAGGTACTCGAGCGGCTTGTGGGTGGCGAAGGCGCGGTGGGTCAGCAGCCGGTGGTAGCCGACCGTGATCCCGATCGTGGAGAGGAAGTAGACGGCGACGAGCAGCACTAGGTCGAGCGGGCCGACCAGCTCGTTCCAGAGCATCGGTATCGCCGCGAAGAAGGCGACCAGCGGGAGGAGGACGGCTGCGATGTTGATGTTGCGGTGCGCTCGCGTCATGTTCTGGAGGCTACGTACCAGAAGACGAGCACGTTCACCCTCCGGCTCACTATCTGGGCGTCAGTTCTTGTAGGTTTCCAACAAGTGGTGGTCGACCATCCATGGGAGTCGCTGCCGCCCGAGGTGGCGGAGGTGCTGCGCCCCGAGCTGCCCGCCCTGGCGGACGAGATCGTGGCCGAGCTGAGCCACGGGGTCCCGGACTACGCGCGGCCGCTCGAGGGCCCGTTCGGACAGGCGCTGCGGCGCGGCGTGGAGGAGGCACTCGGCCGCTTCGCGACGATGCTTGAGACGCCCGGGGCGGAGGATGCGTCGAGCCGCGAGGTGTACGTGAACCTCGGCCGTGGCGAGATGCGCGCGGGGCGGAGCCTCGACGCTCTCCTGGCCGCCTACCGCCTGGGGGCGCGCGTGGCATGGCGGCGGCTCGCGGCCGTCGGCGAGAGCGCCGGGCTCTCGCCGCGCACCCTCTACACGCTGGCCGAGGCGATCTTCGCCTACATCGACGAGCTCTCGGGTGACTCGATCGAGGGCTACGCGCGCGAGCAGGCCGCCGCCGCCGGCGCGCTCCAGCAGCGCCGGCAGCGGCTGGCGGCCCTGCTCGTGCAGGACCCGCCCGCGGCGCCGCAGACCGTGGAGGCCATGGCCGCGGACAGCGGCTGGCGCCTGCCGCGCAGCGTCTGCGTGCTGGTGGTGGAGGCGGACGACTCGAGCGAGCAGACCGACCGGCTCACCACCCGGCTCGGCCCGGACGCGCTCGTGGCGCACCTCGCGCCGCTGAACGTGGCCGTGGTGCCGGCGCCGGCGCGCCAGCCGGAGCTCGAGGCGGCCGTGCGCGGGCGCGCCGCCGCGCTCGGGCCCGCCGTGCCCTGGCAGGAGGCGGGCGTGAGCTTTGCGCGCGCCCGCGAGGTGCTGCGGCTCGCCCGCGAGGGCGCGATCGACGGCGCGGCCTCGCTGCTCGTGGCCGAGCGCCACCGGCTATCGCTCCTGCTCGGAGCCGACCGGCGCCTTGCGCATGACATCTCCGAATCCGCGCTCGCCCCGCTGGCCGCGGAGACGGAGCTCTCCCGTGAGCGGCTCGGCTCCACGCTCGACGCCTGGCTGCGCCACCGCGGCCGCACGGAGGCCGTGGCGAAGGCGCTGCACGTGCATCCGCAGACCGTCCGCTACCGGGTCGCCCGGCTGCGCGAGCTGTTCGGCGCCCGCCTCGACGACCCCGACGCCCGCTTCGAGCTCGAGCTCGCGCTGCGCGCCCGGCGAATAGCGGGGTAGCATCCAGCCATGGCAGGCCCGCTCGACGGCCGCGTAGCCGTGGTCACCGGAGCCTCGTCCGGGATCGGAGAGGCCACCGTGCGCGCGCTCTCCGAGGCGGGTGCGAGCGTCGCGCTCGGCGCGCGGCGCGCCGACCGCCTTCAGAAGCTCGCGGACTCGATCGACGGGCCCACGCTCGTGCACGAGGCGGACATCTCAGACGAGGAGCAGGCGCGTGGCCTCGTGCAGGCCGCACACGAGGAGTTCGGCGCGCTCCACATCGTCGTGAACAACGCGGGCGTGATGCTGCTCGGCCCGGTCGCGGACGCGAACGTCGACGAGTGGCGGCAGATGATCGACGTGAACCTGCTCGGCCTCCTGTACTGCACCCATGCCGCGCTGCCCCTGATCGCACGGAGCGGGGGAGGCGACGTCGTGAACGTCTCCTCGGTGGCCGGGAAGCGCGCCGACGCCGGCGCGGCCGTCTACAACATGACCAAGTTCGGAGTGCACGCCTTCTCCGAGGCGCTCCGCCAGGAGGCGCTCCACTCGGGCATCCGCGTCACGACCGTGGCCCCGGGCTTCGTGGAGACCGAGCTCCAGGGCCACAACACGAACCCGCTGGTGCGCCAGACCATGGCGCGCTCCCGCGAGCAGATCGGCGAGGTGCTGCGAGCGGAGGACATCGCGGAGGCGATCCTGCACGCCGTGACCCGTCCGCCGCACGTGTGCATCAACGAGGTCGTGGTACGGCCCACGCGCCAGGCGCGCTAGCGCAGCCGGCCAGCGCGACCAACGCTATGACGTACAGAAGTATGTGATAGCGTACGAACGAGATGTCGACGAACGGGCATTCATTCGGTCCTCGGCTCCGGGCTCTCCGGGAGGGTATGCACTTCTCGCTGCGCGACCTGGCCGACCGCAGCGGCGTCTCGGCGCCGATGCTCTCGCAGGTCGAGCGAGGCGAGACGAGTCCCACGCTGGCGGTCGCCGAGCGGATTGCCGGTGGCCTCGAGCTGAGCCTCTCGCAGCTGCTGCGCCTGGACGAGAGCGACGGCGTGAGCGTCGTCCGCGCGTCCGAGCGGCGGCGCGGGGGCGGTCGCGCGCACGGCTACGAGGTGCTCACCCCGCCGCTGCCGGGCCTGCGTGCCGAGGTGTCGCTCCACTCGCTCGCGCCCCGCGCGTCGACGGCCGGCCCCGAGGACCCGCCCATGCACGAGCCCGGGAGTCGCGAGACCGCGGTGGTCGAGCGCGGCCCGGTGCGCTTCGTCTGCGGCGGCGCGGCCCATGACCTGGACGACGGCGACTCCGTGACGTTCGACGCGGACCTGCCGCATCACTTCGAGAACCCCGGCGACGGCGACGCCAGCTTCTACGCGATCGTCGCCGCCGGACTGAGGAGGAGCTAGCCAATGGCCAAGAGTCTGTTTGACAAGATCTGGGAGTCGCACGAGGTGGCCGACGGCCTCCTCTACATCGACCTTCACCTCGTTCACGAGGTCACCTCGCCGCAGGCGTTCGAGTCGCTGCGGCTGGCCGGCCGAAAGGTGCGCCGCCCCGACCGCACGCTCGCGACCGCCGACCACAACGTGCCGACCGACGGCTCCACCACCGCGCAGCAGATCCGCGACCAGCTCTCGCGCGTGCAGGTGGAGACGCTCGAGCAGAACGCCGCGGAGTTCGGCCTGCCGATCTACTCGATCGGCTCGCGCCACCAGGGCATCGTGCACGTGATCGGGCCGGAGCTGGGCGTGACCCAGCCGGGGATGACGATCGTGTGCGGCGACTCGCACACCTCGACGCACGGCGCCTTCGGCGCGCTCGCGTTCGGCATCGGAACGAGCGAGGTGGAGCACGTCCTCGCAACGCAGACGCTCCAGCAGCGCAAGCCGAAGTCGATGCTGATCCGCTTCGAGGGCGAGCTGGGCCACGGGGTCACGGCAAAGGACCTGATCCTCGCCACGATCGGCCAGATGGGCGTCGAGGGCGGGGTGGGCCACGTGATCGAGTACGCCGGTCCCGCGATCGAGGGGCTTTCGATGGAGGGCCGGATGACCGTCTGCAACATGACGATCGAGGGCGGCGGCCGCGCCGGGATGATCGCGCCCGACGACACCACCTTCGGGTGGGTCGAGGGCCGCGAGGCCGCGCCCGAGCGCCTTCCGCTCGACGAGTGGCGCGAGCTGCGGAGCGACGAGGGCGCGAGCTTCGACCGGGAGATGGTCGTGGACGCCGCGCGGATCTCGCCGCAGGTGACCTGGGGCACCACGCCCGGGATGGTCGTGGGCGTGGGCGACTCCGTGCCGTCGCCGGCGAGTGAGGGCGACGAGCGCGCGCTCGAGTACATGGCGCTCCAGCCCGGCACGCCGATCGCCGAGATCACGCTCGACCGCGTCTTCATCGGCTCGTGCACGAACTCGCGGATCGGGGACCTGCGCGAGGCCGCAGAGCTCGTGAAGGGCCGGCGCGTGGCCTCGACCGTGAACGCGATGGTCGTGCCCGGCTCTCAGCAGGTGAAGGCGCAGGCCGAGGCCGAGGGCCTCGACGAGGTGTTCCGCGCGGCGGGCTTCGACTGGCGCTCTGCCGGCTGCTCGATGTGCCTCGGCATGAACCCGGACGTGGCGGCGCCGGGCGAGCGCGTGGCCTCCACGTCGAACCGCAACTTCGAGGGTCGCCAGGGCCGCGGCGCCCGCTCGCACCTCGTGAGCCCGAGGATGGCCGCCGCGGCCGCCATCGAAGGGCATTTCGTCGACATCAGGGAGTGGGAATGAGACAGGTGACGGTCATCGACGGTGGCGTCTCGGTGCTCGACAGGGCGGACGTCGACACGGACCAGATCATCCCGAAGCAGTTCCTCAAGCGCGTGGAGCGCACCGGCTTCGGCGAGTTCCTCTTCTACGACTGGGCGAAGGAGCCGGGCTGGGATCTCCCGGCCAATCCGATCCTCGCGGCGGGCCGCAACTTCGGCTGCGGCTCCTCGCGCGAGCACGCGCCCTGGGCGCTCGAGGACTACGGCTTCCGCGCGGTGATCGCGCCGAGCTTCGCCGACATCTTCTTCTCGAACTGCACCAAGATCGGGCTGCTTCCGGTCGTGCTGCCCGAGGACGACGTGCGGGCCGTGATGGCCGCCGGGACGGCAACGGTCGACCTCGACGCGCAGGAGGTGCGCTGGGAGGGCGGGAGCGCCTCGTTCGAGATCGATCCCGAGATCAGGCGCAGGCTGCTGGAGGGCCTCGACGACATCGGCGTGACGCTTCAGCAGCAGGACGCCATCGACCGCTTCGAGGCCGAGCGCGAGCGCTCGGGGCCGGTCACCACGAGCCTGGCGTGAGCTCGCGCGACTGGGACGCGGCGAGCTACCACCGTGTCTCGGCGCCCCAGCTCGAATGGGCCGAGCACGTGCTGGCGCGGCTGCCGCTCGCCGGTCATGAGACCGTGCTCGACGCCGGCTGCGGCTCCGGGCGCGTGACGCTGCTGCTGCTGGAGCGCCTGCCGGCCGGCCGCGTGGTGGCGGTGGACTCCGCGCCCTCGATGGTCGAGCACGCCCGCGAGACGCTCGATTCGGAGCGCTGCACGGTCTTCCAGGCGGAGCTCACCGAGCTCGAGCTCGACGAGCCCGTCGATGCCGCGTTCTCCAACGCGGTGTTCCACTGGATCCAGGACCACGACGCCCTGTTCGCGCGCCTGCACGCCGCGCTGCGGCCCGGCGGGCGGCTCGTCGCGCAGTGCGGCGGCGAGGGGAACATCGAGCGCTTCCATGCCGCGGCCAGGGAGGTCGCGGCCGAGCAGCCCTACGCGCCCCACCTCGCCGGGTGGCAGGGCCCATGGAACTTCGCGAGCGCCGACGTGACGGCCGAGCGGCTTCGGCGCGCCGGCTTCGACGAGGTCCGCACCTGGCTCGAGCCCGCCGCGGTCACGCCGCCCGATCCGACCGCGTTCATGCGCACGGTCTGCCTCGGCCCTCACCTCGAGCAGCTCCCGGACGAGCTGCGGGACGCCTACGTGGACGCGGTGCGCGACCGCTGTGGCACCGAGCTCGACTACGTCCGCCTCAATATCGACGCAAAAAGGGCCGCTTAGGGGCGCGAAGCTCTGAATTCGCATCGGCCTTTCGTCCAGGCGCTCGCTCCTCTATTGACTTCCCATCTCCCCCCGGGTGAGATGTGGGCATGGCAGGGGTGCCTGTCCGCGTGTTGATCGCGGACAATCAGCAGTTCTCGGTGGCAGGGACCGCCGCAGCTCTCGATTCGTGCGGCGAATTCGAGCTCACCGGCGTGGCCGGAAGCGCGTCCGAGGCCGCGGCGCTCGCCGGCGCCGTGACCCCCGACCTGGCGCTCGTGCACGCGCGGCTCCCCGGCGGGGCCGAGGCCGCCGTCCGGTCGATCCTCTCCGCCGCGCCCGACGCGCGCGTGCTCGCGCACTCCGCCGACACGGACCAGGAGCTCGTCGTGCAGATGCTGCGCGCCGGCGCGAGCGGCTACGTGGCGCGCGACGCGCCCGCCGACAGCCTCACGTCATCGCTCCGGCAGGCGATCGAGGGCGACACGGTGTTCGCCCACGCGGAGCGCGACGCCGTGGCCGCGCAGCGCGCGCGCATCCGCGCCGTGATGGAGCACGACCAGCTCGACGTCGTCTTCCAGCCGATCGTGGAGCTCGACTCGCTCGACATCGTCGGCTACGAGGCGCTCGCGCGCTTCTCCGCCGAGCCGCAGCGCGGGCCGCACGACTGGTTCGAGGAGGCGCACGAGGTCGGACTCGGCCCGGACCTCGAGCTGTGCGCGATCCGCAAGGCCTGCGAGCGCTCGGAGGCGCTGCCGGAGGGAATGTTCATGGCGGTGAACGTGTCGCCGGTGACGGCCGAGCGGCCCGAGCTGCTGGTGCTGCTGGCGGGCTGCCACGTGGAGCATGTGGTGCTCGAGGTGACCGAGCACGCGCCCGTGGCGGACTACCCGCGCTTCCGGATCGCGATCGAGCGGGTGAGGGCGCTCGGGGCGAGCCTCGCCGTCGACGACGCGGGGGCCGGCTTCTCGAGCCTCCGCCACATCCTGGAGCTCGACGCGGAGCTGATCAAGCTGGACGGCTCGCTCACGCGCACGCTCGACGGGGGCCCGCGTGGGCGCTCGCTGGCGTCGGCCGTGATCGCATTCGGGCGCGAGAGCGGGGCGTCGGTCCTTGCGGAGCACGTCGAGACCGAGCAGCAGGTGGTCGAGCTGCGTCGTCTCGGCGTGGACTACGGGCAGGGCTACCACCTCGGGCGCCCGCGGCCGCTCCCGGTAGCGTCTCCGCTGCCATGGCCCAGCAGATCGGCATCGAGCGAACCGGCGACGGGGTCGCGCTTCTCTCGCTGAACGCGCCCGAGCGCCGCAACGCGCTCACGGTGGAGATGGCCGAGGAGCTGGTGGCGGCCTGCGAGGAGCTCGACGCGGACGCGGCCGTGGGCGCCGTCGTCGTGCGCGGCGAGGGCGGGTTCTTCTGCGCCGGAGGCGACCGCGCGACGCTCGAGGCCGCCGGGCGCGATCCGGCCGATCCCGAGATCTACGAGGGCCTCGGCGCCGTCTACCGCTCGTTCGCCCGCGTCGGCGAGCTCCGCGCGCCGACGGTGGCGGCCGTGCGCGGCGGTGCCGTGGGCGCCGGCCTCAACCTGATGCTCGCCACCGACGTCCGGATCGTGGCGCGCGACGCCCGTGTCATCTCGGGCTTCATCCCGATCGGCCTGCACCCGGGCGGCGGCCACGGCGCGCTGCTCGGCCGCACCGGAGCGCGCGAGGCCGCGGCGGCGATGGCGCTCTTCGGCGAGCGGATCGACGGCGAGCGCGCCGCCAAGCTCGGACTCGCCTGGGCCGCGGTGGACGACGCCGACGTGGAGCCCACCGCGATCGACATGGCTGCTCGCGCCGGCGCCGATCCCGAGCTCGCCCGCCGCACCACGGCATCACTCCGGACGGTGCTCGGCCCTCCCGCGATTCCGTGGCCGGCCGCCCTCGAGCTGGAGCGCGCGTCTCAGATGTGGTCGATGCGCCGCAAGGCGCTGGGAGCCTAGGCCGGGTGTCGCAGCGCAACGTCGACGCGGTGCGCGCGTGCCTCGATGCCTGGAACCGTCGCGACGTGGACGCCTGGCTGAAGGACGCTCACGCCGATATCGAGTGGGTGTCCGCGGTGACCCAGTCGATGGAGGGCACCGACAGGGTCTATCGCGGCATGGGTGAGATGCGGGGCTTCTGGCACGAGTGGCACTCGGTTTGGGACATGGCGATCCACATCGAGGAGCTGCGCGATCTCGGCGACACCGTGCTCGCAGAGGGCCGCCTCGGGGTGCGAGGCGACGCAAGCGGGATCGGGCTCGAGCAGCCGATCGCCTACGTCTTCGAGTTCGAGGATGGCCTGGCGCGCAGGGTGCACTCCTACTTCGATCCGCAGCAGGCCCGCGAAGCCGCGGAACAGATTCCTTAGGATCCCGCGCCGTGTCCAAGCGCATCGTCCTACTGCCCGGCGACGGGATCGGCCCGGAGATCATGGCCGCGGCCAAGAAGCTGCTGGCCGAGCTCGGCGAGTTCGAGTTCGACGAGCGGCTCGTGGGCGGCGCGTCGATCGACGCCCACGGGGTCCCGCTCAGCGACGAGGTCCTCGATGCCTGCCGCACCGCGGACGCCATCCTGCTCGCCGCCGTGGGCGGGCCGAAGTGGGACACCACAGAACCGGACGCGCCGCGCCCGGAGCAGGGCCTGCTCGGGCTCCGCAAGGGGCTCGGCCTGTTCGCGAACCTCCGTCCTGTGAGGCCGAGCCCGGCTCTCCTCGACGCCAGCCCGCTCAAGCGCGACCGGATCGAGGGCACCGACCTGCTCGTCGTGCGCGAGCTCACCGGTGGCATCTACTTCGGCGACCGCGGGCTCGACGGCGACACCGCGCACGACACCTGCGTCTACAGCAGCTTCGAGATCGAGCGGATCGCGCGCGTGGCCTTCCGGCTCGCGCGCACTCGGGTGACCAGCGTCGACAAGGCGAACATCCTCGAGACCTCGCGCCTGTGGCGGAAGACCGTGACGCGCATCGCCGACGGTGAGCAGGTCCCGCTCGACCACATGCTCGTGGACACCGCGGCGATGCAGCTCGTGTCGCGCCCCGGCGAGTTCGACGTGATCCTCACCGAGAACATGTTCGGGGACATCCTGAGCGACGAGGCCGCCATGCTCACCGGCTCGCTCGGCATGCTGCCGAGCGCCTCGCTGGGCGACTCGGGGCCGGGCCTGTTCGAGCCGGTGCACGGCTCGGCGCCCGACATCGCGGGCACGGGGATGGCAAATCCGCTCGCGATGTTCGGCTCGGTGGCCCTGATGCTCCGCCACGGACTCGCTATGGAAGACGCCGCCGCTGCCGTAGAATCGGCCGTGGACCTCGCGCTCGGGGAAGGCCTCCGGACTCCGGACCTGGGCGGGGACGCATCGACAGAGACCGCCACCCGGGCGGTTCTCGCGCATCTATAGGAGCACCCGTACGTGAACACCGCCGACCTCATCTGGCTGAACGGAGAGTTCGTCGCCTGGGAGGACGCCAAGGTGCACGTACTCACGCATGCCATGCACTACGGCACCGGGGTGTTCGAGGGCATTCGCGCCTACGAGACGCCCCAGGGCACGGCGATCTTCCGCAACCAGGACCACCTGGACCGGCTCGAGAAGTCGGCCAAGCTCTACTACATGGACCTGCCCTTCTCGAAGGAGCAGCTCCGCGAGGTCACGCACGAGCTGATCGCCCGCAACGGGCTGAAGAGCTGCTACATCCGGCCGCTCGTCTACCGCGGCTACGGGCCGATGGGGCTCAACCCGCTGGACAATCCGGTCGAGGCGATGATCGCGGTCTGGGAGTGGGGCGCCTACCTCGGCGAGGAGGGCAAGACGAAGGGCGTGCGGGCGCGCGTGTCGTCCTACAGGCGGATCTCGTCCCAGTCGCTGATCCCGCACGCGAAGGCCTCGGGCCAGTACCTCAACTCGGTGCTGGCGAAGATCGAGTCGGTCAAGGCAGGCTACGAGGAGGCGATCCTGCTCGACGACAACGGCTATGTCTGCGAGGGCACCGGCGAGAACATCTTCGTCGTGAAGGACGGTCTGATCCACACGCCGGGGCAGGCCGACGGCATCCTCGACGGCATCAACCGCAAGTCGTGCATCCAGATCGCGCGCGACCTGGGCTACGAGGTCGTGGAGCGGAACATCGCCCGCGCCGAGCTGGCGCTGGCCGACGAGGTCTTCCTCACGGGCACCGCCGCGGAGCTCACGCCGATGCGTGAGATCGACGACATCGAGATCGGCCCGCCCGGCCCGGTCACGCGCGCCGTGCAGAGCGTGTTCGACGACGCGCTGTACGGCCGCGACCCGCGCTACGCCGACTGGCTCGACCTCGTGCCGGTGCCGTCGCAGGCGTGATCACCGCCTACGACACCACCCTCCGCGACGGAATGCAGGGGGAGGGGATGTCGCTGTCGGTCGACGAGAAGGTCCGTGTCGCCCACGCTCTCGACGACCTCGGCATCCACCTGATCGAAGCGGGCTTTCCAGCCTCCAATCCCAAGGAGGTCGCGCTCTTCGAGCTCCTCTCGAGGGAGACGTTCGCGACCGCGTCGATCGCGGCGTTCGGCATGACCCGGCGGCGCGACGGCGCCGCCGAGGAGGACGAGGGCCTCAGGGTCCTCGCCGACAGCTTCGCGCCGGTGTGCACGCTCGTGGGGAAGACGTGGTCGCTCCACCTCGAGAAGGTCACGCAGGTGGACCCGGAGGAGAACCTCCGCATGATCGCGGAGTCGGTGGCCTTTCTCGCGGGTCAGGGGAAGCGCGTCGTCTACGACGCCGAGCACTTCTTCGACGCGTTCCGCGACGAGCCGGACTACGCGCTGCGCTGCCTGCGCGCCGCCGCCGAGGCCGGCGCCGAGAACGTGACGCTGTGCGACACGAATGGCTCGTCGCTCCCGGCGCAGGTCACCGAGGCCACGGCTCGGGTGGTGGCCGAGCTGGGCGACTCGGTGCAGGTGGGCATCCACACGCACGACGACTCCGGCTGCGCCGTGGCGAACGCGCTGGTGGCGGTCGAGGCGGGCGCGCGGATGGTGCAGGGCACCATGAACGGCTACGGCGAGCGCTGCGGCAACTGCAACCTGATCTCGGTCCTGCCGGCGCTCGAGCTCAAGCTCGGCATGGAGTCGACCGGCACGGACCGGCTCCTGCGGCTCACCGAGACCGCCCACCTCGTGGACGAGCTCTGCAACGTGACGCCGAACCCGAACCAGCCCTACGTGGGCGCGAACGCGTTCGCGCACAAGGGCGGCATGCACGTGGCGGGCGTGAACCGCGACGCGCGCACGTTCGAGCACGTGGATCCCGCCGAGGTGGGCGCCGACCGCCGCGTGCTGGTCTCGGAGCTGTCCGGCAAGGGCACGGTCCAGGCGCGCGCCGACGTGGACGACGCGACCGCCTCACGCGTGATCGACCGCGTGAAGGAGCTCGAGAGCCGCGGCTACCAGTTCGAGGCCGCCGACGGTTCCTTCGACCTCCTGATCCGCAGGGAGACCGGCGAGTACGAGCCACTGTTCCGGCTCGAGTCGTGGCGCGCGATCGTGGAGAAGCGCGAGGACGGCCGCGTGGAGACCGAGGCCACGATCAAGATCTGGGTGGACGGCGAGCGCTACGTGCGCACGGCCGAGGGGAACGGCCCCGTGAACGCGCTCGACAAGGCGCTGCGCGGCGCGATCGGCGAGCGCCATCCGCATCTGCGCGACATGGAGCTCGTGAACTTCAAGGTGCGCATACTCGACGAGCGCAAGGGCACCGGCGCGGTCACGCGCGTACTGCTCGACACGACGGACGGCCAGGACACGTGGGGCGCGATCGGCGTCTCGGAGAACATCATCGAGGCGAGCTGGGACGCCCTCGTGGACTCGCTCGAGGCGGGCATGCTGCCCTCGCGCAGCGCGGGCGCGATCACCTCTCCGTGATCCCGCTGGCGCGGCCGCAGATCGGGCCGCGCGAGGAGGAGCTCGTGCTGGAGACGCTTCGCTCCGGGCGGCTCGCGCTCGGCCCGCGGCTCCCTGAGTTCGAGAGCGCCTTCGGGGCGAGCCTCGGCGTGGAGCACGTCTCCGCCGTCTCGTCCGGCACCGCCGGCCTTCACCTCGCGGTCCGCGCCGCCGGAGTGAAGCCCGGCGACGACGTGGTGACCACGCCGTTCAGCTTCGTGGCGTCCGCCAACTGCCTGCTCTACGAGGGCGCGCGGCCGGTGTTCTGCGACATCGACCCGCGCACGCTCAACCTCTCGCCGGAGGCCGCCGGGGAGGCGCTCACCGAGCGCACCACCGGGATCCTGCCCGTGCACATCTTCGGCTACCCGGCCGACATGCACGCCATCGAGCTGCTCTCACGCGACTGCGGCCTCTGGATCGTCGAGGACGCCTGCGAGGCGCTCGGCGCCGTGCACGCGGACGGCACGCGGGTGGGAGCGCGCGGGAACCCGAGCGTGTTCGCGTTCTACCCGAACAAGCAGATCACGACGGGGGAGGGGGGAGCCGTGGTGGCGCCCTCGGCGGAGCTGAAGCAGCGGATCGACTCCGAGCGCAACCAGGGGCGCGCACCGGACATGGGCTGGCTCGACCACGACCGGCTCGGCTTCAACTACCGGCTGGACGACCTCTCCTGCGCGCTCGGGATCGCTCAGCTCGAGCGGCTCGACGAGCTGCTCGCGGCCCGCGCCCGCATCGCGGGCCTGTACAACGAGGCGCTGGCCGGGGTGGAGGGGCTCGAGCTCCCGTGCCCCGACGAGCGCGGCGAGCGCCGCAGCTGGTTCGTGTTCGTCGTCCAGCTCCCGGACGGCGCCGACCGCGAGGCAACCGTGCGGACCCTCGCCGCGCGCGGCATCCAGAGCAAGCCCTACCTGCCGGCGATCCATCTGATGTCGTTCTACCGCGAGCGCTTCGGCCATCGCGAGGGCGAGTTCCCGGTGTGCGAGGACGTGGCCGCGCGCTCACTCGCGCTGCCCTTCTTCCCGGAGATGGCCGAGGCGGAGGTGGAGCGCGTGGCCGTCGCGCTGCGTGCTGTGCTAGAGCCGGCTTG
>DASYMP010000107.1:0-3164 GCA_036009005.1 Thermoleophilaceae bacterium | reverse complement strand
CGGGCTCGCAATGCGATCTTCGAGAGTGCTCAGGATCTGTACGCGCAGTGGATGCGCGAGCGCCTTGACGAGGCGCGGATCGCCGATGTCGCTGATCGCTCTCATGTCCCCCGTTCGCGGGCGCCCGGCACGTCGGGTGCGCCCACGCGCTGGACTCTACCTATCCCCCCGGCTGTATGCGGCCACTCCCACCAACGGGGCGGTATCGCCACCCCGTTTGGGGGGGTCGCGGGCGGTTCAAGCGCCTGGATCGGTGAAGAAGAGGGCTGCGAGGGGGGTGCGGCCGTGAGGCGCCGCAGCCGGCGAACGGGGGGGTACCCGGGCGGCTCACCGTCCGGGTACCCCGCTCGGGCTAGCCCGTATGAACGTGCGGCACCCCGCTAGCGAACCTCTTCCAGCGAGCGCACCTCGTCCGCCGAGAGCTCCAGCGCAGCGGCCTGCATGTTGTCCTCGAGATGCGACACCTTCGACGTGCCCGGGATCGGGAGCATCACCGGCGAGCGGTGCAGCAGCCACGCCAGAGCGAGCTGCGCCGGCGAGGCCCCGTGCCGCGAAGCCGCCTCGGCCAAAGGCCCGCCGTCCGCAGCGAGCCCGCCCGTGTTCAGCGGGAACCACGGGATGAACCCGATACCGAGGCGCTCGCACTCCTCGAGCACGGGCTCGGCCGAGCGGTCGCCGAGGTTGTACTTGTTCTGCACCGTTGCCACGTCGGTCATCTCGCGCACCGTCGACAGCTCGTCCACGCTCACCTCGGAGAGCCCGATGAAGCGGATCTTGCCCTCGTCGCGCAGGGAGATGAGCGCGCCGATCGACTCCTCCACCGGCACCTTCGGATCGATCCGGTGGAGCTGGAAGAGCGGGATGCAGTCGAGCTTCAGACGCCGCAGCGACCCCTCGCACTCCGCCTTCAGGTACGCCGGGTCGCCATTCGACACCCACTTGCCCGGCCCATGCCGCTCGAGACCGGCCTTGGTGGCGATCACCAGCTCGTCCGGGTACGGGTGCAGCGCCTCCGCGATCAGGCGCTCGGAGACCTCGGGCCCGTACGAGTTGGCCGTGTCGATGAAGTTCACGCCGAGCTCCACGGCACGCCGCAAGACCCGCCTGCACTCCTCGGGATCGGACGGCTCGCCCCAGATTCCCCTGCCCGTGATCTGCATGGCGCCGTAGCCGAGCCGGTACACGCTCAGCTCGCCACCGATCGAGAAGGTTCCGGACGCCGCCGCTAGTGGCTGATCTGTGGTGCCGCTCATGAGTACAAAGCTCCTCTGCCGTGGGTGACCTCAACGTTACGCATGCCAAGATCCGGCCGGATGACACCCGACTCGACGTTCTGGCAGCAGGCGACCAAAGCCTCGCTCGATGCGCTCGCTCTCCGCAACGGCGGCACCGCTCTCGACATCGGCTGCGGAACAGGCGAAACCACGCGCCACATGGCCGCAGCGGCCGGCGCGGCAATAGGCATCGACGCAGACAGCGCCCGCGTGGCCGAGGCCCGCCGCCAGACCGGCCCGGAGTACGACGCGCGCTTCGAGCAGGCCACAGCGGACCGCCTTCCCCCCTTCGAAGACGCAACGTTCACGGGCGTCCGCATCGACCGCGCCCTGCAGCACGTCGACGACCTCGGAGCGGCCTGCGAGGAGATCTGGCGCGTCGCGCAGCCGCAATCCCGCATCGTCGCCATCGAGCCCGACTGGGACACCCTGACCTTCGACGCCGGCCCGCTCGCCGCCACCCGCTCGGTCACGCGCGCCTACGCCGACAGCGTTCGCAACCCGATCGCGGGACGCCAACTCGCCCGCCGGCTGCGCAAGCTGGGCGCGACCGACGTGACAGCCGAGCCGCGCACGGCCGCCATCACCGCGCTCAGCTACGCGGAGGAGCAGTACGGGCTCACCCGCCTGGCCGAGGCCACGCTGAAGCCGTCGGCCGCCCGCGCGTGGCTCAACACACTCCAGCAACGGGACGCGGAGGGCACCTTCCTCTCCGCCGTCACGTACTTCCTCGTCAGCGCGACGAAGCCGTAACGAGCTCCAGCACGCGCGCGCCGATCTCCTCGCCCTTGTCCTCCTGAAGGAAGTGCGCCGCCCCCGGCACGGCCACCTGCTCCCCCGCCCCAGGTATCAGGTCACAGAACACCTGGCCCGAGCGCGGATAGGGGAAGACCGGGTCCGAGTCGGAGAACATGACCAGAGCAGGCTTCTCCCAGCGCGACAGCTCGTCCATCACCTCGCGCATCACGGAAGCGCCCGGCTGATCGTCCGAGATCGGCACGAGCAGCGGGAACACGGCGGCGCCCGCCTTCGACTCGACCGTGGGGAACGGCGCCTCGTAGGCAGCACGCACCTCCGCGGGCACATCGGAGACCGTCGCGCCGTCGACGATCATCCCGATCGGCAGGTCCGGCGTGCGCTCGGCGAAGTCACGCCAGGCCATGAAGCCCTTCGAGACCCGCCCGTTGAAGAGGCCGGTGTTCATGATCGCGAGCCGCCCCACGCGGTCGGGGTTGGCCACCGCCCAGCGCAACCCGATCGGCCCGCCCCAGTCCTGCACCACGACCGTCGCATCCTGCAGATCGAGCTCGGCCAACACCCGCGACACGTGGTCGAAGTGCCTGTCGTAGCTGTACCAGCCCTTGTCGACCGGCTTGTCGGAGCGTCCGAAGCCCGGCATGTCCACGGCGATCACGCGCGCGCCACCGTCGGTCAGCGGCGCCGCCACCTTGCGGTACAGGTACGCCCACGTCGGCTCCCCGTGGAAGCAGACGACCGGTGCGCCGTCGCGAGGTCCCTCGTCCACGTAGTGCATCCGCAGCCCGTCGACATCCACGTAGCGCGGCTCGAAGTCATAGCCGGGCAAATCGGCGAAGCGATCGTCAGGAGTCCGGAACATGGGCGGGAACCTATCCTGTCGCGGTGATCTTCAGGCAACTCACGCACGACGACCTCGGCTGCGCTTCGTATCTGGTCGGCGACGAGGACGCCGGCGTGGCGGCCGTGATCGACCCGCGCTTCGAGATCGACGACTACCTGCTGCTCGCCAGGTACATGAACGTGCAGATCGAGCACGTGCTCGAGACGCACAACCACGCCGACCACGTCTCGGGCCACGGGCGCCTCGCCCGGGCCACCGGCGCCACCATCCACGTCCACGCGATGGCCGAG
>DASYMP010000106.1:0-6494 GCA_036009005.1 Thermoleophilaceae bacterium | reverse complement strand
GCGAGGCCGAGGCCGACGAGGACGACGACGAGGAACGCGAGCAGCCACGGCCAGATCTCGCGCGGCGGCGGCAGCTCCGGCCCCGGCGGCGGCACCGACCTCTCAGAGCCGGACGAGCTCGACACGGCGGACGAGCACTCCACGCTCGCCCCCGAGACCGAGCCGTCCGGGTCCGACGACACCGTGCCGGAGCCCGAGCCGCTGGACAGCTCCGGCCCGGGCTGAGCGACCCGAGAGGCTCTAGCCGATCGCGACCATGCGGTCGATCGGCACGCGCGCTCGCCTGGCGAGGGCGGGATCGACCTTCACGACGGGCTTAAGGTCGCGCAGCGCGTCGTGCAGCTTCGGCAGCGTGATCATCTTCATGTAGCGGCACGAGGCGGATCGGTTCGCCGGGATGAAGCGCTTGCCCGGGTTCTCCTTCTCGAGCGGATGCAGCATGCCGGTCTCCGTCGCGACGATGAACGTGTCGGCGTCGGAGCTGCGCGCGAAGTCGAGCATCCCGCCGGTGGAGAGCATGTGCGTGTGCTCGGGCTCGACGTCGCCCGCCGCCACGTACTCCATGACCTGGGTGGTGCAGCCGCACTCGGGGTGGATCATGAACTCGGCGCCCGGGTGCTCGTCGCGTACGTTCGTGATGTCGCGCGGGCGGATGCCGGCGTGCACGTGGCACTCGCCGTCCCAGACCTGCATTCGCCTGCCGGTCACGCGCTCGACGTAGGCGCCCAGCCACATGTCGGGGCCGAACAGGATCTCCGTGTCCTCGCCGTGCTCCCGGTAGATGTGCTCCACCACCTGGACGGCATTGGCGGACGTGCAGCAGTAGTCCGTCTCCGCCTTCACCTCGGCCGTCGTGTTCACGTACATCACGACGACCGCGCCGGGGTGCTTCGCCTTCCAGGCGCGCAGCTCGCCGGCGGTGATCGAGTCGGCCAGCGAGCAGCCCGCGCCGAGGTCGGGGATCAGGACGGTCTTGTCCGGCGACAGGATCGAGGCGGTCTCCGCCATGAAGTGCACGCCGCAGAAGGCGATCACGTCGGCGTCGGTCTCGGCCGCGCGCCGCGAGAGCCCGAGCGAGTCGCCCACGAAGTCCGCGACCTCCTGGATCTCGGGCACCTCGTAGTTGTGGGCGAGGATCACGGCGTTCCGCTCCTCGGCGAGCGCGCGCACCTCCGCCATGAGGCGGTTCGTCTCCTCGGGGCCGAGTGCGCCCGGGGCGGCGGGTGTGAGCGTGGGCAGCTCGATTGGGTTCATCGCGGTTTTTGCCTTATAGTCGAAAACCGTGCGAGAGCAGCATACCAGCGGGGCCCGCTCGGCGCCCACCCATGTGACGCTCGCCGTGGTGCTCCAGGTGCGCGGAGATTCGCTCTGCGCGCTGCTCTGGCAGAGGGCCCGCCCGCCCTTCGAGGACGCCTGGTCGCTCCCCGGCGGGTACCTCGAGGCCGGCCACACGCTCGAGCATTCGATCCGCACGCAGCTCGCCCGCAAGGTCGAGGTGGCCGAGCTGTCCTGGCTCGAGCAGCTCGAGACCGTGGGCGATCCCGACCGTCACCCGGACGAGTGGCAGCTCGCCACGACCTACCTCGGCCTCGTGCCGCGCGGCCTCGACCCGGTGCTGCCGCCCGACACGAGCTGGCACGAGGTCGACTCGCTCCCCACCCCCACCGCGTTCGACCACGGCCCGATGGTGCTAGCCGGGCGCGAGCGCCTGCGCGCGAAGCTGTCCTACACGAACATCGGCTTTGCCCTCGCGCCGAAGAGCTTCACGATGTCGGAGCTCTCGGCGATCTACACCGCCGCGCTCGGCTATCCGGTCGATCAGACCAACCTTCGGCGCGTGCTCGAGCGCCGCGGCCTCCTCGAGCCGACCGGCGAGCGCCGCTCACCCGGGCCGGGCGGCGGCCGCCCCGGCGCGGTCTACCGGTTCCGCTCGCGTGAGCTGGCGATCACCGACCCGTTCGCGGTGCTGCGGCCGCCTACAGCGGGTCGAGCAGCAGGCTGACATCGAGCGCGGGCGCCGAGTGCGTGAGCGCGCCGACGCTGATGAAATCCACGCCTGTCTCGGCCACCTGGCGGATCGTCTCCAGCGTGATGCCCCCGGATGCCTCGAGCTCGGCGCGTCCGGCGGTGATCCGCACCGCCTCGCGCAGCTCGTCAGGGCTCATGTTGTCGAGCAGAATGCGCGTGAGGCCGGCGTCGAGGGCGTCCTCGAGCTCGGCCAGCGTCGCGCACTCGACCTCGACGACGAGGCCGTCGTGGCCGGCCGCCAGCCGCGCGCCCGCCTCGAGCGCCAGGCGGGTCGCCTCGCCCACGCCTCCGGCCAGCGCCGCGTGGTTCTCCTTCACGAGGATCGCGTCGTAGAGCCCGCCGCGGTGGCTCACGCCGCCGCCCGCACGCACCGCCGCCTTCTCGAGGTCGCGGAGGCCGGGCGTGGTCTTGCGCGTGTCGAGGATGCGCGCGCCGGTGCCCTCGACCGCCTGGACGTAGCGAGCCGTGAGCGTCGCGATCCCGGACAGCCGCCCGAGGAAGTTGAGCGCCACCCGCTCGCCGGCCAGGATGGAGGCGGCCGCTCCCTCGATCTCCGCGACGGGGCCGGGCTCGCGCCACTGGCCCTCCTGCGCGGCGGCCTCGAAGCGCAGCTCGCCGTCCACGCGCTCGAACACCGACTGCGCCACGTGCAGCCCCGCGATCACGCCGGCCTCCTTCTGGCGGATCGTGGCGCGCGCCCGGGCGCCCTCGGGCACGACCGCGCGCGTCGTCAGGTCGCCGTCGCCGAGGTCCTCGGCGAGGGCCCGGTCGATCAGGTCCGTCATCTGACGGCCGCTGCGCTCCGGTCGATTCCGGCGGCCGCGTAGGCCTCGGTCTCGTCGAGCGTCTCCCGCTCGAGCAGCGACTCGGCGAGCGCCTCGAGCCGGTCGCGGTTGTCCGCGAGCAGGCGCTCGGTGGCGTCCTGCTCCTCGTCGACGATCCGGCGCACCTCCGAGTCGATCAGCTCCTGCGTGGCCTCGGACACCGGCTCGGCCCCGGGCAGCAGCGGGCTCACACCGTCCTGCGGCGCCACCGCAAGGAAGCCGACCTTTTCGCTCATCCCCCAGCGCTCCACCATCCCGCGCGCGATCCGCGTGACCTGCTGGATGTCCGACTCCGCGCCCGTGGTGGCGTCGCCGAACACGAGCTCCTCCGCCACGCGCCCGCCGAGCGACACGCGGATCTTGGCGCGCAGCTCCTGCTCCGAGTAGTTCACGCGGTCGTCGTCCGGCGTCGAGAGCGTGACGCCGAGCGCCTGGCCGCGCGGGATGATCGACACCTTGCGCACCGGGTCCGCGCCCGGGGTGAGCATCCCCACGACCGCGTGGCCGCCCTCGTGGTAGGCGATGCGGCGGCGGTCGTCGCGGTTGATCAGGATCTTCCGCTCCGCGCCGAGCACGATCTTCTCGAGCGCGTCGGTGAAGTCCGCGTACTGGACGCTCTCGTGGGCTCGCCGCGCCGCCAGGAGCGCGGCCTCGTTCACGAGGTTGGCGAGGTCCGCGCCCACCATGCCCGGTGTGGTGGCCGCGAGCCTGTCGAGGTCCACCTCCTCCGCGAGCGGCACGGACCTCGTGTGCACGCGCAGGATCGCGGCGCGGCCCGCGGCGTCCGGCGCCTGGACGAACACGCGCCGGTCGAAGCGCCCCGGACGCAGCAGGGCGGGGTCCAGCACCTCGGGGCGGTTCGTGGCCCCGAGCACGATCACGTTCGCGTCGGTGTCGAAGCCGTCCATCTCGGTGAGGATCTGGTTGAGCGTCTGCTCGCGCTCGTCGTGGCCGCCGATCGAGTTGCTTCCGCCCCGCGCGCGCCCGATCGCGTCGAGCTCGTCGACGAAGATGATCGCCGGCGCGGCCTCCTTCGCCTGGTTGAAGAGGTCGCGCACGCGGGAGGCGCCGATGCCCACGATCGCCTCGATGAACTCCGACGCGGAGGCCGAGAAGAACGGCACGCTCGCCTCGCCGGCCACCGCGCGCGCGAGCAGGGTCTTCCCGGTGCCTGGCGCGCCCGCGAGCAGCACCCCGCGCGGGATGCGCGCGCCGAGCTTGCGGTACTTGTCGGGGTGGCGGAGGAAGTCCACCACCTCCATCAGCTCCTGTTTGGCCTCCTCGATGCCCGCGACGTCGTTGAACGTGACGGTCTGGGACTGCGGCTCGACCCTGCGCGCGCGGCTCCGCCCGAACTGCCCGAGCATCCCGCCGCCGCCCGCGCCGCCGGCGGCTCGCCGCGCGAGGAACACGAACAGCGCAACGAGCAGGATCGTCGGGCCGAAGCTGAACAGGATCGTCTGGAGCAGCGAGCGCTCACCCGGCGGCGACGCGCTGATCACGACGCCGTTGTCCTCCAGCACCCGCGACAGCTCCTGGTCGTTCGCGAACGTCGGGATCTCGGTCTCGAAGCCCGTGGCGCTGTCGCCCTTGTACTCGACCGTCTTCTTGAACTCGCCCTTGACCGTGTCCCCGGTCGACGCGATCTCCTTGACGTTGGCCTTCCGCACCTCCTGGAGGAACGTCGGGTTGTACGGCACCTTGATGCGCTTCTCGGGCGGCGCGAAGATCGCAACCGCGAGCCAGTTCAGGACGAACAGGGCGACCAGGATCGTGACGAAGCGCCGCGGGCTCCACGGGATCATCGGCGGCTTCTTGGGCGCCCCGCTCACGCGCAGGTTCCCGCGCCGCGGATCGGGAGGGGGCGGAGCTGTCCGCGGGTCGGGCGCCCGGGTCTCGTCGGCCATCGACCCCATGCTACGTAGGTCGCGGCCGCGCGGCCCAATATCGTTGTGGGCGTGAAGCAGCAGCTACGCCCCCTCTTCGACCAGGTCGTCATCAAGGAGCTCGAGCCGGACCGCGTGCGCCATTCGGGGCTCGTCCTGCCGCCCGGCGAGCACGAGACGCCGCCCCAGCACGGCATCGTGCTGGCCGTGGGCCCCGGTCTCGACTGGTGGAGCGGCGTGGGCATCAAGATGCCCGTCGTGCCCGGCGACCACGTGGTCTTCCCGGCAAGCGCCGGCGTGTGGGTCGAGGTCGAGGAGGAGAAGCTGCTCGTGTGCCGCGTGGGTCAGCTGCTCGGAGTGCTCGAGGAGCTCGAGGCGCCGAGCGAGTCGAGCCTAGGCGGCGGAAGCTCCGTGGCCGGCTCGTCTGAGTAGCTCGGCGCGCACGAACTCGTCCAGGTTGCCGTCGAGCACTCCCTGCGCGTTGCCGGCCTCCACGCCGGTGCGGTGGTCCTTCACCATCGTGTAGGGGTGGAGCACGTAGGAGCGGATCTGGGACCCCCAGCCCACGTCCTGGGCCTCCCCCTTCTCCTTGGCGATCTCCTCCTGGCGGCGGCGCTCCTCCAGCTCCACGAGCTTGCCCTTCAGCATCTTCATCGCGGTGTCGCGGTTCGACGACTGGGAGCGCTCGTTCTGGCACTGCACGACGATCCCGCTGGGCCGGTGCGTGATGCGCACCGCGGAGTCGGTCTTGTTCACGTGCTGCCCGCCGGCCCCCGAGGCGCGGTAGGTGTCGATCTGGATGTCGTCGGGCTCGATCTCGATCTCGACGGCGTCCTCCACGAGCGGCGCCACCTCCACGCCGGCGAACGCCGTGTGGCGGCGTGACTGCGCGTCGTAAGGGGAGATGCGCACCAGCCTGTGCACGCCCTTCTCGGCGCTGAACAGCCCATACGCGTTCTCACCGCGCGCGATGAAGGTGGCCGACTTGATGCCGGCCTCCTCGCCCTCGGACGCCTCCTTGATCTCGACCTTCATCCCACGGGCGTCCGCCCAGCGCATCTCCATGCGAAGGAGCATCTCGGCCCAGTCCTGCGAGTCGGTGCCGCCCGCGCCCGCGTTCACGGTCACGACGGCGTCACCGGCGTCGTAGTCGCCTGAGAACAGGCGCGCCTCCTCGAGCTCGGCGAGCCGCGACTCGATCGACGCGCGCGCCTCGACCAGCTCGGCGGCGATCGAGTCGTCCTCCTCGGCCAGCTCCTCGAGCGCCTCGAGATCGCCGATGTCGGACTCGAGCGAGCGGAACGTCTCGAGCCGCCGCCCGATCGAGGAGTGCTCCGCGGAGACCGAGGCCGCCCGCTCCTGGTCGTCCCAGAACCCGGGTGCCTGCATCTCCCCCTCCAGCTCGGCTAGGCGAGCTTGCAGTGCAGGGGGGTCAAAGAGAGTCCGCGAGCAGCTTCAGCTGGCCGCGGAGGCCATCGACGCTAGGCGCCATGGCACTTCTTGAATTTCTTGCCGGAGCCACACCAGCAGGGGTCGTTGCGGCCGATCTTCTCGCTGTCCTCGAGCCGCCGCGTCTCGACGAGCGCGGGCTGCGCCTCGACGGCCTCGGCGGCCATCTGCCCCGCCTCGGCCACCCCGGCCGGCACCGCGGCGCCGGCGGCGGCCGCGATCGCGTCGCGCCCCGCCCGGCCCTGGCCGCCCGAGGTGTTCAGGTTGCGCGTGCTCGTGGTGTTCCCGCTCATGCCCCAGTTCGGGC
>DASYMP010000105.1:0-1947 GCA_036009005.1 Thermoleophilaceae bacterium | reverse complement strand
TGTCGTCCACGGCTGCCGTCATCCCGCTGGTCGTAGGAATCGCGACCGGCGACAGGCCGAGCGCGCTCCAGGGCGCCGGCGTGGCGGTCGCGATCGTGGGCGTCCTGCTGGCCTCGCGCGAGGCGAGCGAGCACGGCGAGGCTGCCGTGTCGAAGGGCGCGGGCCTCGCGCTCGTCTCCGCGGTCGGCTTCGGCTGCTTCTTCCTCGCGATCGACAAGGCCAGCGACAGCGACGTTCTGTGGGCCGTGTGCGTGAACCGCACCGTGTCCGTGTTCCTGCTCGGCCTGGCCCTGCTCGTCACGCGCCCGAAGCTCGGCCTGCGCCCCGCCGACATGCGCACGCTCGCGATCGTCGGCACGCTCGACATCCTCGCCAACGGCTTCTTCGCGCTCGCGGCCACGAAGGGGCTCGTGAGCGTGGTGTCGGTGCTCTCCTCGCTCTACCCCGTCATGACGGTCATCCTCGCGCGCTACATCCTCAAGGAGCGCCTGCGCGGGATCCAGCGGATAGGCGCGGGGCTGGCGCTCGCGGGCGCGGCGCTTATCTCCGCTGGCGGCTGAGGATCAGCGCCAGCTCGGCCACCGCGGACGCCTGACCGAGCGCATTGAGAAGGCGCTTCGAGCGCGCGGCGGGCTCCGGCGTGGCGGGCGTGGGCTCGCTGCCGGACTCGAGCGGCACGGCGCCGCCGGGAGCCGAGCGCCCGAAGCGCACGCCCTCGACAGCCGACGCCACCCCGGTCACCGCCACGGCCGCGACTGCCACGTCGCGCGGTCCAATCGGCCCGGAACGCTCGAGGACCCACCCGCCCACGACGCCCGCCAGGCCCAACGAGTTGAACACGCCGTAGCGCCGCCAGGCCTCGTTCACCACCTTGCCGCGCTCCTCGGGCGACGACACCCACTCCAAGGCGGGATGCATCGCACGGCGCCCGAACAGGTTGCCGCCGAACAAGATCGCGATGCCCACGTCCTGTGCCGCCCGCTTCACGCCGAGCATCCTACGCCCCGAGCGGAACGCCCAGCAGCTTCTCGAGCTCGGGGAGCGTCCTGTCGGCGCCGCGGTGCAGCACGGCGGTCATCCCGACCTCCTCCGCCCCCTGGCAGTTCTCGCGCAGGTCGTCCACGAACACGCACTCCTCCGGACGCAGGCCGAGCCGCTCGGCCCCCAGCATGTAGATGGCGGGCTCGGGCTTGTGCATGCCCACGTCGCCCGAGATCACGATCGCCTCGAACAGCTCGTCGAGGAGCGACATGTCGTACGAGAGCCCGGCTCCCCACGAGTTGGAGATGAGCCCGGTGCAGATCCCGGCAGCGCCCGCCCGCCGCACCGCCTCGAGCATGCGCTCGTCCGGGCCCACGCCTCCGAACAGCCGCCCCACCAGCCCGTCCGTCCGCTTCACCCCGATCCGCTCGCCGAAGCGCGGCTCGAAGTCCTCCACCGCGATGTCGCCACGCTCCAGCTCGCGCAGCAGCCCGAGCGCCTCGGCGTCCTCGCGGAACGCGCGCTTGACGGTCAAAGGATCCAGGCCCTCAGCCTCCCCGAACGCACGGAACGAGTCGAAGACGTTGGTGGTCAGCACCCCGCCGAAGTCGACGATCAGGCCCCTCACGGTGCGGGGGCAGGCATCTGAGTTATCGCGTGGGCCGCCTCAGCCAGCTGCGGCACGCCCTCGTCGAAAAGCTTCAGGTACGGGTCGTCGGTGGTTCCCGCGAGCGAGCGCTTGTAGTTGCCCTCCATGAACACGGCGGCCTTCCACAGCGCGAGCGCCTGGTACCAGCGCAGGTCGGACATCGAGCGCCCGCTGCGCTCCTCGTAACGCGCGACGAGCTCGTCGCGCTTGAGGAAGCCCTCCTCGCGCGTGACGGAGAACCCGTCGAACATCGTCGGCGTCTCGGGATCGGCCTCGGCCCAGGTGGCCGTCATGTAGCCGACGTCGGCCAGCGGGTC
>DASYMP010000104.1:0-2168 GCA_036009005.1 Thermoleophilaceae bacterium | reverse complement strand
GTGAACCACTTGTGCGCATTGATGACCCACTCGTCGCCGTCGAGCTCGGCGCGGCCTCGGAGGCCCGTCGGGTCGGAGCCGGCGGTCTCGGGCTCGGTCATGCTGAAGCACGAGCGGATGTCGCCCTCGAGCAGCCCCGTGAGCCAGCGGTCCTTCTGCTCCTGGGTGCCGTGCTCGAGGATGATCTCGGCGTTGCCGGTGTCGGGCGCCGAGCAGTTGAAGACCATGGGGCTGACGATGCTGCGCCCCATCTCCTCGCAGAGCATCCCGTACTCCCAGTTGGTCAGCCCGCCGCCGTGGTCCTCGCCCGGGAGGAACAGGTTCCACAGCCCATCGGCCTTGGCGCGCTCGCGCAACTCGACGAGGATGCGCGGGTACGGGACGCCCGGACCCACCTCCTCGTCAAGCGCCTGAAGCGCCTCGAGCTCGACCGGATACACGTGCTCGTCGAGGAAGGCGGCGATGCGCGCGCTCAGCTCCTCGACCCTGGGAGAGGGTGAAAAGTCCATGCCCGGGAGGCTATAGGAGCGGGGCCGGTGGTCAGCCCACGAGGGGCAGCGTACGTTCGTCCGACAGCTCGTCGAGCGCGTCCTGCATCTCGCCCGTGAGCTCGTCGTACACCTCGCCGGGGTCCGGCTCGGCCCCGAAGCGCTCCTTGAGGTCCACCGGCGGCATCACCTGGATCGTGATCTTCGCCGGCAATGGCAGGCGGCCCGGGAGGTCGAGCAGGTTCACGCCGAACGGCGGCCCGATCGACACCGGCAGCACCTTGATGCGCGCGAGCTTTGCCAGCCCCGTCACGCGCGCGGCCGTCTCGCCGCGGGTCACGAACAGCGCCGTCTCCTGGCCGCCGATCGAAACGACCGGGACGATCGGCACGCCCTCGTCGAGAGCCAGCTTGATGAAGCCCTTGCGGCCGCCGAACTCGATCTTGTCCGAGTGGGTCGACGGCCGGAACGTCTCGTAGTCGCCGCCCGGGTAGACGAGCACGGGTGCGTCGCGAGCGAACGCCGCCCGCGCGTTCTCGTGCGACGCGACGAGCGTGCCGTAGTGCCGGATCAGCCCGAGGCCCGGCATCCGCGCGGCCACGCTGTGCGCGAGCTGGTGGAAGCGGCGGTCCGGTCCGAAGTGCTCGTAGAAGTTCTGCGCGAACACGAACGTGTCCGCGATCATCGTGCCGCCCGAGTGGTTGCCGACCAGCAGCGCCGGCCCGTCCGCGGGGATGTTCTCGAGCCCTCGCACCTCGCCGCGGAAGTACGTGCCGAACGCGGCGCGCAACAGCGGCAGCGTCCGGCGGATGTACTCCGGATCCCAGGCGTCGAGGTCGTCGCCGGGCGGCAGCCCGTCCTCGAGCAGCTCGGCGACGTCGGAGATCATCGAGCCGCCCATCGCGGCCATGCCCGCGATCGGCTGCGGAGTGTGGCGCGAGAGCACGCGCAATGGGTTCAGGTCCATACGTTGTCGTGCCCGCCCGCGAGCGAGCGGAAACTAGGCGGCGCGGCCGTCGCCCACGAGATCCCGTGCCAGCCGGTTCAACACGCGGGCGAGCTCCTCGTGCTGCTCGGGAGACCAGCCCTCGAGGTGCTCGCACAGCCGCTCGCGGCGCGCCTTCACGAGCCGCTCCAGCACCGCCTCCCCGGCAGGCGTGAGCGAGCGAGCGCCGTTCTCCACCACGAGCCCGTCGGTCGCGAGCCGCTCCAAGCCCGCTGCCACCCGATCGGCCGGCACGCCGTGGATCTGCGCCAGCCGCACGGGGTCCTCCCCATCGGAGATCCGCACCAGCGACCACACGGCCGCGGGGGGCAGGTCGAGCCCCGCCCGCTCTGCCAGGCGCTCGTACATCCGCTTCCGCGCGTCGCGCCGGGCGAGTACCCCCAGCGCGCGCTCGATCTCGGCGAGTGAGTCCGGCGCGCGCGGCGAGGCCAGCCCGTCGCCCACCGAGCTGGCGCCCGCGGTTGCCCGCAGCGGCCGCTCGGGGAGGAGCAGCGCGAGCAGGAAGCCGAGCCCCGCCACCACCGCTGCCACCACGAATACGGTCGAGAGCGCGTCGGTGAAGGAGCCGAGGTAGACGTCGTGGAGACGCGTCGGCAGCGCGTGCAGCTGCGCCGGGCTGAGATGGCCGCCTGCCCCGGCGAGCGCCGCGCCACCCGGTCCCGTGCCGGCCGCCG
>DASYMP010000103.1:0-10329 GCA_036009005.1 Thermoleophilaceae bacterium | reverse complement strand
CGACTACGCGGAGATCCACACCGGCCTGCTCGAGCCGCGCGGGACCCTGACGCGCGGCATGCTCAACGAGCCGCACGGCGTCGGCTTCCCGCTCGTGATCGCACCCGCGTACGCGATCGGGGGCGCGACCGGCGTGCAGGTGTTCCTCGCGGCGATCGCCGCGCTCGCAGTCGCCCTCGCCTATCTGCTGGCGGTCCGCGTGGCGCCCGACCCGTGGGCGCTCGGCGCGGCGCTCGCGGTCGGCCTCAGCCCGCCGCTCGTCGCCTACGGCACCGCGGTCTACCCCGAGCCGAGCGCGGCCGCGGCGCTCGCCGGCGCCGCGCTGCTGGCACTGCGGCTCCGCGAGCGCGTGTCGCGCACGGATGCGTTCGCCTGCTTTCTGCTGCTCGGGGCGCTGCCGTGGCTCGGCACGAAGTTCGTGCCGGCCGGCGTGGTGATCGGGCTGTTCGCCGCGCGCTCGCTGTGGCAGGCCAGGCGCCGGACGCTCGGGGTTGGCGCCGTCGAGCTGTCGCTCTTCTCGGTGGCGCTGTTCGTGGCGATCAACGAGGCGATCTACGGCGGGCCGACGCCGTACTCGGCCGGCGCCGCCGGAGAGAGCGCCACGCACGCCTCGTTCCCCGTCGGGTACCTCGGCCGCGCGTATCGCCTCGCGGCGCTGTTCATCGACCGCGGCTACGGGCTGCTGCGCTGGGCGCCCGTGTTCGCGCTCGCGTTCGCCGGTGCGTGGTGGCTGTGGCGCTCCCGCCGCGACCAGCTCGGCCGCGCGGTGCCCGACGCGCGCCGGATCGAGCTTGCGGCCGGGCTGTGCGCCGCGGTGCTCGGCGTCCAGCTGCTCGTGGCGGCATTCGGGGCGCCCACGATGTTCGGCTTCTGGTTCCCCCCGCGCCACCTGCTCGCGGCGCTGCCGCTCGCGGTGCCGCTCGTGGCGTGGGGGCTGCGCCACCTGCCGCGGGTGGGCACCGCCCTGGCCGTGCTCACGGTGGCGGGCTCGGCGTGGCTCTACGCGGACGTGCGCTGGGGCGCCGGCTCGCTCGTGACCGACCGGCCCGACGCGCCGTTCGGGCCGCTCACGGACCTGCTCCCGCGGTACTCACCCGGCGGCGGGTGGCCGTTCTGGCTGGCGGGCGCGATCGGCCTGGCCACGCTCGCGCTGGTCCTGCGCGAGGCGCGCGCGGCGCGCCACTCGCGCCAGACGGCGGGGGCCACGCGCGCGAGGTACTCCGGGTAGCGCACGAAGGAGCGTCCGCTCACGCGGCGGCGGTAGCCGATCGGGACCTCCACCGGCTCGATCCAGTGGCCCCAGAGCGACAGCGTGAGCACCTGCGCGTAGTTGTAGTCGTGCGCGATGCGCGCCACGGCGAGCGCGCGGGCGGAGAAGGCGCGGTAGCCGGTCTGGCCGTCGCTCGTGATCGTCTCCATCAGCGTGCCGAGCGCGGCGCTCGTGACGCGGTTCGCGAGCGTGCGGTGCCAGCTCATGCCGTCGCGGCTGCCGAGGAAGCGCGAGCCGAGCACGTAGTCGGCGCGTCCGCGGGCCACGGGCTCGAGCAGCCGATCGAACTCGGCCGGGTCGTACTCGCCGTCGCCGTCGAGGTAGACCGCTGCGCCGTAGCCCTCGTCGCGGGCGATCTCGAGGCCCGTGCGGAGCGTCGCGCCGAGCCCCCGCGTGCTCGCGTGCGAATGGACGCGCGCACCGTGGGCGCGCGCGATCTCCGCCGTGGCGTCGCGCGAGCCGTCGTCCACGACGAGCACATCGACGGGCATGCCGCACGCCTCGCCCGGAAGCCCCCGGAGCACCCCGGGCAGGGCAACCTCCTCGTCGAGCGCGACGACGATCGCAAGGCAGCGCCCCGCGCGCACCGCGGCCTCGCCGCTCACCACGACGGCGTCGCCGCGCAGCGCCGCGGCCTCACCGCTCTTCGGCAGCGCCGGACGTGGGCCGGCCGGCCTCACGGTCGGGTCCTCCACCGGCACTAGCACGCGTCCGCGCGCCGCCTCCGGCGCCGGCACGCCCAGCAGGCGCGCGATCGTCGTGGCCAGCTCCAGCACGGAACGCGGCTCGCTCGACACCGCTCCGGGCATGGCGCCGGCACCCCAGACGACGAACGGCACGGGGCGCTCGCCCCAGTCGAGATGCCCGTGGCCGCCGATGCCGCGGCCCTGGCCGTGGTCGGCCATCAGGATCACGGTGGCGTCGTCGAGCTTTCCGCGCTCGCCGAGGAAGGCGAGGAAGTCGCCAACGCGCCTGTCCGTCTCGGCGAGCTGGTCGAGGTACTCCGGGCTGCGCACTCCGCGCACGTGGCCGAGCTGATCCGCGGCGAGCAGTTGGAGCACGAGCAGGTCCGGGTCCTCCTCGTTCACCACGCGGCGAGCCTCGGCGGCGAGCGAGTGGTCGATCTCCGATGTGGGCTGCACGGATGTCACGGAGCGGACCACGTGCTCGCCGAACGGATCGAGCAGGTGCGCGATTCCCACCAGCCGGCCGCTGCGGCCCTCGCGCTCGAGCACGTCGAAGACCGACTCGCGCCGCACGCCGAGCCGCGGCGCGAAGTTGGAGCGCATGCCGTGCTCCGCGGGCGTCGCGCCCGTGAGCATCGACGAGAAGCAGACCACCGTCCGCGCCGGATAGGCCGGCTCGACGCCGAGGTACTCGGTGCCCTCGCGCGCGAGTCGCTCCATCACGGGCGCGTCCGCCTGCCACAGGCGCTCCCGGTTGCAGCCGTCCACGACGATCACGTACACGCGCCGAGCGAGCGCCGCGGGGGCGGGCCCGGAAGCCGCGGCGCTCCGCGCCGGGTAGCGCGGCAGCCGCTTCGCGAACGAGCGGGCGGCGAGCCAACCGAGCGCGGCCGCGATCGCCAAGGTCGCCGCCACGCGCGCGATCGAGCCCGCTCCCGGCTCCTCCGCGACGAGGGTCGCCGCGCTCAGCGCTATCAGCAGCTTCGGGACCTGCTCGAGCGCGTTGCCGCTGGTCGGGTCGGAGTTCGTGAGCACGAGCCGCCAGAAGCGAAGCCCGTTCGTCCAGGGCGCGCCCGTGCGCAGGTGGTAGTAGATCGAGCCCCAGATGACGACCGTGAAGAACGCGTAGCCCGCGAGCGCGCCGGCCAGCAGTCCCGGCGCGCGCCACGGCTCGAGCAGCGGCACGGCCGCGAGCGCCGCGACCCACAGCAGGACGCGGCCCCGCAGCGCGAACGGGAAGCGGGACAGCGCCAGCGAGCTCGCGGTGGCGGCGAGCAGCGCGACGCCGAGGGGTCCGTCAGGCGCGAGACCGACAGGCGCCGCCGCGACCAGGACGAGCAGCGGGTACACGACCGAGAACGGGCGCCCCTCGTTGAAGACGTTCCATGCGCGCGCCGCCCAGACCTCGGCGAGGCCTGCGGGTCGCTGGTGTGAGCCGGGCATCGCCCGACATAGTATTAGGGTGCCCTAACTAACGGCGCAAGAGGCGGGCGATGAAGCCGCCGACAAGCGCGTACACCAGAGCCGCGAGGCCCCAGTTCACGGCGACGGTCGGCTTGCGGCCGTCGAGCGAGAAGATGCCGTGGAAGGGCTGCGAGAGCCAGTCGCCGGCGCCGACGAGCCAGTCGACGATCCCGTTGCGACGGCTCGCCTCGAGCAGAACGAGCACGATCGCGACGACGATCAGGCCGACGACGACCGACGTGATCAGCGAGACGATCCGGGCCACGCCCCACAGACCACGCCGGGCCGCTCGCCCGGCCGTCGCGCTCGCTCGCCCGGCCCTCCCGCGAAACCGTCCCGAACGCTGCGCAGTGGTCGTCATGGGGTCGTGGTACCCGGATCAGCCCGCGAGTGTGCCTAGCGCTTGCCCGCCTTGCGGGCGGCATCGGCGCGGGTGGCCGCCGCCTTGCCGGCCTGCTTCGCCGCGCGGCCGGCGGACTCGCCGGCGCTGCGGAGCCCGCCCGCGGCGGTGCCGAGCGCCCTCTTCGCACTGCCGAGCGCGTCCTGCGCGTCGCGGCCCTGCCTCGTCCCGGCGGCCTTCGAACCGGCGGTCGAGGACTTCGCCCGCTGCTCGTTGCGCTTTCTCGTCGCCGCGGCCTTCTTCGCCGCAGCCGACCTGTCTGCCTTCGTCTGCTGTGCCATGTGTTCTCCTTGTGTGGCTGCGGCGAGCGATACCCCGAAGCCGGAGGAACCAATCCGGACAACCGTGCGGCTAGCTGTCCTCGCGCTCCAGCAGCTTCGCCGCGGCGCTGGCCGGATCGAGCCTGCGGGCCACGACCTCGTCGAGCAGCCGCTGCACCTCGGGATCGTCCTTCACCTGAGCCTCGAGCTGTCGCCGCAGCCTCCCGGCCGCGAGCGCCACCACCTCGTTCATGAGGTTCCTGCGCCTGCGCTCGGCAAGCGTCCCCTCGGAGGTGATGAACTCGCCGTGCTCGGCGATCTTCTCCGCCAGCTCGTCGATGCCCTCGCCCCGGCTCGCCTCGGTCTTCACGATCGGCACCCGCCAGCCCTTCTGCGAGCCGAGCGAGAGCACGCCGCGGATCTCGCGCACCATCGTGTCGGTGAGCGGATGGTCGGCCTTGTTGACGGCGATCACGTCCGGGATCTCCATCACGCCCGCCTTCAGCGCCTGGATCGAGTCGCCGCTGCCCGGCATCAGCACGAGGACGACCGTGTCGGCGTGGTCGATGATGTCGACCTCCGCCTGTCCCACTCCGACCGTCTCCAGGAAGACGTCGTCGCGGCCGCTGGCGTCCATGAGGAGCGCGGCCTGGAGCGTCGCCTCCGAGAGCCCGCCGAGCGAGCCGCGGCTGGCCATCGAGCGGATGTAGACACCCGCGTCGAGGAAGTGGTCGGTGAGCCGGATGCGGTCGCCCAGCAGAGCGCCGTGGGTGAACGGCGAGCTCGGGTCGATGGACAGCACCGCGACCTGCCTGTCGCGCTTGCGGGCGTGCTCGACGAGTCGCCCGATCAGCGTGGACTTCCCCACCCCGGGAGGGCCGGTGAAGCCGATCACCGACGCGTTGCCGGTGTGCGGGTAGATCTCGCGGACGAGCGCCCAGCCCTCGGGCTCGTCGTTCTCGACCAGCGAGATGGCCCGCGCAAGCGCGCGCTTGTCACCCGCGAGCAGGCGCTCGGCGAGGTCGGCGGCTGTGCGTCCGGCTGGCACGGGCGCGAACTCTAAGGCCCAGGTCAGAGCACCTCGAAGACCCAGACGGTGCGGGCGATGTGGCGCGGCGCCGTGGGTGAGTGCGACCAGGAGAGGTGCAGGTGCGGGTAGCAGCCGCGCCGCGGTTTGCAGACCGACGGGTGTCCGTGGTTCAGGTCGCCGTTCCAACCGACCCAGCGGAACGGACGGCGCGGGTGGTTCTGGCGCGGCTCGGCCCAGCGGGCGAGCCGCGACACGTCCGCCCAGGTGCTCCCGGCGCCGGGCAGGATGTCCACCGCGAGCCCGAGCGGGTGCTCGCCGTAGTGCGTGTGGCCGACGGTGCCGTAGCCCTCCTCGATGCGCACCCGGTAGCGGCGGACGAGGTAGAGCACGTCCGGCAGGATGCGGCGGTCGACCCTCGCCCAGCTCTGGCCGGGCACGCGCACGAGGCGGCTTTGGCCGGTCTGCGCGCGCGTCCGCCCCACCGCTCCGGGCGGCCCGTAGTCCACGCTCTCGCAGCCCGTGTCGAGGAAGTCGAGCACCTCGGGGGTGACGGCGTCGAGGCCGTCGGCGCACCAGACGGAGTCGCTCACGCCGTTGCGGGTGTCCACGAGGTCATCGCCCGCGCCGGCGTCGATGAACGACGGCATCGAGGTCAGGGCCGTTACGGAGTCGTCCTGATCTCCTGCCGAGATTTCGATTGTTGCGCCGGCCGGCGTGGCGCAGGTCAGACCGGCTTCTTCGGTTCGCGCGCAGCCCGGGCCTGGGGTTAGGGGCGTGCCGGTGTCGACCACATGCACTGAGGTGCTTGATTCCGAGGTGAGTGAGAGCGCGTTGGCCTCACCGGGCGCGGCCGCTATGCGCAGCACGCTGCCTTCGATGGACGCGGTCGCCGCGCTCGCCGGCGGCGCGATCGCGCCCGCCGCGGCCAGCGCGAGCGCGGCCCCCAGGCCCCCGATCCGCCGGCTGGATGACAAACGTTGCGGATTCCGCCACGTTTGCCATCCACCTGGGGTTGGCGGGGGCGGAGGGGCGGGGGTCAGCGGAGGTGGGCGGCGACGTCCCATGTCCAGAACTCGACCACGTTGCCGTCGGGGTCGTCGACGTAGGCGGCGCGGCCCGCGCCGTCGAAGGAGATCTCCTCGAGCGCGGCGCCGCGCTCGCGCAGCAGCGCCACGGCGCCGTCGTAGTCGGACTCCTCGATCTTCATCGCGTAGTGCACGTGCGCGCCGCCGCGGCCTCCCGCCAGCCCGACCTGCGGGCGCCACAGCCCGATCCGGGTGCGCTCGCCGGCCATGACCCAGACCGCCTCGCGGTCCAGCCAGCGCTCCACCACCGGGAAGCCGAGCACGCCCGCGTAGAACGCCTCGGCCGCCTCGAGGTCCTGCACCTCGAGCACGAGCTCCGACACGCCGCTGACCGGAACGGCCGCCGCGCGCTCACTCATACGCCAGCGCCCTCAGCACGTCGAGCCGCGAGGCGCGCCGCGCCGGGCCGATCGCGGCGACCACCCCCGCCAGCGCGGCAAGCACCAGCAGGACGATCAGCGTGGGCACGGGATAGGAGAGCTGGAAGCCCTCGTCGGCGAGCGGCCTCGACACGAGCGCGGCGAAGATCACGCCGAGCACGGTGCCGAGGATCGCGCCGATCAGCGCCGTGATCACCGCCTCGTAGCGCACCATCGTGCGCACCTGCCGCCGCGACATGCCGACGGCGCGGAGCATCCCGAGCTCGCGCGTGCGCTCGTGGATCGAAAGCGCGAGCGTGTTCACGATCCCGAACAGCGACACGATCACGGCCAGCGACAGCAGCGCGTAGACCAGCCCCAGCAGCGCGTTCACCTGCTGCTCCTGCTGGTCCTTCAACTGGCTCTGGTTCTGGACCTCGACCGTCGGATACTGGTCCTTCACGGCGCCGTCGATCTCCTTCTGGACTGCCTTCGGTGACGCGTCCGGCCTGAGCCGCACCAGCGCGAAGCTCGGCTGTAGCCGCCCGAAGAAGCGCGTGGCGCTCTCGTCGACCACCGCCTTGCCGAGCAGGTCGAGCTCGCCCTTCACGGTGCCGCGCACCGTGAACGTCGCCGTGCGCTCGATCGGCGTGCGCAGGCGCAGCGTGTCGCCCAGCTTGAGGCCCTGGTCGCGCGCGAACGCGTCGTCCACGAGCGTGTCGTGCGGCCCGAGCCCGCGCAGCACCGACGGGTCGCCGCTCTTGAATGTGAGCGCGAGCACCTGTCCGAGCGTCGACGGGTCCACCGCGGCCACGCGCACGGTCGGGCCTCCGCGCGGCAGCTTCCCCGCCGCGTAGGTGATCGACGAGACGGTGGAGACGCCGTCCACGTGGCGCGCGCGGTCGATGGCGTCGCGCGGGATCGGCGAGAAGCCGTCGCTGTTCTGCAGAACGATCTCGCCGCGGAAGCTCTCGTCGATCGTCTTCGCGACCGAGGACTTCAGCCCCGCCGCGAAGATCGTCACGAACACGACCAGCGCCAGCCCGATCATCAGCGCGGCGGCCGTGGTGGCCGTGCGGCCGGGCTTTCGCATCGCGTTCTCGCGCGCGAGCCGGCCGGTGAGCCCGCGCAGGCGCTCGAGCGGCCGTCCGGTGAGCGACGCGAGCGGGCGCACGAGCCGCGGCGAGAACAGCGACACGCCGAACAGCATCAGCGCGGCGCCGCCACCGAGCAGCCCGGCGGCGCTGCCCGAGTCCTCGATCCCGCCGAACAGCCCCACCAGCATCATCGCGAGCCCCACCACGCCGACCAGCACGGCGACGCCCGTGACGATCCGCCCGCGCGCCTTCGTGTCCTGGAGGTCGGCCTCGCGAAGCGCGGCCATCGGAGTGACCCGCGTGGCGCGCAGAGCGGGCACGAGCGCGGCCACCACGGTCACGATCACGCCCACGATCAGGGAGACGATCACCGTGCGGAGCGTGACCACCGTGCCGGTGTTGGGGAGGTCGATCCCCACCGCCTTGAAGAGCTCGTTGATGCCGAACGCGAAGCCCACGCCCCCGGCGAGGCCGAACACAGCGCCCAGGATCCCGAGCGCGAGCGCCTCGATCCCCACCGCCGCGAGGATCTGCCCGCGCGCGGCTCCGAGCGTCCGCAGCATCCCGAACTCGCGCGTGCGCTGCGCGACGGTGATCGAGAACGTGTTGAAGATCTGGAACGCGCCCACGAACAGCGACACTCCCGCGAAGACCAGCAGCGCGATGCGCAGGAAGCTGAGGTTCTTGGCGATGTCGTCCGACTGGCGCTGCGCCGCCTGCTCGCCCGTCTCCACCTGGACCTGGCGCGGCATCACGCGGGCGATCCGGTCGCGGAGCTGCTCCGCGCTCACGCCGTCCGCCGCCGCCACCGAGATCTGGTCGAACTGCCCCTCGTGGTCGGTGATCCGCTGCGCCTCGGGCAGCAGCACCTGGGCGATCCCGGCGCCGCCGAAGCTCGCGTTGCCGAGCTGCGTGAGCCCCACCAGGTCGTAGGTCTTCGCCTCGTGCGCGCCCGCGAGCCGCACCTTGCCCCCCACCTTCAGGTGCCCGGTGTCGGCTGTCTGGGTGTCGATCGACGCCTCCTTGGAGGTGCGCGGCTTTCGCCCCGCCACGTAGTCGAGCGCCTCGAAGCGCGGCGGCAGCAGCGACGAGATGAAGTTCGGAGCGAAGCTGTTCCCGATCGGATCGCCGCCCCTGTCGACGAAGCGGCCCGTGGCGAAGACAGAGCCCGTGGCCGCCTGCACGCCGTCCACCTGCCGCACCGGCTCGAGCAGGCGCGCGGGGAACCCGGGCGGCGCGGCGTCGTCGGTCTGGATGTCCTGGCGCGCCGTGACGACGACGTCGGTGCCCTTCAGCGACTCCGTGAAGATCTCGTTGAAGGACGCGTTGATCGTGTCCGTCAGGACGTAGGTGCCGGCCACGAGCGCCACGCCGAGGAAGATCGCCAGCCAGGTGGTGAACGCGCGGAGCTTCCGCGCCGCGACGCCGCGGAGGGCGACCTTCGTCACGTCAGGCTCTTCATCAGCTCGATCACCTCGTCCGCGCTGCCGGCCTCGGCGTCGTGCACCACGAGGCCGTCGCGCAGGACCACGAGCCGGTCGGCGTACGAGGCCGCCTCGGGGTCGTGCGTGACCATCACGACCGTCTGCCCGAACTCGTCGACGGCCGTGCGCAGGAGGCCGAGCACCTCCTCGCTCGCGCGCGAGTCGAGGTTGCCCGTGGGCTCGTCCGCGAACACCACGGCCGGGCGCGACGCGAGCGCACGCGCCACCGCCACGCGCTGCTGCTGGCCGCCCGACAGCTCGGCCGGACGGTGGGTGAGCCGGTCACCGAGACCCACCGTGTCGACGAGCCGCCGGAACCAGTCCGCGTCCGGCTTGCGCCCGGCGATCGAGAGCGGCAGCAGCATGTTCTCCTCCGCCGTGAGCACGGGGATCAGATTGAAGAACTGGAACACGAAGCCGAGCTTGTCGCGGCGCAGGCGCGTGAGCTCGGCGTCGTCCATCCCGGTGATGTCGTCGCCGTCGAGCGCGACCGTTCCCGCCGTTGGCGTGTCGAGGCCGGCCAGGATGTGCATCAGCGTCGACTTGCCGGAGCCGGACGGTCCCATGATCGCGCTGAAGCGCCCGCGCTCGAAGCCGACGGTCACGCCGGCCAGGGCATCCACGGCGGCGTCGCCCTCTCCGTAGCGGCGACGGACGTCCACGGCGGTGACGATCGAATCCATGCGGCCAGGGTGGCATAGTCGGGGCATGGATCCGAAGACGATGTGGGACTCCGGCGATTTCGCCGCGGTGGCAGAACGAATCACGGAGTCGGGCGAGCTCGTGGTGCAGCGCGCCGGCGTCGTGCCCGGCATGCGCGTGCTCGACGTGGCGTGCGGCACGGGCAACGTGTCGATCCCCGCCGCGAAGGCCGGAGCGCAGGTGACCGGGCTCGACTTCGCGGCCGGCCTGCTCGACATCGCCCGCGAGCGCGCCGCCGATGCCATGGTCGAGATCGACTGGGTCGAGGGCGACGCCCAGGCGCTTCCGTTCGACGCCGACTACCAGCCCAAGCCGGCATGGCAGGCGCTCGAGAACGAAGTGCGGGCGCCGGCGTAGCCGCTAGCCGGGCGCGACGACGAAGGCGACCTCGTCGACGTAGCACCAGGACCAGTCCTCACCGGGCTCCAGCGAGCTGACGATCGCGTGGCCGCTCGACGCGGCGTGCTTGCTCGCGTGCTGGTTCGGAGACGA
>DASYMP010000102.1:0-10951 GCA_036009005.1 Thermoleophilaceae bacterium | reverse complement strand
ACCGGCTCGAGCACGCTCGAGAAGGTCGTGGCCTTCCAGAACGTGCGGAAGTTCGCGACCTCGCGGCTCATCACGCCGCCGATCGCAGCGGGTTCCAGGCGCCTCATTTGCGGAGCACCCGGCGGGTGCGCAGCCTCGTTTTCACTCGGCCTCCTCCCCCGTGAGCAGCACGAACACGTCCTCGAGCGAGGCGGCGCGGCGGATCGCCTCGGGCGGGACGACGCCGTTCGTGGCCTTCTCGGCGCCGACGATCGCGATCGCGGGACCGGCCGGGCGCACCTTCAGCCCGGCCGCCTCGGCGGCGGCGCGCACCTCGGCGAGCCGCTCGGGCGGCGCGTAGACCTCCGCGGTCTCGCGTCCCGCATGCTGGGCGACCAGCTCGGACGGCTTGCCGCGGCTGATGATCTTGCCGTGAGCCATGAGGGCCACCTCGTCGGCCAGCCGCTCGGCCTCCTCGATGTAGTGAGTGGACATCAGGATCGTCGTGCCGCGCGCGCGCAGCGAGTCGATCAGCGACCACAGCTCGGTCCGGATCTGCGGGTCGAGCCCGACCGTGGGCTCGTCGAGCAGCAGCAGCGGCGGGTCATGGATGAGGCCGCGCGCGAGCAGGAGGCGGCGGCGCATCCCGCCGGAGAGCTGATCGACGGCGTCGCGGCGGCGCGTCTGGAGCCGCGCGAGCGCAAGGCCGCGATCCACCGCCGCGTGCACGTCCTTCACGCGATAGAGCCGGGCGAAAATGGCGAGGTTGTCCTCGACGGTGACGTCGACGTCGAGGTTGTCGAGCTGCGGTACCACGCCCATCTTGGCGCGCGCCTCCTTCGAGTCGCCCGGAAGCTTGTGGCCGAGCACCGTGATCGAGCCCTCGGTGGCGTGCGCCTGGCCCGTGAGCAGGCGCATCGTCGTTGACTTGCCCGCGCCGTTGGGGCCGAGCAGGCCGAGGCAGATGCCCTTCGGCACCTCGAGGTCCAGCCCGTCCACCGCCGTGATCGGACCGAAACGCTTTACGACTCCGTGTAACTCGATTGCCGGCACGTGGGTCCCACACTACGTAGTGGACGAAGGGCGAACGCTCTTTGCGGATCTTTAGACAGAAGTACAAGGCGAAACTCATCGGGCCGGGATAGCCTCGCCCCCGTATGCCAAGAACTCGCACGAACAACATCAGCGCCGCGCAGTGGAGCCCCAACGGAGGGTCGCTCGGAACCGTCGACCTCACGCAGCCGTCGAACTTCCCGTTCGGCGACGACGTCTTCTCGAGCGCGGTCCAGCGCCAGCGCCTCCCGAAGGACGCCTACCGCCGCCTCCAGCAGGTCCTGGAGCAGGGCGAGGCGCTGGACCCGTCGCTGGCCGACGCGGTCGCGCTCGCCATGAAGGAGTGGGCGCTCGAGAAGGGCGCGACCCACTACACGCACGTCTTCCAGCCGCTCACGGGCCTCACGGCCGAGAAGCACGACTCGTTCTTCGGCCCCGCCGGCGATGGCCTCGCGCTGGCGGAGTTCTCGGGCAAGGAGCTGATCCAGGGCGAGCCCGACGCGTCCTCGTTCCCCACGGGTGGCGTGCGCGCGACCTTCGAGGCGCGCGGCTACACCGCCTGGGATCCCACGAGCCCGGCATTCGTGCTCCACAACCCGAACGGCGCGCTCCTGTGCATCCCGACCGCGTTCGCGTCCTGGACCGGCGAGGCGCTCGACGCCAAGATCCCGCTGCTGCGCTCGATGGACGCCCTGTCGGGCTCCGCCATCCGGGCGCTCCGGCTGCTCGGCGACGACCGCGCCACGCGCGTCTACACGACGGTCGGGCCCGAGCAGGAGTACTTCCTGATCGACGAGCAGTACTACTTCGAGCGCCCCGACCTGATCAACACGGGCCGCACGCTGTTCGGCGCGAAGCCGCCGAAGGGCCACGAGCTCGACGACCACTACTTCGGCTCGATCCCGGAGCGCGTGCTCGCCTACATGATGGACTGCGAGCTCGAGCTGGCGCGCCTCGGCGTGCCGGTCAAGACGCGCCACAACGAGGTGGCGCCCGGCCAGTACGAGATCGCGCCGGTGTTCGAGAACTCGAACGTGGGCTCGGACCACCAGCAGCTCACGATGCAGGTGCTCCAGCGGGTCGCACGCAGGTACGGCATGGTCTGCCTGCTGCACGAGAAGCCCTTCGCGGGCGTGAACGGCTCGGGCAAGCACAACAACTGGTCGATGTCGACGAACACCGGCCACAACCTGATCGACCCGGGCGAGACGCCCGCGGACAACATCAACTTCCTGTTCTTCTGCGCGGCGGTCATCAAGGCCGTGGACAAGCATCAGGGACTGCTGCGCGCCTCGGTGGCGAACATCGGCCAGGACCACCGGCTCGGTGCGAACGAGGCGCCGCCGGCGATCATCTCGATCTTCCTCGGCGCGGAGCTGGAGAAGGTCTTCGATGCGATCGCCTCGGGCGAGGGGGATCCGCACACGCCCGCGTCCGTGCTCGGGCTCGGCACGCCCGTTCTGCCGCCGCTTCCGATGCACGGCGGCGACCGCAACCGCACCTCGCCGTTCGCGTTCACCGGCAACAAGTTCGAGTTCCGCGCGCTCGGGTCGAGCATGTCGCTCGCGTTCCCGAACACCGTGCTGAACACGATCGTGGCCGAGTCGATCGACGAGCTCGCGGACAAGCTCGAGTCGCAGCTCGGCTCGGGCGCCGACCTTGCGGAGGCCGTGAACGCCGTCGTGAAGGACGCGTACACGGATGCGCAGCGGGTCATCTTCGGCGGCGACAACTACTCGGACGACTGGCACGCCGAGGCGGAGCGGCGCGGGCTGAAGAACCTGCGCACCACGCCGGACGCGCTGCCCGAGGTGCTGGTCGACCAGACCGTGCAGGCGTTCGAGAAGTACGACGTGCTCTCGCACCGCGAGCTGGAGTCACGCTTCGAGGTCTGGTCCGAGCAGTACACGATCCGCGCGAACATCGAGGCCGAGACGGCCGCCTCGATGGCGCGGACGATGCTGCTGCCGGCCGCGATGCGGCATGTGGCGCTCGTCGAGGCGTCCGGGCTCGACGAGCTCGCCGGCGAGGTGCGTTCGCTCGTGAGCGGCTTCGCGGACGCGATCGCGGAGCTCGAGGACGCCAACCAGTACCCCGACGGCGTCGAGGGCCTGGAGCTCGCGGTCTACGCGCGCGACAACCAGATCACCGCGATGGACCGCGTGCGCGAGCTGGGCGACCAGCTGGAGAAGATCGTGGCCGACGACCTCTGGCCGCTACCGAAGTACGCCGAGATCCTGTTCGTCAGGTAGCCGCGGCTGCCGCGCGCGCCCGTTCTGCAGCGCGCGTGGGCACGAGCAGCGCGGCGCCGATTGCGAGCAGACCGCCGACGGCGGACAGGACGAAGGCGGCCGTGTAGGCGCCCTCGGACGGCAGTGAGCCGCCGGCGATCGTGTTGCCGGTGAGGATGGCGGTGGCGACCGCGGCCCCGAACGCTCCGCCGATCGTCCGCATGATCGTGTTGATGCCGGTTGCCACGCCGACCTCCGACTGCGGCACCGCGCCGACGATCAGGTTCGCCATCGAGGCGAACGCGAAGGAGATCCCGGTGCCGAGCAGCGCGGCGCAGATCACGAACTGCCACGGGTGCGCATGCTCGAGCGCGAGGAAGACGAACGCCATCGAGGCGAGTCCCGCGCCCGTCGCGAGCGTCGTGCGAAAGCCGATGCGGGCACCCAGGCCACCCGCGAGCGGGCCGGCCACGAGCTGGAACACCGCCGCCGGGACGAGCAGCAGGCCGGCCTGCGAGACCGTGTCCCCGAAGCCGTAGCCGCTCGACTCCGGGGCCTGCGCGAACTGTGGGATCAGCAGGAAGCTCGAGAACATGGCGAAGCCGACGAGAAAACCGGTGAGATTGGTGCTGGCGACGGCCCGTTCGCGCAGGACGCCCAGGTCGATCAGCGGCTCGTTCACGCGCGACTCGACCGCGATCCAGATCGCGAGGAGGAGCAGTCCCCCGGCTATCAGGCCGAGCGTCCGAGCCGAGATCCAGCCCCAGTCGTTCGCCTCGGTGACCGCGAGCAGCACGGCCCCGAGCGACGCGGACAGGAGCGCGGCGCCGAGCCAGTCGATGCGGAGTCGCTTCGATTCGGGCGATGCCGGCACGAGGCGGTGAGCGGCGAGCGCGGCGGGCAGCGCGATCAGGCTGATCCAGAACAGCCACGACACGCCGATCCCGTCGGCGATCACGCCCGAGAGCGGCAGCCCGATGCCGGCGCCGATGCCGAGGATCGCGCTCACGAGCCCGAGGCCGCTGGCGACCTTGTCGGGCGGGAAGGTGTCCCGGATGATGCCGAAGGCCAGCGGGAAGACGCCACCGGCCACGCCCTGGATCACGCGGCCCAGGATCAGCACGGCAATCGAGTGCGCCAGCGCGCAGACCACCCCGCCGACCGAGAACAGGATCAGCGTGAGCGTGAGCACCCGCCCCTTGCCGTAGACGTCGCCCAGCTTGCCGACGATCGGCGTGGCGATCGATGCGGACAGGAGGAAGCCGCTGAGGATCCAGGACGCCGCCGCCGGGCTCGCGTGCACGTTGTGGCTGATGTCGGGCAGGGCGGGGATCACGAGCGTCTGCGAGAGCGCGAACGAGACCCCCGCCATCAGGAGCACCACGAGGACTCCGACGGGGTGCTTGACCGGATCGGCGGGCATCGCAGCGAAGCTAGCAGCGCGTCTGTCAGCCGGTGTTGCGCAGGCCGGCCGCTATCCCGTTCACGGTCAGGAGCAGCGCGCGGGCCAGGTCCGGGTCGTCGGCGCGGCCCGCCGCGCGGTCGGCGCGGCGTCGCTCGGTGAGCGCGACCTGGAGGTAGTGGAGCGGCGCGAGGTAGTCGTCGCGCACGCGCAGCGTTCGCTGTAGGACGGGGTCGGAGTCGAGCAGCTCGCGCTCCCCGCGCAGGCGGAGCAGCTCCTCCATCGTCAGCTCGTGCTCGGTGCGGATCTCCTCGAACAGGTGACGCAGCTCCGGCGCCACGAGGCGCTCCACGTAGTGCCCGGCGATCTCGAGGTCGGTCTTCACGAGCGTCATGGCGACGTTCGACAGGAAGTTTCGGAAGAAGTACCAGCGCTCGTGCATGTGGCCGAGCCGGTCGCCAAGGCCCGCCTCGCGCGCGGCGGCGAGGCCGCTGCCCACCCCGTACCACCCCGGCACGACCTGGCGCGACTGCGTCCAGCCGAACACCCACGGGATCGCGCGCAGCCCGTCGATCCCGCCCGCCGAGTCGGGCCGGCGCGCGGGCCGGGAGCCGAGGTGCAGCTCGGACAGGAGCTCCACGGGCGTCGAGGCGAGGTAGTAGTCGGGCAGCTGCGGGTTCTCGACAAGCGCGCGGTAGCGCTCGAACGCCGCGCCCGACACGGTCTCCATCGCCTCCACCCAGTCCGCGAGCGCCTCGGGCGACATCCGCGGACGCCGGTGCAGGACCGTGGCCTCGAGCGCCGCCGCGAGCATCAGCTCCAGGTTCTCGCGCGCGAGGCTCGGCACGAGGTACTTGTCGGAGATCACCTCCCCCTGCTCGGTGACCTTGATCTCGCCGTCGAGCGTGCGCGGCGGCTGCGCGAGGATCGCGTCGTGGGCGGGCCCGCCGCCGCGGCCCACCGTCCCGCCGCGGCCGTGGAAGAGGCGCAGGCGCACGCCGCCGCGGGCCGCGGCGTCGCGCAGGCGCTGCTGCGCGCGATGGATCTCCCACTGGCTCGTCGCGATGCCGGCCTCCTTGTTCGAGTCCGAGTAGCCGAGCATCACCTCCTGCACGTCGCCGCCCCGCGACACGAGCTCGCGGTAGCTCGGGTCGGCCAGGAGCTCCTCGAGCAGCCGGTCCGCGTGGCGCAGCTCGTCGAGCGTCTCCAGCAGCGGCACGAAGCCGAGCCCCGACACGCCGGCCTCCCGGGCGAGGAGCACGGCCGCGAGCACGTCGTCCGCACCGCGGCACATCGAGACGATGTAGGACTCGATCGTGGCGGGACCGAAGCGCTCGTGCGCCTCGCGGATCGCCTCGAAGGTGGCGTAGGTGCGCTGCCCGGCGTCGTCGAGCGGAAGCGGGTGGAACGCCAGCGGCCGCGGCGAGCGCAGCTCGCGCGCGAGCGCCTCGAGGCGACCGTCGCGCGGCAGCGCGGGGTAGCCCTCGATCAGCTGCCCCAGCACGTGGTGATGCGCGTCCGCGTGCTCGCGCACGTCGAGCGTCGCGAGGTGGAGCCCGAACGAGGCGAGCGTGCGCATGGCTCGCTCGAGCCGCCCGTGGGCGATCAGGTCGCCGCGGTGGGCGAGCAGCGAATCGCGCACCAGGCCCAGGTCCGCCAGGAGCTCGACGGAGCCCACGTAGTCGCGTCCCGGCTCGCTTGCGCGGCCCGCGCCCAGCCGGAGGCGCGTGTTCACGAGCTTCTGCTGGATACAGGTGAGCTTCAGGCGGTAGGGCTCCTCGGCGTTCAGGCGCAGGAAGCGCGGCTCCACCTCGGGCAGCAGCTCGAGGTCGCGCGCGAGCGACTCCTGCAGCTCGGGTGTGGCTCCAACCACACGCACGGAGGTCGACAGGTCGCGGCGCAGCACGTTCACCACCGCGATCGCGTCGCGCAGCCCGTGGTCGTGCTGGAGGCCGAGCACGCGCACGATGCTGTCGGGAGCGACGTTCGGGTTGCCGTCGCGGTCGCCGCCGATCCAGCTGCCGAAGGCGAGCGGCCGGCTGGCGAGGCCAGCGTCGAGCCCGAGCCGCCGCAGCTCGTCGCCGAGCTCCTCGAGCACGTCCGGCACGGCGTCGGCGTGCAGGCCGTCGAAGTACCAGACCGCGTTGCGGGCCTCGTCGAGCACGTCGGGTGTCGCCACGCGCAGCTCGTCCGTCTGCCAGAGCAGGTCCACGGTCTCCTCGAGCCGTGCCGCGGCGCGCGGCCCGCCGTGTTCGAGCAGCTCCGCGATCTGGCGCAGCTTGTAGAGGACGGTGCGCCGCGCCGCCTCGGTCGGGTGAGCGGTGAACACCGGGCGCACGGAGAGCCGCGCCACCTCGCCTGCGAGCTCGGCGCCGTCGATCCCGGCGCGCGCGATGCGCTCGCCCGCCTGTCGAAGCCAGCCGCCGTCGCGCTCGCGCATGCGCGCGAGCTCCCTGGCGCGGTGCACCTGCTCCCCCATGTTCGCCAGGTGGAAGTAGGTGCTGAAGGCCCGGACGAGCCTGATCGCCTCGGCTGGCTCCACCTCGCTGAGCAGCGCGGCCGCCTCGCCGCGGTCGGACCGAATCAGACCGCGCGTGCGCTCGACCAGCTCCAGCAGCTCGGGACCCTCCTGGCGGACGAGCGTGCGGCCGAGCAGCGCGCCCAGCTCGCGGATGTCACGGCGCAGCGCGGCGTCGTGCTCAGTGGCGAGAGCTGCGATAGCTCCCGCCGCCCGCGTACGAGCCGAGATCGGCCAGGAAGGCCAGGATCACGACGAACCACTCGAGGCCGGTGATCCTGGCGGTGCCGAGATCCCACATCACGGCGTACGCCAGCGTCGTCCACGGCAGCAGGAAGAAACCCACGAGCGGCAGCAGCCAGCTGTCGTACGCCCTGTCCAGGATGTTGCTGAACAGGAACAGCGCGACCAGCGCGAGACGCGGCGAGATGAGGGCAAGCAACGCCGCGAGGCAGGGCATCGCAGCAATCTACTCCGCTCGCGCGGCACCCTGGCGATAGCCCTCGCCGAGCACGCGGGTGCGCCTGCGCGGATCCATCAGATCGCCTCCGATCGCGCTGGCCGAGCCGGCGTCGGGGGTGATCACCTCCACGGTGGCGCCCCTTCGGCGGGCGGCCACGGCCTCGACCGAGGTGGCGAGCCGCCAGCCCGCCGCGAGCCCGCGCAGCGCGATCGCCGGCGCGGTTCCCATCGTCGCCGTGGGCACCAGGCAAAGGATGCGGTCGCCGCGCCCGGCGCGCGCGAGGTCGAGGTTCGTCGGGCTCCAGACGCCGCCGTCCACGTACTCGCGCCCTCCGATCTTCACGGGCGCGAAGTAGCCCGGGATCGCGCAGGAGGCGGTCACGGCGTCGGCCACGGTCGCGTCTGGCGCCCCGTCGGCGCCAAAGGCCACGCGCCGCCCGGAGCCGCGGTCCACGGCCACGATGTTGAGGCGCCCGTCGAATCGCGGGCCGAGGGCCTCCACGCGCGAGTGCAGCTCGCGCAGCTCGATGCGCCCGGCGGGCACGCGCGCAAGCACGGCCGCGCGCGCAAGCGCCCCGCCCGGAGCCGCGGCCGACAGCGCCGGCGCCGCAAGCGGCGAGATCGCGCCGACCGAGATGCGGCTCGCCCGCTCCAGTGCCGCCCGCAGCGCGCCCGGACGCCGCTCGGGCTCGGACTCGCCGTCCCAGCGCACGCGGTCCTCGCGGCGCTCCGGGTTCTCGCCGCCGGCGAGCCTCGCCGCGACGATCGAGCCCGCCGAGGTGCCGATCAGCTGCTTCGCGTCGCGAAAGTCCTCACCCGTGGCGTGCTGGGCGCCGCCGAGGTAGCCCCATGTCCAGGCCTCGCCGAGGATCCCGCCCACGCCGAGCACGAGCACAGTCGCCACCGGCGCAGTGTGCCACTCAGGTCGCGTCGCCGAACGACACGCGCACGAGCGCGCCGCCGCCCGCCGCGTTCGAGGCGTCGACCGTGCCGCCCTGCGCCTCGGCCGCCTGGCGGACGATCGCGAGGCCGAGGCCGGAGCCGGGCAGTGCACGCGCGCTGTGCGCGCGGTAGAAGCGGTCGAAGACGTGTGGCAGGTCGTGCTCGTCGAAGCCCGGACCGTGGTCGCGCACGCTCAGCTCGCCTCCCGCCAGGGCGATCTCGACGGTGCCGTCGGCGGGGCTCCACTTCAGCGCGTTGTCGACCAGGTTGGACACCGCCCGCTGGATGCGCTCGGGCTCGCCGCGCACGATCGTCGGCTCGGTGGAGAGCTCGAGCGCGACGCCGTTCGCGCGCGAGCGCGCCCGGTCCGCCACGGCCGCGACGATCTCGTCGAGCCGCACGTCGTCCACGACCTCGCCGGGCTTGGCGCCACGCGCCAGCTCCACGATGTCGGCCACCAGCGCGGTCAGCTCGTCGAGCTCGGCGACGATGTCGGCGCGCAGCGCGCGCAGCTCGGCGGCCGGCAGCCGCTCGGCGTGCTCGAGCGTCTGGATGTTCGCCCGCAGGCTGGCGATCGGGGTGCGCAGCTCGTGGCTCGCGTCCGCCACGAGCTGGCGCTGCGACTCCACGGAGCGCTCCAGCGAGTCGAGCGTGGAGTTGAAGCTGCGCGCGAGCCGGCCGAGCTCGTCGCTGCCCGCGGCATCCATCCGGTGCGAGGGGTCGGGATCGCCGGCGAGCTCCTCGGTCCTGCGCGTGAAGCGGGCGATCGGCGCGAGCGCGGTGCGCGCCACCACGGCGGCCAGCGCCGCGCCGAGCGCCACACCGGCCGCGCCCACGAGCAGCAGCACGAGCAGCACGCGGTCCAGCTGGCGGTCCACCTCGTCGAGCGGGCGCGCCACCTGGATGGCGCCGCGCCTGGGCACGCCGCGCGTGTAGACACGCAGGTGCGTGCCCGCGACGGTCTCGTCCCTCAGGTCCGTGCCCGCGCCACGCGCGGCGATCTCGCGGCCGCGCGCGTCCACCGGCAGCACGTCCTCCACACCGGGACGGCGGAGCACCCGCCCGGACGGCAGCACGAGCTGCTGGATCCCGCCCGGCCCGCCGAAGCGCTCCTGCGGCGGAGCGGGCAGGCGGTCGAGCGGGCGCCCTCCCCCTCCGCGGCCGTCGCCGTCCCCGTCGGGCGGCGAGCCCGGCCCCTGATCGAGCACCTGAGCGAACTCACCGGAGCGGTCTCGCAGCGAGTTGTCGATCTCGCCACGCAGCTCGGCGCGCACGCCCAGGTAGATCGCCACGGCGGCCACCACGACCACGAGCGCCACGGCCACGGCCGCGGTGGCCGCGATGCGGGTGCGCAGGCTCATGGCTCGCGCAGCGCGTAGCCCACGCCGCGCACCGTGTGGAGCAGCGGCCGCGCGCCGGCCTGCTCCAGCTTGCGGCGCAGGTAGCCCACGTAGACACGCAGCGAGTTGGATGCCGGGCCGAAGTCGTAGCCCCAGACGCGCTCGTAGATCAGGCTGTGGGGCAGCACGCGTCCGGGGTTCAGCATGAGGAGCTCGAGCAGCTGGTACTCCGTGCGGGTCAGCTCCACGAAGCTGTCCCCCACGCTCACGCCGTGACGGGCGCCGTCGAGGCGCAGCTCGAGGAAGGACAGGCCCGACACGTCGCCGTTGGCGCCGCCGCGGCGCAGCAGCGCGCGCAGCCGTGCCTGGAGCTCGCCCACGTCGAAGGGCTTCACGAGATAGTCGTCGGCGCCGGCGTCGAGGCCGTCGATCCGGTCGGCCACGGCGTCGCGCGCGGTCAGCATCAGCACCGGCACGCGGTTGCCGGCGTCGCGCAGGCGCCTGCAGACCTCGAGGCCGTCGATGTCCGGGAGGCCGATGTCGAGCACGACCGCGTCGGGCGCGGACATCGTCGCCTCCGCGATCGCATCAGCGCCGTTCGCCACCGGCAGGGTCTCGTAGCCGGCCAGGACGAGCGCGCGGCGCAGGGCGTCGCGGAGCGCGCGGTCGTCGTCGACTATCAGGATCCTCACCCACCCCATTCTGGCGGCCGGATCGCGCTCTTCGCTCATTCCTACGCCGTTCTTACGGTCCTCCTACACACGGGCGCAAGCCTGACGGCATGAGACAACGGAGGAAGACCACGATCATCGTCGCCGGCGGCGCGCTCGCAATCGCCTCCGTGGGCTACGGGCTCGGCACGCAGGCGGGCGACGGCACGGCAATCGCCGACAACGCCCAGGACCGCAGCGGCGCCACGGCCCGCTCGTTCGAGCGCGGCGTCCCACCCGGCTCCGGCGAGCTGGCCAACAAGCTCGGCGTGGACGCCGACAAGCTCGCGCAGGCGCTGCGCGACTTCCACGAG
>DASYMP010000101.1:0-3288 GCA_036009005.1 Thermoleophilaceae bacterium | reverse complement strand
AGCAGGTGCCCGACCATCAGCGTCCGCCCGGACTCCTTCGCGGCCGCGACCACCTGCTCGGCCTCGGCAACCGACTGGGCGAGCGGCTTCTCGACGAAGCAGTGCTTGCCGGCCTCGAGCACGCGCGTTGCGACGGCGGCGTGGGACGGCACATCAGTGGCCACCACCACCGCGTCGAGCTCGGGGTCCTCGAGCAGCTCGGCCAGGTCCCCGCTCACGCGCGTGCCGGGGAACTGCGGCGCCCAGCGCTCGCGCGCCTGCTCCGACCCGTCGCAGATCCAGCGCAGCGCCGCGCCGGGGAGCCGGTCGAAGTTGCGGGCGAGGTTCGGGCCCCAGTAGCCAAGCCCGACTACGCCCACCGTGACGGGCGTGGTCACAGCCTGATCAGGTGATCGGCCTTGATGCCGCGCGTCACGCCGCGGAAGTCGACCACGAGCGGCGCCCGCTCCACGAGCGCGTTGATGTCGACCCCCGGGTGCGCGGTCACGATCACGACGGCGTCGGCATCCTCGAGCGCGGAGTCGAACGTCTCCGAGCGCAGGTCGAAGCCCGGCAGTTCCGGCACGTGATCGTCGTGGTAGGCGACCTCGCCCCCGAGGTCGCTCAGGATCTTCATGATCTTCAGCGCCGGTGACTCGCGCAGGTCGCCCACGCCGGCCTTGTAGGACACGCCGAACACGACGATCCGAGAGCCGCGGACAGCCTTCGAGTGGCCGTTCAGCGCACGCGCGATGCGCTCGACGCAGTAGTACGGCATCGACTGGTTCACCTCGCCGGCCAGCTCGATGAACTCGGTCTGCATGTCGAACTCGCGGGCCCGCCAGGCGAGGTAGAACGGGTCGACCGGCAGGCAGTGGCCGCCCATCCCGGGACCCGGGTCGAAGCGCATGAAGCCGTACGGCTTGGTGGCCGCCGCCTCCACGACCTCCCAGATGTCGATGTCCATCCGGTCGCACAGCATCGCCAGCTCGTTCACGAGCGCGATGTTCACGGAGCGGAACACGTTCTCGAGCAGCTTCGACAGCTCGGCCGGCTCGGGTCCCGACACCTCGACGATGTTGTCGCACACCTCGCGGTAGAGGGCGACCGCGCGCTCGTGGCAGGCAGGCGTGAGGCCGCCTACCACCTTGGGCGTGTTGCGCAGCGTGTAGTCGGTGCGGCCTGGGTCGACGCGCTCGGGAGAGAACGCCACGTTGAAGTCCGTGCCGGCGGCGAGACCGGACTCCTCGAGCAGCGGCACGAACGTATCGCGCGTCGTGCCCGGATAGGTGGTCGACTCGAGCACGACGAGCTGGCCCTTCTGCAGTACTCCGGCGAGGGAGCGCGCGGACCCGATCAGCGGCCCGAGGTCGGGCTCGCGGTTCGGGGTCAGGGGCGTGGGCACGGCCACGATGACAACGTCCGAGTGCGCCAGGTCGGCGTAGCGCGTCGTGGCGCTGAGCTTTCCTTCCAGCGCGCGCAGCCGCTCCGAGGAGATGTCCTCGATGAAGCTCTCGCCGCGGTTCACGGCCTCGACGCGGGGTGCGGCCACGTCGAGCCCCACGACCGAGTGGCCCGCCTCGGCGAAGGCGACCCCCAGCGGCAAGCCTACGTATCCCAGTCCGACTATTCCGATATTCACGATCGAGCAGTGTAGGCATCGAGGGCAGCGCTGATTCGCTCACCGGCCCGTCCGCCGCCATACAGCTCCGGCCGCTCCCCCTCGGGCGGCGGCCGCTCCAGGGCCCGCAGTGCCGCCGGGGCATCGAGATCCACCAGCACGTTCCAGCCGGTCTCGAGGGTCTCCACCCACTCCGTGGTGTCGCGCATCGTCACGCAGGGCGTGCCGAGCAGGTAGGCCTCCTTCTGTACCCCGCCCGAATCGGTGAGCACGGCCCGGGCGTTGCGGGCGAGGGTGAGGAAGTCGAGGTAGCCGAGCGGCGGCGTGACGCGCAGACGCGCCACCCTCTCCATCAACCCGGCCGCCTCGAGCCTTGCACGAGTACGGGGATGCAGCGGGAACACCACCGGGCCGGGCACCGCCTCGAGCAGCTCCACCAGCATGAGCAGCCGCGCGGGATCGTCCACGTTGCCGGCGCGATGCGCGGTCGCGAGCACGTACTCGCCCGGTGCGACTCCGAGCTCGGCGAGCGCCTTCGACTTCTCCTCCGCCACCGGCGCGAACGCAAGGGTCACGTCGGCCATCGCGTCGCCCACGAGCTGCACCTCGCCCGCCACGCCCTCGCGCTCCAGGTTCGCGACGGCGGTGGGCGTGGAGCACAACAGCAGGTCGCTCGCATGGTCGGTCAGCACTCGGTTCAGCTCCTCCGGCATGGAGGTGTCGAACGACCGCATGCCGGCCTCGACGTGCGCCACCGGGACCTGCCGCTGGGCCGCCGCGAGCGCCCCGGCGAGCGTCGAGTTCGTGTCCCCGTAGACGAGCACGAGATCGGGCCGCATCTCCTCCAGGGCCGGCTCGAGCGCCTGCAGCATGCGCCAGGTCTGGCTCGTGGACGACCCGTCGCCGATCCCGAGCTCGAGAGCCGGCGCCGGAACGCCGAGCTCGTCGAAGAACACGCGCGACAACTCGTCGTCATAGTGCTGGCCGGTGTTCACGATCAACTCCTCGTGGCGCTCGCGCAGCGGACGCGAGACGGCCGCGGCCTTCACGAATTGCGGGCGGTTTCCGATTACCGTGACTATGCGCATGGTTGAAGCTCGCCCATGATGGCCTCGGGACCGGTCAGGGCCGTCGCGAAGACGGCCGGCGGTGTTGCGCGGCATGCCGCGTGGTGGCTGCGCTACCGCCTGCACGGGCACACACGCCCCGCACCGCCGGAACCGCGCCGCCGGCCGCCGAGCTCGCGCTCCGGGCCCAGCTCAGCCGAGTGACGATCTCACGTCCTCGCGAAGCAGTCGCGCCGCCTCCTGCGTGCGCTCCCCTGGCTCGCCCAGGTCGCGGTCCTCGATAGCGCGCACCGGCCCGACCTCGCGCAGCGTCGAGGCCAGGAACGCCTCGCGGGCGCCGAGGATGTCGTCGGTCGTGGCGGGGCACTCGCGCACCTCGGTGAGGGCCATCACACGCTGGCGCGTGATCGAGGCGAGGATGTGGTCCTCGAGCGGCGGCGTGCAGAGGTCGCCGCGCTGGTCGACCCAGAACACCGACGCGGTGGGGGCCTCGAGCACGCGACCGTGCGGGGTCACGAGCAGCGCCTCGTCGAAGCCGCGTTCGCGCGCCAGTCGCCCGGCCAGCATGTTCGCCGCGTAGGAGAGCGACTTCACCCCGTCGAGGATGCGCGTGGGCGCGAA
>DASYMP010000100.1:0-3713 GCA_036009005.1 Thermoleophilaceae bacterium | reverse complement strand
GTTCCGAAGGGCGGCCCCGACGGCGGCGACGGCGGGCGCGGCGGCGATGTCGTGCTCGTGGTCGACGACTCGCTTCGCGACCTCGCGAACTTCCGCCGCGGCGCCCACTTCAGGGCGCAGCGCGGCGGTCACGGCCAGGGCGCGAACAAGCACGGCGCCACGCCCGACGCGCTCGAGATCCGCGTGCCGACCGGCACGGTCGTCGAGGACCCCGACACGGGCGACCGCTGGGACCTCCTCACCCCGGGCGAGCGCGCTGTCGTGGCGCGCGGCGGAGGCGGCGGGCGCGGCAACAAGCAGTTCGCCACGGCCACGCGCCAGAGCCCGCGCTTCGCGGAGCGCGGGCTGCCCGGCGAGGAGCGCACGCTCGAGCTCCAGCTGAAGCTGTCCGCCGACGCCGGGCTCGTGGGCTTGCCGAACGCCGGCAAGTCCTCGCTGCTCGCGCGGCTCACGCGCGCCCAGCCGAAGGTGGCCGACTACCCGTTCACCACGCTCGAGCCCGTGCTCGGCACGCTCGAGCGCGACGACCGCCAGCTCGTGATCGCGGACATCCCCGGCCTGATCGAGGGCGCGAGCGCCGGCGCCGGGCTCGGGCATGAGTTCCTCGCGCACGTGGAGCGCTGCCGACTGCTCGTGCACGTGCTGGACCTGAACCCGCTCGACGGCTCGGACCCCGCGGAGAACTTCGACACCGTCGAGGCCGAGCTCCGGGAGCACGGCCACGGCCTCGCCGGGCTGCCGCGCATCCTGGCGCTCTCGAAGGCGGACCTCGTGCCGCCCGAGGAGACCGAGCGCGCGGTGGAGGAATGGCGCGAGCGGCTCGGCGTGGACGTGTTCGCCACCTCGGCCGCCACCGGCGAGGGGCTGGAGGAACTCGGCAACGCGATCTTCGAGCGCGTGCCGCCGCCCGAGCAGGCGGAGGCGTCCTCGGAGACGCCGGCCACGCACAGGGTCTACAGACCGGGCCGCGGCGAGGCCTACAGCGTGAAGCGCATCGGCCCCGGCACGTTCCGCGTGGAGGGCGAGCGGATCGAGCGGCTGATCGCCCGCCACGACGTGGACAACGACGAGGCGCTCCGCTACGTGGAGGAGCGCCTGCGCACGCTCGGCGTGATCAAGGCGCTCGAGTCGGCCGGGTTCGAGGCCGGCAACGACGTGGAGATAGGCGGGATCGTGTTCGAGCTCGATCCCGGCTGATACAAAGTCCTGCCGTGGCCCGACTCGCCGCACTCATCTGCCTGCTCGCGGCCGTGACCGGCTGCGGCGGCAACGACAAGAAGGACGCCGAGCAGACCGTCCGCGACTTCGCGACGGCCGTGCGCGAGCGCGACGGCGACGAGCTCTGCGACCACCTCCTCACCACCGAGTTCATCGGCGACTTCAGCGGCGCGACGGGCGACAAGGGACGCGAGTCCTGCAAGCGCGAGATCAAGCTGCTCACCGGCCTGAAGCTGAAGCTCGTGAAGATCGTGCGCACGAAGGTCGACGGCGACAACGCGTCCGTGACGGCCGTGATCGATCGTGAGGGCCAGCCCTTCCAGCAGGTCTACAGGCTGAAAAAGGAAGACGGCGACTGGAAGATCGCGGGCGCGGGGGCGTAATGGCGAGCGTGGTCGTCAAGCTCGGGTCGAGCATCGTCGCGGACGACGCCGGCGAGCTGCGCCTCGACGTGCTGTCGGCTCTCTGCGACGAGGTGGCCGCGCGGCACGCGGCCGGCGACGACGTCGTGATCGTCACCTCCGGCGCGATCGCGCGTGGCATGCGCCTGATGGAGCTGCCGATGCGCCCAAGCGCGATGGAGGAGCTTCAGGCGGCCTCGGCGGTCGGCCAGGGCAAGCTCTACCGCACCTACGACGAGCTGCTCCAGGAGCGCGGCGTGCCGTCGGCGCAGGTGCTCCTCACGTTCTTCGACATGTCAGCGCGCACGCACTACCTGAACGCGCGCCACACGCTCCAGACGCTGCTGCGCTGGCGCGTGCTGCCCGTCATCAACGAGAACGACACCACGACGACCGACGAGATCTCGTTCGGCGACAACGACTTCCTCGCCGCCCAGGTGGCGATCCTGATGGGCGTGGACAGGCTCGTCCTCCTGACCGACACCGGCGGCCTCTACAGCGCCGACCCCCGCAGCGACCCCGATGCGCGGCTCGTGGAGGAGGTCGTCGCCGTGGACGAGCTCGATGGCTACGAGATCGGGCTGTCGAGCTCGCCGCTCGGGTCGGGCGGGATGCGCTCGAAGGTGGTGGCCGCCGAGATGGCCACCGCCGCGGGCATCCCGGTCACGATCACGAGCGGCGTGGAGCGCGAGGCGGTGGCGGCCGCGCTGGCCGGCACGCCGACCGGCACGCGCTTCCATCCGCAGGAAGGGCGGGTGTCCAGCTTCAAGCTCTGGCTGAAGTACGCCAAGCCGACTCACGGGCGGCTCGTGATCGACGAGGGCGCCGAGCTCGCGCTGCGCGAGCGCGGCACGAGCCTGCTGCCCGTGGGGGTCGTGGACGTGGAGGGCGAGTTCGAGGCCGGCGACGCGGTGGAGGTTCGCTGCGACGGCCGTGCGGTCGGCAAGGGCATCGTGAACTACTCCGCGCCCGAGCTCCGCCGCATCAAGGGCCTGAAGACGGACGCGGTGCGCGCGATCCTGCCCAGGGCGGGCGAGGAGGCGGTGCACCGGGACTACTTCGTGCTCGAGTAACTCCGTGCGGCTCCGCTCGCCCTATGACAGGGAGATAGTCGGTCTCGCGCTGCCCGCGCTCGGGGCGCTGGCGGCCGAGCCGCTCTACCTGCTGGCGGACACCGCGATGGTGGGTCACCTCGGCACCGACCAGCTCGCTGCGCTCGCGATCGCGGCCACGCTGCTCGCGGGCACGTTCACGCTCTTCAACTTCCTCACCTACGGGACGACCGCCCAGGTGGCCCGCTACCACGGCGCCGGCGACGAGGTGGCCGCGGGACGGCTGGCCGCCCAGGCGCTGTGGCTGTCCGCGGGGATCGGCGTGCTGCTCACGGCGCTGCTCGCGGGCCTCGCCGTTCCGCTCGTGCAGCTGATGGGAGGGGAGGGGCGCATCGGCGAGCTGGCGGTGGACTACCTGCGCATCGGCTCGTTCGGCCTGCCCTTCGCGCTGATCGCGCTGGCCGGGCAGGGCTTCCTGCGCGGGGTCGGGGACCTGCGCACGCCGCTCGTGATCGTGGTGGTGGCGAACGTGGTCAACGTGGTGCTGAACGTGGTGTTCATCTACGGCTTCGACTGGGGCCTGTCGGGGTCGGCGGCGGCCACGGTCGTGGCACAGGCGGGGATGGGCGCCGCGTTCGTGCGCTCGCTGCTCTCGGCGCCGGCCGATTCGCGGCGCCCGTCGCTGGCCCGGATGCGGCCGATGGCGCGCATCGGTCGCCACATCTTCGTCAGGACGACCGCGCTGTACGCGTCGTTCATCGTCGCCGGCGCGGTGCTGGCCCGCGTGGGCGCGGACTCGCTGGCCGCGCACCAGATCGCGTTCCAGCTGTTCGTGTTCCTCGCGCTCATACTCGACGCGATCGCGATCGCGGGCCAGGTGATGGTGGGTCGCTCGCTGGGCGCGGGCGACGCCGGCGGCGCCCACGCCGCCGCGCGCCGGATGATCGAGTGGGCGGTCGTCGCGGGGGTCGTCTTCGGGGCCGTGATGCTCGCGCTGATCGACGTGTTGCCGCGCGCCTTCACGGGCGACGAGCAGGTGGTC
>DASYMP010000099.1:0-2133 GCA_036009005.1 Thermoleophilaceae bacterium | reverse complement strand
GATGTCGCCCACCGTGCCGCCGATCTCCGTGATCACGAAATCCACGTCCTGCGCCTCTGCCACAAGGCGGATCCGCTGCTTGATCTCGTCCGTGATGTGCGGGATCACCTGGACGGTGCCGCCGAGGTAGTCGCCACGGCGCTCGCGCCGGATCACGGTGTTGTAGATCGCGCCGGTGGTGACGTTCGAGCCGCGCGTCGCGTTCGTATCCGTGAAGCGCTCGTAGTGGCCGAGGTCGAGGTCGCTCTCGGCGCCGTCCTCGGTCACGAACACCTCGCCGTGCTGGAACGGGCTCATCGTGCCGGGATCGACGTTGATGTACGGGTCGAACTTCTGCAGCGCGACGTTGAAGCCGCGCGACACGAGCAGCCGCCCGATCGATGCTGCGGCGATTCCCTTGCCGAGCGCGGAGACGACGCCCCCGGTAACGAAGATGAACCGTGTTTGAGGGCGTGAGTCAGGCATGCTGGATTCTCCCGAGCGAGTCTAGTTGCCGTAATCCGGGCGTTCGCTCGATCAGCGCCGAGATCGAGCGGAACTCGCCATAGACGGTAACGACCGCCATGACGGCGAGCGCGATCGCCTGCCCGGTCGTCGAGAGGGTGGCGACAAGCCAGAGCCCCGCGACGGCGCCGATCGCATTCGAGCCCGTGTCCCCAAGCATGCCGCGCTCTCTGAGATCGAACGGCAGCAGGACGAGGATCGGGCCGAGGAAGAGGCCGACCGTCCACAGCCCGCCGGCGCTCCACGCGCCGAGGCTGAGAGCTGCGCCCAGGATGATCAGCACCTTCGCCGATCGCCCCGGGCGGAGGTCGAGCAGGTTGAAGAGGTTGGTGGCGAGCACGAGCACGCCGGCTCCGAGGAGGTACTCCTCCGTGGAGCGCCCCTGCCCGGACAGCGCGAACAATGCGAGCCCGAGCGACCCGGCGGCCTTGGCGGCGCCGGTCGAGAAGCCGCCGCCGAGAATCGCGCGAGCGTGCCCGCGCCAGCCGCGCGGCGTGGGCTTGACGGGGCGGTCGAGCTTGACGGCGGCGGCCGAGAACAGGCCGCTGCCCACGAAGTCGTCGACCAGGCCGAGCAGCGCGACGCCGATCACGTACGTCACGGCCGGGTAGACGCCCGGCTTGAAGACGTTCACGTCGCCCAGCTCCTGGACGAGCGACAGCGGGATGAGCGCGAGCATCGCTGCCACGGGGATGGCGAGCCCGCTCGGGAACGGCAGCGGTGCGCGGCGGTAGTTCTTGGCCACGAAGCCCTGGTCGCGGAGCGCTCGCACGAGCGGCGGGACGACAACCGCGGCGATGACCACGGACAGGATCAGCGGGAGCGACTGCACTGCTGGAACCTACCTCCGGGGCCGGACGATTACGGGCCCGGCGGCAGCGGCGCCTCGGCCGTCTTCTTGAAGCCGAAATCGCCGCGCCGGCCAGTCAGCGTGAGGACCAGGGCGATCCGGCCGGGCGGGATGTCGATGTCGTCCACGGTCGACAGGCCGGCGCTCACGTAGTACGGAATTTGCGACGGATCCGTCTCCGAGCGCTCCACCCCCACCGCCGGTGCGCCGCGCGCACGCAGGCCCTCGATCAGGGCGGACTCGAAGGTCTTCGACGACGTGTCGCGGTCGTCGTTCGTGCGGTAGAAGGCGACGGCGTCGGCGCCGCGGTAGTCGCCCTTGAACGAGTCTGGGAAACCGTTCTCGAGCTTGCGCGCGAGCCGCCCGCCGGCCACCAGCGCCCGCCCGATCCGGCGCCCGAGCGGCCTCAGCTGGGCCGGGTCGGTGCCGAGCGGCCGGAAGGCACGCCCGAGCTTCTCCGCGAGCGCGACGCGGTCCGGCCGGGCGTCGAACTGAGAGAGCGAGTCGACCGTGCCGCCGCCGTCCTTGACTGCGTTGCGGATCGAGCTCTCGACCTCCTGAGGAAGCGGCCCGGATGAGACAATCGCGACGCGCTGCCCGCGCAGCTTGCCGCCCGCGATGTAGGGGAAAGCGGCGGTGTCGAAGCGGTCGCGCTGCGCGAGCTGATCGGTTGCCTTGCGCGCGCGGGCAAGCGCGTCGAGCAGGTCACCGCGCAGCGACGAGCGCACGTCCTTGTTCGCCTGCGAGACGACCGAGTCGCCGAGCGTGGCGCCGAGCAC
>DASYMP010000098.1:0-9520 GCA_036009005.1 Thermoleophilaceae bacterium | reverse complement strand
GAAGCGCACGCCGACCACCTACGCGCTCGACGAGGGCGGCGATCGCCGCTTCGGCACCCAGGTGACGAGCCTGCGCGGCACGGACGGCCGCGTGACGGGCGTCCTCGGCAGGCGCGTCGAGGGCACGTCGTCGCGCGACCTCCACGCGGTCCCGGGCAGCGACTTCGAGGAGCGCGCCGACCTCGTCCTGGTCGCGATCGGCTTCGATCATCCGGAGCACGAGGGCGCGGTCGCGCAGCTCGGGCTCGACCTCGACCGGCGCGGCAACATCAAGGCGGGCGTGTACGGCACCAAGGTCGACGCCGTGTTCGCCTGCGGCGACGCGCGCACCGGCCAGTCGCTCGTCGTCACGGCGATCGCCGAGGGACGCCGCTGCGCTCGCGTGGTGGACCAGTACCTGGGCGGCTCGGGCGAGGTGCGCAGGATCCGTGCCGAGGCGATGTTCGCCTACGAGGACGGCGACCCGCACTCGCTGCGCCACCAGGCGGAGATCGCCCGCACCGTGACGGTCGGCGACGCGTTCTGGACCGGCCCGCGCGACGAGCGCTGAGATGCCCGCCGCGTTCGTGACCGGCGGCTCGGGCTTCGTGGGCGGCGCGCTGATCGAGCGGCTGAGGCGCGAGGGCTGGGAGGTGCGTGCTCTCGTGCGCTCCGAGGCGGCGGCCGAGCGCGTGCGCTCGCTGGGCGCCGAGCCGGCGATGGGCGACCTCGACGACGTCGCGTCGCTCGAGAGCGGCGCCCGCGGCTGCGAGGTGGCCTTCCACGCGGCCGCGAAGGTCGAGGACTGGGGCGACCCGGCCGACTACGAGCGCATCAACGTCCAGGGCACCCAGAACGTGATCGACGCATGCCGGGCGGCCGGGGTTCGCAGGCTCGTGCACGTGGGCACCGAGGCGGCGCTGATGGCGGGCCAGCCGCTCGTGAACGTCGACGAGACGGCGCCGCTGCGGCCAGACTCGCCGGCGCTCTACCCCTGGTCGAAGGCGAAGGCCGAGCGACGAGTCCGCGACGCGAACGGCGACGGGCTCGAGACGGTGGTGGTGAGGCCGAGATTCGTCTGGGGCCGCGGCGACACGTCGCTCCTCCCCGCGATCGTCGAGATGGTGAAGGCGGGCCGCTTCCTCTGGATCGGCGGCGGGCGCCAGCTCACCGCGACCACCCACATCGACAACACCGTCGAGGGGCTATGGCTGGCGGCGACGAGGGGGGCGCCCGGAGGCGTCTACTTCGTGACCGACGGCGAGCCGGCCGTCTTCCGCGACTTCCTCACCGAGCTCCTCGCCAGCCAGGGCGTGGCGGTGCCCGATAGGTCGATGCCCGCGGGGGCGGCGCGAGTCGCCGCCGCGGCGAGCGAGTGGATCTGGCGGGTGCTCAAGCGGCCCGGGTCGCCGCCGGTCACGCGCTTCGCGGTCTGGGTCTCGTCGCTCGAGTGCACGATCGACATCTCGCGCGCCGAGAGAGAGCTCGGCTATGTGCCCGTCAGGTCGCGTGAAGAGGGCTTGCGGGAGCTGACGTCGAGCCCACCAGGCTGACGAAGAACAGGCTGAAGCGGCCGATCGAGATCTCGTCGCCGTCCTCGAGCTCCGCGAGCTCCACCCGGTCGCCGTTCCGGAACACGCCGTTCAGGCTGCGGTCGTCCAGGATGCGCGCGCCCTCGTCGTCCCTGTAGAGCAGCGCGTGGCGGCGCGACACGGTCGGGTCGTCGAAGCGCACGTGGGCGGACAGGCTGCGGCCGATGCGCGTCCAGCCGTCCTGAAGCGGGAACACGCGCACGCGCTCGTCGTCCTCGAAAGCCAGGTAGTCGCCGTCCCTCACGAGCGCGTCGCGCGCCTCCGCGATCCACTCGGGCGGCCCCTCGACCTCGTGGCGAAGCGGCGGGCGGACCGACTCGCCGAATAGCGAGCTGCGCCGGAAGCTCGTGCCGTCACATTCGGGGCAGGACGGGATCGAGTCACGCTCCTGAAGAGCCACGGCGAAGCCACAGGAGTCACACCGAAAAGACCCGGCACCAGCGAGCGTGCCGGCGTTGAAGGCTTCCATCGGATTTCTCTCCTAAGCGGGTGGGGGGACGTGGAATGGTATCGCTAGTTACGAAAGTGCCAAGCGAGAAAACCGCTAACTGCGGGCTTTTTTCGTGTGAGGTCGCCCGCCCGGTACCCAACCTGGGGACGCTTTACTCATACGGGTTGCAGGATTTCGGAGCGCCGGCCGGAAGCCCTCGTCATGCCCGATCTCGCCGCAATGCTGGTGCGCAGCAGCATCGGAACGCTGCACTCGAACTCGACGTCCTGCGGCGCCTGCCGCCGCACGCCGCTCGCCGGCGAGGGGATGCACGAGCTGGCCGGGGGGCGCACGCTCTGCGACCTCTGCTTCGGGGAGCTTCCCGACGAGCGCCGCGTCGCCGTCCGCAGCGTTCGCGTGCACGCGAGCGAGCGCCGGCTGGCCGTCGTCCCGCGCGCGGCCTAGCCCGGCTCCCGCGGCCGGTACGATCCGCCGGCATGCGCGAGGTCTCCGTCTCGACAGTCATCTCTGCTCCGCGCGAGGAGATCTTCGACTTCGTCTCCGACCTCGCGGCGCGGCCCTCGTTCGCGGACCACTACATGGACGACTACCGGCTCGCGCGCGTCCAGCCGGTCGGCGTGGGCGCCGCGGCCCGCTTCAAGCTCGACGCCCCGCTCGCGAACGACTACGCGGAGCTCACGATCACGGTGGCGGACCGGCCGCGGCAGATCGTCGAGGAGATCCGCTTCGGCCGCCGCGGCCGCAACAGGTCCGTGGCGGTCTACGACTTCACGCGCGAGTCCGCGAACGTCACGCGCGTCGAGCTCACGACCTTCAGCGAGCCCGCGACGGCGATCGACCGCATCAGGGAGATCGGCGCCGCCGCGTGGATCAAGCGGCAGACGCGCAGGTCGCTGGAGCGCCTTCGGAGGATCTTCGAGGAGCCCGGTCGGGTGGAGCTGAAGCGCGCCACGATCGCGGGCTACGAGCCCGACAAGGCCGCTCGCTTCGGCGGATATGCCGGAATGGACCCCGCTCGCCAGTCGCGGCTCTGAGGACCGGAGCTAATATGCCCGCCCGCATGCCGCACCGACTCCTCATGCTGCTCTGCCTGCTCGCGCTTGCCGCCGGCGCGACCGCCTGCGGTCAGGCCGACACGAAGCAGGGCGTGGACGAGGCCGCGCGCGAGGGGCTCGCGCTCGACCTCGACGGCATCGACTACAACGTCTTCATCACGCGCCAGCTGAACACGCGGATCACGCCCGACAAGGCCTACGTCGAGGCGGGGACCGAGCCGGACCCGGGCGAGACGCTCTACGGAGTCTTCCTTCAGGCGTGCAACAACTCGAAGGAGACGCACGAGACGGTCGACACGTTCAAGATCGTGGACAACCAGGGCAACGAGTTCGAGCCGGAGGAGCTGCCGGCGGACAACGAGTTCGCCTACAGGCCGCAGGAGCTCCTGCCGGCCGAGTGCATCCCGGAGTTCGGCAGCGTGGCCCAGCTGGGCCCCACCTCCGGCGCGATGCTGCTGTTCCGGCTGCCGCTCGAGAACACCGAGTACCGCCCGCTGGAGCTCGAGGTCCAGGGCTCCGGCGACAAGCACCTCACCTTCAAGCTCGATATCTAGAGGCCGCGCGCCCTAGGGCGTGGCCGCGTCGAGCACCACGCGCGCGGCCGGCGCCGCGCTCGCGCCGCCCGCGCCGGCGCGCACGAGCATGACCCCGACCACGATCTTCGCCCGCTTCGCGGGGGCGTAGGCGGTGAACCACGCGTCCGTGTTGTTCGGGTCCGGGGGGAGCGTCTCGCCGGTCTGCGGGTCGCGCGTGTCCTCGAGCTCGGCGGTACCGGTCTTGCCCGCCACCCGCACGTCGGGCAGCGCGGCGGCCGTGCCGGTGCCGTAGGCCACGACGTCGACCATCATCGAGCCGATGATCCGCGCCACGCGCCGCGACACGACGCGCGTGCCGCGCGGGCGCCGCGCCGGGTCGAGCACCGGCGGAAAGCGCACGCCGCGCGTGGCGATCGTCTGCGCCACGGACGCCATCTGGAGCGGCGTGGCCAGCGTCTCGAACTGGCCGATCGCTGTGGACGCGAGCTCGAGCGGCGTGTCGATGTCCGCCGCCTGGGGGAGCCTGCTCGGCACCTCTCCGGGGATCGTGGCCAGCGCGTTCCAGCCGAAGCGCTCGGCCATGTCCACGAGCTGCTCCGCCTGGATCCTCAGGCCGAGCGGCGCGAACACGGAGTTGCACGAGTGGGCGAACGAGTTGCGGAAGCTGCCGCCGCAGGACTCGCCGTTCGCGTTCTCGAGCTCGACTCCGTCGATGATCGCGTGGGTCTCCACCGGGAACTCGGTCGACGGCTTGACGAGGCCCTGTTCGAGCGCCGCGGCGGCCGTCACGATCTTGAAGGTCGACCCGGGCGGCTGAGGCGCCGAGAACGCGATGCCGGCCAGCGCGCGGATCTCGCCGTTGCGCGGGTCGAGCGCCGCGATGCCTCCGAGCCGGCCGGCCAGGCCCACGACCGCCGCCTCCTGAAGGCGCGTGTCGATCGTCGTCTTGACGTCACGCGAACGGCGCGGCCTGGCCCGTGCCAGCACGCGCCCGCCCGCCACGAGCTCGCCGCCCGGGCGGCCGCGCAGCCGCTCCTCGAAGACCTCCTCGAGGCCGCTCTGGCCCACGGGCCAGTCCGCGGGGAAGCCGCGCGCGTACAGGGCCGCTCGCTCCTCCGAGCTCTCCAGGGGCTCCATCCGGCCGGCGATCGAGTCGGCGATGCCCACGAGTGGCGAGGTGCGCGCCGCCGCGGCGCCCTGGGCGAGCACCTTGCCGTCGCGCGAGTGGATGGTCGCGCGGGTGGGCGGCACGCTGTTGCGGCTGAGCCGCTCGCCGGCACGAAGCTCGGGGAACACGAGCCGCGGCCGCCAGTCCACGCGCTCGCCGCTCACGGGCACGCGCAGCTTCCCGCGCAGGCTGCCGAAGACGCGCGTCTCGACCACAACCGGGATAACGACCTCGTCGTCCTCGCTCCCGTCCGGATCGCCTGCCACGACCGAGGCCAGCGTGGCGGTTTCGGCCGCGTCCCTGTACGCGCGCCGGAAGCTCGCGAGCGGGTAGCGCTCCCGCGCGCCCGCGCTCAGGAGCCCGTGCATCGCACGCAGGTCGCCTCGCTCCCAGGCCTCGGCGAACTCCGTGGCGGTGCGCTCAGATGCGCTGGGGGTGCTCGCGCCGACGAGCGCGCCCGCGATCAGCGAGACGGCCGCGAGCCCGCCCAGCGTCGGCAGCGCACGGTGTGTGATGCGCCGTCGGCGCTCTGCGGGGATGCCGTTCACGAAGGGGGACCGAGGCCGATGGTACCCGCGGGGACTAGCCTCACACGGGCCTTGACGGGGCTCGACTGGATCATCGTCGCCTTCACGGTGCTCATGGGTGTCTGGGGCTTCCGCCAGGGGCTGATCGCCGGGGCGCTGTCGCTCGTGGGCTTCGCGGGCGGCGCCTTGGTGGGATCGCGGCTCGGGCCGCTCGTCCTCCAGGATGGGTCGCACTCGCCGTACGCGCCCCTGTTCGCCCTGATCGGAGCGCTGCTCGTCGGCGCCGTCCTGTCGTCGGTGCTCGAGGTGCTCGGCTTCCACCTGCGCCGAAGACTCGGCGAGCGGCTGGGGGCGGTCGACGGCGTGGGGGGCAGCGTCCTCGTGGCCTGCCTCGGGCTGTTCCTCGTGTGGATCGCGGGCGCCGTGGCGCTCCAGACGCCCGGCGCACGCCAGCTGCGCGAGCCGATCCAGCGCTCCGAGATCCTCAAGAGGCTGAACGCGGCGCTGCCGCCGTCGGGGCCGATCCTCCAGGCCCTCGCGCGCTTCGACCCGGTCCCGACGATCGCCGGGCCGTCCGCGAACGTGCGGCCGCCGAACGCCGCGATCGCGCGCGATCCCCAGGTGCGCGCCGCGGGCCGCAGCGTCGTGCGCGTGCTCGGCACAGCCTGCGGGCTCGGCGTGCAGGGCAGCGGGTGGGTCGCGGCGGACGGCCTCGTCGTGACGAACGCCCACGTGGTCGCCGGCCAGGACGACACGACGGTCCAGCCGGGGGGCGAGGGCCCATCCGTGGAAGCCGACGCCGTCTGGTTCGACGCCCGCAACGACCTCGCCGTCCTGCGCGTGTCCGGGCTGTCGGGCGCGCCCGCGCTGTCGATGAGGGTGAACGCCCCCGCGGGCACCTCGGCGGCCGTGCTCGGCTTCCCGGAGAACGGTCCGTACGACGTGGAGCCCGCGCGCCTCGGCGCCACGGTCGGGGTGCTGAGCCAGGACGCCTACGGGCGCGGGCCGGTACGGCGGGAGATCACCTCGCTGCGCGGTCTCGTGCGCCACGGCAACTCCGGCGGGCCGGTCGTCGACGGCTCCGGCCGCGTGGTCACGACCGTCTTCGCTGCCGCGAGCGGGCGCCGCCGGTCGGGCTTCGGCGTGCCGGACTCGGTCGTGCGGCGGGCGCTCGGGCGCATACGCGGGCGGGTCGATACCGGACCATGCGCCTGACCGGATCGCTACAACTGTGGCGGTGCGTGCCGCCCTTCTGACCGTCCTCTGCTGCACCGGCATCGCCGCGAGCGCTCTGGCCGTCACGCCGTCGCAGGCCCAGGATCAGCCCCCCGAGACGCCTCCGGCCGAGACCCCGCCCGCCGAGAACCCGTGCATCGCGCCGGGGTCCGCGAGACTGCGCTGCCCGGACCTCGTGATGAGGCGTCCGTGGGGGCTCTACAGCGACCGCTCGAGCAAGCGCGGGCGCACCGTCCTGCGCGCCGGCAACGTGATCGACAGCGTGGGCGACGGGCCCGCCGAGCTGTTCGGCACCCGCATCGGGCCGCGCTTCATGCGGGCGCGCCAGCGGATCTACAGGCGCGACGGCAGCCGCATCGGGGTCGCCACCGACGGGCGGCTCCAGTTCAAGTTCGCGCACCTGAGCCGCTTCTGGTGGAAGTTCTACAACGCCGCCCGCTTCGAGCTGTGGCGCGTGGACTCGCAGGGCCGGCGCACGAAGCTTGTCCGCACCGGGCCGAAGGTCGCCTACTGCCTGCGCGATCTCGTTCACACGCGCCCGGCGCTGCCGCGCTCACCGAGGTCGGCGCACTACGGGGCCTGCAGCAACGCCTCGCGCGCGCAGCACGTGACGCTCGGCACCTCGGTCGGCTGGGCCGACGTGTACCCGCCCACCTATCCCGAGCAGTGGATCGACGTGACCGGCCTGCGCGGCTGCTTCGCCTACGTGCACATCGCGGATCCGAACAACCGGATCTACGAGTCAGACGAGGACAACAACGAGGCGCAGGTGATCGTGCGCCTGCCGTTCCGGCCGGCCGAGCGGCGCACGGGCTGCCGTGGGCCGGACCGCGGCAAGAGCTACGGCTACTCGCCGTACTGAGGGCATCGCTGCGCGCCCGGCACCGCCGGGGCGCTTGCGCACGTCATCGACCCACGTGAATTCCCAGCGCCTTCGGCGCCGCGCACAGCGCGCGTGTTACGAGGCCGGGACGCTCGCCGCGTTCCAGGGTGTTCTCGCGCTTGACGAGCGCCCGCCGGATGAGCGCGCCGCCCAGCCAGGCGAGCGGCTCGGGCGGCACCCACGCGCCCGCGCCCGCGCCGACGGTCGGCAGGCGGGTGTAGCGGTCGGTCCGCTCCAGGGCCAGCGAGGCGAGTGTGCGCCCCGCGAGGTGCGTCGGGCCGACGCCGTTGCCGGTGTAGCCGAACGCGAAGTGCACCGGCGCGCCCGGCAGCGTGCCGATCTGAGCGATGTGGCTGGGAGAGACGTCGATCGGGCCGCCCCAGGCGTGCGTGATCGCCCGTCCCTCCAGGCCGGGGAAGATGCGCACGAGGGCGCGCCGTGCCTCCTGCGCGATCTCCACGTCGACCTCCATGCGGCCGTTCACGCGCGCTCCGCAGGCGATCCGCCCGCCGCCCCACCCGAAGACGATCCGGCCGTCGCGCGTCGTGCGGAAGTAGTGCACGAGCGTGCGGCCGTCGGTGATGCACTCGCCGCCCGTCCAGCCGATCTCCTCGAGCAGGTCGGGCACGGGCTCCGTGAGGACGATGTGGGAGGAGGTGACGCTCAGGCGCGAGCTGAGCGGCCGCAGCGAGCGCGCGGCCGAGCCCACGGCCAGCACCGCCGCTCCGGCGCGAACGCTTCCGCCGGCGGTCTCGGCCACGACCCCACCCGGCTCGACCCGGAGGCCACGCACGCGCGAGCGCTCGAACAGCTCCACGCCGCGCTCGATCAGGCGCCGCCGGAGGCCCAGGGCGAGGCGTGCCGGCTGCACCGTGGCGAAGTCGGGCACGAACACGCCACGGCCGAAGACGGGCGACCGCACGCGCTCGCGCACCTCCGCGGCCGACAGGTCGCGCACCGCCTCGGGCGCCCCCAGCGCCGCGACGGCCTCGGCGGCAGCAAGGCCCGTATCGGCAAACGCTGGGCCCGCGGAGACGCTGAGGTAGCCGGATTGGTCGAACCAGGCGTCGACGTCGTTGTCGCGGCACCAGGCGCCGATGGCCCCCACGGTCTCGCTCGACGCGTCGAGCAGCTCACGGGCGGGCGCGTCGCCGAAGCGCTGACGCAGCAAGGGCGCGCGCATCCAGAGCGACTCGCAGAACCCCCCGTTGCGCCCGCTCGGGCCGTGTCCACAGATCCCGCCCTCAAGGAGCAGGACCCGAATGCCCGGCTCCGAATCGAGCAGGTGCCAGGCAGTCCACAGGCCCGTGTAACCGCCCCCGATCACGACCACGTCCGCCTCTCGCGGCCCGTCCAAGGCGGGGCGGGGAGCGGCACCACCGGCCTCCTCCAGCCACCATCCCGTGGAAGTGTGGGAGCCGATATGCGTACCCTCAACCCTGATGTCGAAGATCCTAGTAGTTGCTGAGAAGCCCTCGGTCGCGCGTGACCTCGCGTCCACGCTGCCTGGATCCTTCAAGCAGTCAAAGGACAAGACGCACCTCGAGACCCAGGACGGATCGACCGACAACGGGGGCTACATCGTCACCTGGGCGGTGGGCCACCTGGTCGGATTGGCGCCCCCTGACGAGTACGACCCGAAGCTGAAGAAGTGGCGCTTCGCGGACCTCCCGATCCTTCCCGAGAAGTTCAAGCTGATCCCGAACGACGAGCGTTCGGGCAAGCAGATGCGCGCCATTCACCGGCTGATGGCCGACGACGACGTCGAGACCATCATCAACGCCTGCGACGCCGGCCGCGAGGGCGAGCTGATCTTCGCCTACGTCTACGACCTCGCTCCCGTCCACAAGCCGGTGCAGCGCCTGTGGCTCTCGTCGATGACGAAGGCGGCCATTCGTGAGGCGTTCGGCCATCTGCGCCCGGCGGAGGAGCTGAAGTCGCTCGAGGAGGCCGCACGCTCACGCTCCGAGGCCGACTGGCTCGTGGGCATGAACGCCACGCGAGCGGCGTCGATTCGCCTGCGGGCCGCCTTCGACGGCGCGGTGTCGCTCGGGCGTGTGCAGACGCCCACGCTGGCGCTGGTCGCGCGCCGC
>DASYMP010000097.1:0-3420 GCA_036009005.1 Thermoleophilaceae bacterium | reverse complement strand
GGCCACGGTCACGGCGAAGCCCGGCAGGTTCGCCTCGAGCTCGTGGAGCACCGCGGTCGCGGCGCGGCGGCCGGTCGCCACGTCGGGCCCTGGCACGAGGATCACGAGCTCGCGCTCGGCCAGCAGGGCGGCGCCGTCGTTCGGCCCACTGGCGCCGTGGCGCGACCAGCCCGACTCAGCAAGCGCCGCCAGCACGCCGCGCTCGATCGCGCGCGCGCCTCGCTCCGCGAGCGTGAGCACGCGCGCGCGCCAGTCGCCCTCCTCGGGCCCGTGCGGGCGCGCGCGGACGATCACGGCGGTCACACCGCCGGTCAGGTCGCAGCCCAGCTCGGCCGCGCGGGCCACGATGTTCTCGCGATCGGTCACGCGGCGCGCGAGCAGATCCTGGATGAAGTCGCCCACAGCGGCCTCGCTCGCCCGCTCGGGCGCGCGCGAGCGCTCGAGCTCCAGGCCGATCAGGTTCCCCACCAGCCGCAGGAGCGCTCCCGGCGGCTGCTCGCCGCGCGGGCGGTAGCGGAGCGTTCCCACCTCGGCGTCGGCAACCCTCAGCTCCACGGTCTCCGTCCCCGCCTCGCCGCCCATCACGGCGCGCTCGTCCTCAGGCGACGCGCACGCGACCGCCAGCACGCTGCTGCTGCGGTCGAGCACGATCACGCTCGCCTCGAGGGCGCGGCTCGCGGCCCGTGCGACAGCGGGCAGGCCGGAGCCCGACTCGACCGCGTCCGAGACCTCGTCGAGGGCCTCGAGAAATGGGCGCGACTGCGTGGACATCACGCGTAGGTGTCGTAGGTCCAGACGACGGCGAGACCCAGGGCCGCGCCGATCCCGAGCAGCGTCCCGACCACGTAGAGGGTGAGGAAGCCCGCGGCGAACTTCTCCCAGACGCGCCCGTAGCAGCGCAGCGCCGGCAGCAGGACGAGCGCGACGTAGCAGGCGAGCGCGAGCGCGCCCGCGAGCGCGATGACGATCTCCGTGTTGGAAAGCTCGAGATTGCTCATCAGGTCTCGTCCCCATTGTGGCGAATGTGCTCGACGACGAGCGCGATCCCGCCCAGCAGCGCGAAGATCGCCGCGCCGAGCCCCCAGCCGCCCGCGACGTCCGACGCCCAGTGCGCTCGCAGGTACACCCGCGTGGCCCCGACCGCGATCGCCACGCCGAGGCCCACGAACACGAGGGTGCCGGTCGCGACCAGGCGAAGCCGTCGGGTCAGCACCACCGCGGCGGCGACCCAGGCCATGGCATAGGCCGCGTGTCCGCTCGGAAACGCGTCGCCGTAGGTGCGCACGAGCGAGTCCGTGGGCCGCGGTCGGTGCAGCGCGTCCTTTGTCACCTTGACCGCGATGTAGGTGAGGAGAAAGCCGGACACGAGCACCAGCGCCTCGGGGTGGCGACGCCGGGTCACCAGCAGCACCGCCGTCGCGATCACGAGCGCCGCGACGGTCGGGAAGGCGCCCAGTGCGGTCACGACCTTCGCCACGTCCACGAGCTGGTCCATCCGGAGCCGGTCGGCGAGATCGAGCCAGTTGTTGTCCAACGGCGTGGGCGCGAGGCTGTGGTCGAGCGTGGTCACGTAGGCCACGAACACGAAGGCGCCCACGGCGGCGATGGCCAGGAGGGTGGTCAGCTCGAGCCCGAGCTCGCCCGGCATCAGACGGTCGGCGACGAAGCGGACGACCGGCGAGACGACGCGCACGATCGGGTGCACGATCGTGCGGTAGAGCGGCCGGCCGACCGCGAACAGCGGGCGCACCAGCGGGTCCCGGCGGTGCGCGTCGAGCCACGCGCGGATATCGCGGCGGCGGCGATAGGCCACGACCGCGCCGACGATCAGCGCCACCGTCACGCCGAAGCCGAAGATCGCCTGCCCCACGAGATGGGCGACCTTGTCGAACGAGCGCCAGAACAGGTAGCCGATCACGCAGAACGTGGTGGACCACAGGCCCGTGCCGACGACGCTGTACGGGATGAAGCGCCGGTAGGCCAGCCCCGACGAGCCCGCGATGAACGGCGCGAGCGCACGCACGAGCCCGATGAAGCGGCCGATCAGGATCGTCTTGCCGCCGTGGCGGTCGAAGTAGCCCTCCACCTGCTCGAGCCGCTCGTGCGTGATCTTGAAGCGCGGTCCGTGGCGCTCTAGGAAGCGGCGGCCGAGACGGCGGCCGATGTAGAAGCTCGTGGTGTCGCCGAGCACGGCGGACACCCACACGAGCCCGATCAGCGGGAGCAGCTGAATCTCGCCCTGGCCGGCGACCACGCCGCCCGCCATCACGACGGTCTCGCCCGGCGCGACGAGCCCCACGAACGCGCCGGTCTCGAGGTAGGCCATCACGGCCACGAGCGCGTATGTCCAGGGGCCGAGTGCCTTGGCCACGTCCTCGATGACCTTCTTCGGGTCAGGGAGCGTGGAGAGCACGCCGCTCGCGTAGACGGCGAGCGCGAGCGTGACCGCGATCAAGAGCGCCCTGCGCTCGAAGCTCAGCTTGCGCCAGCGCCAGACCACGTAGGCCGCGGTCAGGACGGCGGCCACTGCGGCGATGACCTCCCGAGCCGACATCAGGCCGGAGCGTACGTCAGCGGAGCGCGCTGAGGATGGCGCCGGGGAGCTGGGCCGCCGCGCGCTCCGCGGCGTGGCGGTCCTCGAACAGGCCGAAGCAGGTGGGTCCCGAGCCGCTCACGGCGGCCCCGAGGGCCCCGGCGGCGCGGAGAGCCTCGATGCGTGCGTCCAGGTCGGGTCGCATCGACAGGGCCGCCCGCTGAAGATCGTTCTCGAGCGCCGCCGCGAGTTTCGCGGGGTCCGCTTCGGTGAGCTTCCGGAGCGGCTCCGGGTCGAGCTTCGGGCGGCCCGCCCCGAGGCGGTCGAGCTCGTCATAGGCGGCGGCCGTCGAGATGCCCTCGTCGTCGGGGATCAGCACGGCCGCGAGCGGGGGGAGCGTCACCGGCTCGACGCGCTCTCCGGCGCCCTGGACGATGGCGTGCCCCGGGTCGAGCAGGCTCGGCACGTCCGAGCCGAGGTCGGCCGCGAGGCGCAGCAGCTCCGCGTGGCCGAGCGGGTCGCCCGCGAGCCTGTTGGCGATCCGCAGGGTGGCGGCGGCGTCGGCGCTTCCGCCGCCCAGCCCGGCGGCCACCGGGATGTGCTTGTCGATCGAGATCGCGAGCGGCGGCAGCTCACCCCCCGCGCGCGAGCGGAACTCGGCGAGCGCCCGGGCCGCGAGGTTGTCGTCCGGGACTCCGGGGCAGTGAACGGTGTCCTCGCCGGAATCGCTCGGCTCCGCGGTCAGCTCGTCGGCCAGCTCGATCGAGGCGAGCAGCGAGCAGATCGGATGCAGGCCATCGGGCCGCGGATGACCGACGTGCAGGACGAGGTTCAGCTTGGCGTAGGCGAGCTCGCGGAGCACGCTCTGAGCGTAGGGGTGCCGCAGG
>DASYMP010000096.1:0-1743 GCA_036009005.1 Thermoleophilaceae bacterium | reverse complement strand
GTCAGCGGCCTGCCTGGCGAGGTCGACGAGCAGCTCGCACTCGCGGCGATCGAGAGAACGACGACCGCCTCAGCGTGACCGGCGGCGTCCGTCGTCGCCGAGGCGCACAGCGCGTCGAGCGCGCGGACCTGATCGCGCTCGAAGTCGCAATGCGGAAGGTACCGCAGCAAGAACATGCTCACGCGCAAAGTGCCGACATCGTCGAAAGGACCACATCGCGCAAGCAGAACAGGGACGTCCGCCACCTCTGAAAGCGCTCGGTGAAGCCGAGCTCGGTCGGCGAGAATAGCGAGTTCGTCACGAAGACGCACCGTCCCCGAACACCGGTGCGCTGCGCGTGCACGTCAACGCCGCGGCCCGGCGCGACCCGGGCCTGGCAGCCGCGGCTCGCCGTGGGCGCGAAGGGCTACCGCACCGAGACCATGGGCATGTACCCCGTCCGCTGAGCACGAGGCCTCGGCCCGTCGCTCGGCAGGCCGGCACCGGAGCACCTAGCGGCGGTAGCCGAAGTCGTGCGTGTACGTCCCGCCGCCGCTGTAGCCGGCGACCGGCACGCCCGCCGCGACGCCGACCCCGGAGTCCCGGAACGAGGCGTTGAGGATGTTGGCGCGGTGCCCCGCGGAGTTCATCCAGCCCGCCACGATCTTCTGCGGCGTGCCGAGCGAGCCGCTGCCCCAGGCGATGTTCTCGCCGAGCGAGTAGCTGCGGGCGCCGGTGAGGTAGCCCGCCGCCGAGATCCGCTGAGAGAACATCCGGCCGTCAGCGCTCGTGTGCGAGAAGTACTTCCTGGCCACCATGTCGTCCGAGTGCCGCTGCGCCGCCGTCGTGAGCTGCGCATTGGCTACGAGCGGCGTGAGGCCCCGCTGGGTCCGCTGCTCGTTGACGAGGCACAGGACCGCCGTGCGGATCGTCGCCGTGTTCGCGCTCGTCGGCGCCGTCGCGGCGTTGGCGCACGACGTCTGCGCCGAAGCACTGGCTGTCATTGCAAGAGCGCTGAGCGCGCTGGCGGTGGACGCAAGAAAGAGCTTTCGGAACGGCATGGCGCCGCACCGTACGGCCGCCTTTCTCCGCCGCCGAATCGCCCTTCCCCCACATGGGGGTGAAGCCGGTTTCCGGTGATTTGGGCGCGCGGGCTCCGCGATCACACGACCCCGCGAATCTCTCTAGGCATCGCAGAGGTTCTGCCTCGGGAGGTCGGGGCAGCACGAGCGTGTCGTCGTCCTCCGAAACGCAGCGCACTTCGACGCTGGGCCCGTCGCACGCGCGAAGCGCCGCATGGAGACGATGCGCGTGCCTGCCGCCGAAGCCATCCACGCATCGTCGCGCGCTCCTTCTCTTGCTCGGTAGAGAGTGAGCCAGACGGCATGAGTCCGCGCCAACAAGCGCGAGTTCGTCGAAATCTGCTAGATCGAAGAGGCCCCACTGCCGTGCTCTCGCCACGCAGCGAACTGCGGCTCCTACGTAACCTGGCGCGCGTCAGAGAACTAGCCCACTGAGGACCGCAATCAGGGCGCAGCCCACGATCGCGGCGAGCCAGCCCCGCTGCACGGGCGGCTTGGAGCCGGACCTCCGCCCCGCGCGTTCACGCAACAGCACGTAAAGCGCCACGAAGACCACGACAGCGACCACCAGGCTCAAGAGCTGCGCCATGTTGAGCCCTCTACCCGGCGACGTCAGTCACGTCCCGGCACGTGACGCTCCCGTCGAGAAGCAGCACATTCGCGTCTCCCTCAAAGGCGGAAG
>DASYMP010000095.1:0-7296 GCA_036009005.1 Thermoleophilaceae bacterium | reverse complement strand
CCGAGGGCGGCATGGTGGTGTGTCCGATCGACTCGCACAAGGAGCGGATCGACTCCGAGCGAAACCAGGGCCGGGCCCCGGACATGGGCTGGCTCGACCACGACCGGCTCGGCTTCAACTACCGGCTCGACGAGCTGTCCTGCGCGCTTGGGCTGGCGCAGCTGGAACGGCTCGACGAGCTGCTGACTGCGCGCGCCCGGGCCGCCGCCCTATACGGCGAGGCCCTGGCCGGAATCGATGGCCTCGACCTGCCCTGCCCCGACCAGGGCGGCGAGCGCCGCAGCTGGTTCGTGTACGTGGTGCAGCTGCCGCGCGGGGTGGACCGCGACGGCGCCGTCACCGCCATGCGCGAGCGCGGCGTGGACACGAAGCCCTATCTGCCCGCGATCCACCTGATGAGCTTCTACCGCGAGCGCTTCGGCCATCGCGAGGGCGAGTTCCCCGTCTGCGAGGACGTGGCCGCCCGCTCGCTCGCGCTGCCCTTCTTCGGCGAGCTGACCGACGGCGAGCTGGAGCAGGTCGTCGAGGCGCTCCTCGACGTCATCGGCCGAGCTGCTTGACGAGCGCCACGAAGCCCGGCAGCCCGCGCGCCGGCGCGCGGTAGGCCACCTCGTCGAAGCCGGCGCTCGCGTAGAGGGCGCGCGCGGCGTCGTTGTCGAGCGTGGTGTCGAGCGTCACCGCGGCGAGACCGCGCTCCCGGGCGTCGCGCTCGGCCTCGTCGAGCAGCGCGCGGGCCGCGCCGCGCCGGCGCAGGCCCGGGTCCGTGGCGAGCGCGTCGATGTAGAGCGCGTCCTCCCTCGCCACGCGCGTGCCGGCGGTGTAGAGCCGCAGCGTGCGGTGCCAGAGCCAGAACGGCACGCGCCGCAGCGCGAGCCGCACGAACGCGCCCGCCCGGTCGGGTCCCTCGTCGATCGGGAAGGCGGCCATCGCCGCCGCGGGGCGGCCGTCGACCTCGAGCACGCGCACGACCTCGCGGCTCGCCACGTTGCCATGGAGGCTGAACGCCTCCTCCAGTAGCGCAAGCGCGCGCTCGCGCTTGCCGGCGAAGCGGTCGTAGATCAGCGGCGAGCTCTCGTGCAGCAGCCTCGCCACCGCCGCCACGTCGTCCTGACGCGCCTCGCGAACCCGCACGCGCCAAAGCCTAGAGGGCATGGCTGCGCACCGGGCACCGCCCGCTGCTTGCCTAGACTCCGCACGGCATGGGCCGCTTCCGTGACCCCCAGGACCCGCTCTTCCAGGCGCTCAACTCGTCCATCCGGTTCGACTACCGGCTGGCGCCCTACGACCTCGAGCAGTCACTCGCGCACGCGCGCATGCTCGCCCGCAGCGCGATCATCGGCGACGATGACCTCGAGGCGCTCGAGCGCGGCCTCGCGGCGGTACGCGAGGAGATCGACACCGACTCGTTCGTCGTGCAGCCCGACGACGAGGACATCCACATGGCGATCGAGCGCCGGCTCACGGAGATCGTCGGACCGGTCGGCGGCAAGCTCCACACGGCTCGCTCGCGGAACGACCAGGTGGCCACCGACGTCGCGATGTTCGTTCGTGCGCACAGCCTCGACGCGCAGGAGCTGCTCCAGAAGCTGATGGGCACGCTCGTCTCCCTGGCCGAGCGCCACATGGACTGGCGGCTGCCCGGCTACACGCACCTGCAGCGGGCCCAGCCGGTCTACCTCTCGCACCACCTGCTCGCCTACTTCTGGAAGTTCCGGCGCGACCTTCAGCGCTTCAACTTCTGCATGACCTCCACGGACGACCTGCCGCTCGGGGCGGGCGCGCTCGCGGGGGTCAACTTCGACACGAGCCGCATCTTCGTCGCCCAGGAGCTCGGCTTCGGCGCGATCGCGGAGAACTCGCTCGACGCGGTGTCGAACCGCGACTTCGTGCTCGACTACCTCTCGGCGGCCGCCACCTGCGCCACGCACCTGTCGCAGCTCGGCGGCGAGATCGTCCTGTGGTCGACCGACGAGTTCGGCTTCTGCGAGGTGGCGGACGCGTTCTCGTCCGGGTCGAGCCTCATGCCGCAGAAGAAGAACCCGGACGCGGCGGAGCTGCTCCGCGCCAAGGCGCCGCGCGTGACCGGCCACCTCACCACCCTCCACGGCGTGCTGCACGGCCTGCCGCTCACCTACAACAAGGACCTTCAGGAGGACAAGGAGCCGCTCTTCGACACCGTCGACACGCTCGAGCTGAGCCTGCGGGTGGCGGACGAGATGCTCGACAGCATCGAGTTCAACCGCGAGCGCATGGCCGCCGCGGCCTCGGACGAGTTCATCGCGGCCACCGACGTGGCGGACCACCTCGTGCGCCAGGGCGTGCCGTTCCGCGAGGCGCACGGCGTGGTGGGCGGCCTCGTGCGCGCCGCGGTGGAGCGCGGCAAGAAGCTCTCGGAGCTGACCGAGGAGGAGCTCGCCGAGCTCGCGCCGCAGCTCGACGGCGGCTTCCACGACCTGCTCGACGAGCGCTCGTGGCTCGAGTCGAAGGTGTCCGACGGCGGCACGGCGATGTCGCGCGTGCGCGACCAGCTCGCGCAGGCACGGCAGGTGCTGCGCGAGGCCCGCGGGTGAGGCTCGGCAGGGACTTCTACGACCGCTCGGTGCACGACGTGGCCCGCGACCTGCTCGGCTGCGTCGTCCGCCACGGCGAGACCGCGGGGCGGATCGTCGAGAGCGAGAGCTACCACATGGACGAGCCCGCCTGTCACGCGTTCGCGGGCGTCACCGAGCGCACGCGCACGCTGTTCGGCGAGCCCGGGCGGGCGTATGTCTACTTCTCCTACGGCATCCACTCGCTGCTGAACGCTGTGGCCGAGCCGGAGGGCGTGGGCGCGGCGGTGCTGATCCGCGCGCTCGAGCCCGTCGACGGGCTCGAGGCGATGCGCGCGCGCCGCGGCGTGGCTCGCGACGAGGAGCTCTGCTCGGGACCGGGCAAGCTCACGCAGGCGCTCGGCATCGGTCTGTCCTTGAACGGCACGTCGCTGGTGGACGGTCCGATCGAGCTGCTCACGCGCGAGCCCGGCTCGCGGGCCCCGCGCATCGTCGTGGGCGAGCGTGTCGGGATCACCAAGGCGGCCGAGCTCCCGTGGCGCTTCTGCGACGCGGACTCGCGCCACGTCTCGCGCCCCTGGCCCGCCGCGATGCGGGCGAGCGCCGCCGCCTAGACGGAACGGGCGGGCTAGCCGGTGGGGCTTGCCCCGCCGCCGCCTCCGCCGCCTGTCGGCGGGGGAGTCGGCTCGGGCGCAGGCGTGGGTGGCGTCTCGGGCGCGGGCGCCGGGTCCTGCGGCGCGTTCCCGCCGCCGCCTCCGCCGCCCGTGTCCCCGCCGCCTCCGCCGCCGCCCGGCTGCGTGCCGCTGTCAGGCGTCGTGGTGGGTGCCTGCTCGGCGGGCGGGATGTCCGACGGCGAGACGGGGACCGCGGGGGCTACGCCCTCTGTCGTGGTGCCGTCGTTCTTCGCGCCGCGCTCGAGCCGGCGCGCCGTGCGCAGCTCGAGCCACGAGCTCATGAAGTCGTGGAAGATCTCGGCGGGGAACGTTCCGCCGGCGACCGGGCCGCCCGCGTGCTCGTACTCCATCGGCTGGAGCTTGTCGGCGTAGCCCACCCAGACCGCGACGGTGATGTCGGCGTTGCCGCCCACGAACCAGGCGTCGCCGTAGTTCTCGGTCGTGCCGGTCTTGCCCCAGATGAACTCGTCTCCGACCTGCGCGGCACGGCCCGTGCCGCTCCGGACCACGAGCGACAGCATGTCCTTCTCGACCTGCGCGACCTTCGGCGGCAGCACCTGCTCGACGACGGGCTTGTTCTTCCTGACGGAGCCGTCCGCCTGCTCGACGCTCTCGATAGCGACGGGCCCGCTGTCGTCCGGCGCCAGATCGCCGGAGACGCGCTTGCCGTCGTTCGCGATCGTGGAGTACGCGTAGGCCATCTCGAGCGGCGTCACGCCCTCCTTGAGACCGCCGAGCAGCATTGCGGGGTTGGTCGACAGCTTGGTGCGGATGCCCATCTCCTCCGCGAGCCTCGCCACGCGGCGCGGCTTCACCTTCATGCCGAGCTCGGCGAACACGGAGTTGTCGGACGTGGCCGTCGCCGACCACAGCGAGGCCGTCCCGAGGTACGAGTCGTCGTAGTTCGAGACGTCGAAGCGGACCTTCTGGCCGCGCCCGTTCTTCGAGTAGAACGTCTTCGGCTGGGATGCCCAGCTGCTGTTCGGGTCGATGCCGTCGTCGAGCGCGCGCGCGAGGATGAACGGCTTGAACGCCGAGCCCGGCTGGCGGTGGCCGTTCGTCGCCAGGTTGAAGGGCCGGGCGTTGTAGTCCGAGCCGCCCACCATCGCCCGCACCTCGCCGGTCTTGTTCTTGATCGCCACGAGGGCGGCGTCCGGGCCGATGCCCGACAGCCGGCCCACGATCGCGCTCTCGGCGGCCTGCTGGAGCTCGGGGTCGATCGTGGTGCGGACCTTCAGGCCGCCGGCGAAGACCTTGCCCGCCGGGTACTCCTGGAGCAGGTGCTCGGTCATCCAGGTCGTGAAGTAGGGCTGCTGGGACTCGGTGCTCGGCGGGTCGATGTCGTCCTCGGCCGGGAGGCTCTGGCGGATCGCCGTGTCGTACTGAGCCTTTGAGATGGCGCCCATGGAGAGCATCCGCTGGAGCACGAGGTTGCGGCGCGCGCGTGAGGCCCGCGGGTGCGCGACCGGGTCGTACATGCTCGGCGAGGCGATCATCCCGGCAAGCAGGGCGGCCTCGTGCGGAGCCACGTTCACGGCCTCGCGGGCGTCCGGGTTTCCCTGCTGCTCCTGCGTCACCGGAGGCGTGTAGCTCACGCCGGCGTCGGCGGCACCGGTGCGCTCGGCCGGTTCGTCGCCGTCGCCGAAGTAGGTGCGCACCGCCGACTCGATGCCGTAGGCGCCGTTGCCGAAGTAGACCGTGTTGAGGTACTGCGTGAGGATCTTCTCCTTGGGCCACTGGCGCTCGAGGTGGTAGGCGAGCGCCGCCTCGCGGAGCTTCTGGAACACCGAGCGGTCGGCCTGCGCGTCGAGTGCGTTCTTCACGAACTGCTGCGTGATCGTCGATCCACCCTGGGCCGCGCGCCGCTTCAGCACGTCCTGGACGAGCGCGCGCGCGATTCCGGTGTAGTCCACGCCCTTGTGGCCGTAGAAGCGGCGGTCCTCGATCGCGATCACGGCGTTCTTCACGTTCGGGGAGATCTCGCCCTCGCCGACGAGGATGCGGTTCTGGTTGCCGGTGAGCTTCGCGATCTGCTGGCACTCGGGGTCCTTGTCGAGGTCCTTGCAGCCGAAGTTGTCCGCGTACAGCACCGAGTTCTTGGCGGCCACGTACTGGGCGCGGTTCTCGAGGCTGGGGAGGTCGCTTGCCACGGCCATCAGCATCCCGAAGACCGTGGAGATCAGAGCGAGGATGGAGAGGCCGCCGACCACGAGCGCGAGCCGAAGCTTCTTCAGCTTCGGCTTCGTCGGCGGGGGCGGCCCGGACCCGTTCGACTGCGTGGGCAGGCCGTTCGAGCGCTGGAAGCGCTCGCTGCCCGTGGCAGTGGGATGAATGATGGGCGTCGGCGGCTCCTGCATAACGTGAGCGCCCCTCTGGGGACCCCTATCCGTGCGGCCATGAAGCGGCAAATCAGGCGCCCGTCCGCACGGCGGGCACGGGCGCCAAGGAAGGTCAGCACTCTAGCATTGGCCTCATGACGGACTCGCCGGGCGAGGCAGCCCGCTTCCTCACCCGAAATGCCGTCGACGCCCTCCCCAAGGGCGAGCTCGAGCGGCAGCTCGACAAGGGCCGGCCGCTGCGGGTGAAGCTCGGCGTGGATCCCACCACGCCGGACATCCACCTCGGCCACACCGTCGTTCTGCGCAAGCTCCGCGAGTTCCAGGATCTGGGCCACACGGTGGTGCTGATCATCGGCGACTACACGGGGCGGGTGGGGGACCCGAGCGGGCGCTCGGCCACGCGCCCGCACGTGGACGCCGAGGAGATCGACCGCAACGCGGACACCTACCAGGAGCAGGCCTTCAAGGTGCTCGACCGCGACCGCACGGAGGTGAGGCGAAACGGCGAGTGGCTCGACATGCCGATGGAGGAGCTGTTCCGGCTGGCGCGGACCTCGACGGTGGCCCAGCTGCTCGAGCGCGACGATTTCTCGAAGCGCTACTCGAGCGGGGAGCCGATCTCGATCCTCGAGCTCCTGTACCCGCTGATGCAGGGCTACGACTCCGTCGCGATCCGCTCCGACGTGGAGCTCGGCGGCACCGACCAGAGCTTCAACATCCTGCTCGCGCGCGAGATCCAGAAGGCCTACGGGGTCGAGCCCCAGTCCGTGCTGACGATGCCGATCCTGCCGGGCATCGACGGCGTGCAGAAGATGTCGAAGTCGCTCGACAACTACGTGGGCGTCGACGAGCCGCCCGAGGACATGTTCGGCAAGCTGATGCGCGTCCCGGACGAGGCGATGCCCGTCTACTACGAGCTGCTCCTGGACGAGGAGCCGCAGGCCGACCCGCGCGAGGCGAAGCGGCGCATGGCCTTCGCGCTGACCGAGCGCTATCACGGGAGCGAGGCGGCCGAGGCGGCGCGCGAGCGCTTCGACAGAGTCCACATCCGGCACGAGCTGCCCGACGACATCGAGGAGTTCGGCTTCAGCGGCGAGAACGGCCAGGTCCACCTGCCGGGCCTGATGGCGGACGCGTTCGGGATCTCGCGCTCGGAAGCCCGCCGCCTGCTCGGCCAGGGCGGGGTGAAGCTGGACGGCAGGGACGTCGAGGTGCTCGACCTGCCGGCCGACGAACTCGACGGAGCCGTGCTCCAGGTTGGGCGCCGGCGCTTCAAGAAACTTCGCCGCGGCTGAGGCAGAGGCCTGCCGGGTGCTATATTCCTCCGTCGCGCTTCTGCGTGGGTGGAATCCCCACCCCGGAGGACGCAGCGGTCTTTGAAAACTCAGCAGTACGTGCGACCAATCCGCCGCGTTCGCGTGGCGGGAAAGTCGCGTCCAGGTTTGAACCCCGTCGGGACGCTTCGGCGTGCCGCGGGGCCTGAATCAGTAGTACCCGTCAAGTTGAGCGGACCCGCAGGTGTACGCGGGAGGCTCACACGACTTGACAGCTTTCCATGATCTGACAGTGGGTAGTTTGATACCACGCCAGACTTTCACGGAGAGTTTGATCCTGGCTCAGGACGAACGCTGGCGGCGTGCTTAACACATGCAAGTGGAGCGACGAACCAGGGCTTGCCCTGGGGCAGAGCCGCGAACGGGTGAGTAACACGTGGGTAACGTGCCCCAATGATCG
>DASYMP010000094.1:0-6736 GCA_036009005.1 Thermoleophilaceae bacterium | reverse complement strand
GAGACGCTCGGACGCGAATACGACGTCAGCCCCGAGGCGTGCCGAGCGGACGTGCTCGCGTTCCTCGAGCAGATGGAGCAGGCGGAGCTCGTCGAGGTGCGTTGAACCGCGGTTGAGCCCCGTCCAGCGACGCTGGACATTCGTCAAGCGTCTGGGGTCCAGACCCGATAGACGTTCGGATGAGGGGCGAACGGATCGACGACCTGCGCGAGCAGGCGCTGGCAGCCGCGGAAGGGCTGTCGGAGGGAGAGCACGCCCTGGTCGAGGTGCTGCGCGAGATCGAGCGGGAGAAGGAGCGCGCCGCGGACGGCTACCGCGCTGTGGTGCGATCGCTGGCAGCCGCCATCGAGGCACGCGACGGCTACACGGGCGGCCACTCCGACGAGGTGCAGCGGCTCAGCACCGCGGTGGCGCTGCGGCTCGGGTTCGACCGCGCCGCGATCGACGAGATTCGCACCGTCGCGCTGCTGCACGACGTGGGCAAGATCGGCATACCGGACCACGTGCTCCACAACCCCGACCCGCTGTCGCGCGAGGAGTGGGCCGTGATGCGCCAGCACCCCGTGATCGGCGAGCGCATCCTCGAGCCGCTGCCCGGCCTGAGCGAGGTGGCACGCGCCGTGCGGCACGAGCACGAGCGCTGGGACGGCACGGGCTATCCGGACGGCCTGTCCGGCGAGGACATCCCGCTGGCGGCGCGCGTGGTGCTCGCCTGCGACGCCTACCACGCGCTCGTCTCGGACCGGCCCTACCGACGGGCACTGCCCCGGGACGAGGCGCTGCGCGAGCTCGAGTTCTGCTCGGGCACGCAGTTCGACCCGGCGGTGATCGAGGCCTTGGTGGCATGCGTTCTCGACCCCTCGGCACTCGACGGCGCACTCGCCGACGGGGACGACGAGGGCTTCACCGTCGAGCCGGAGTCGCGCCTCGAGCTCGAGCTGCGCGCGCTCATCACCGTGGCTGGAGCGGTGGCGGCGGCGCACGGCATCGAGGACGTGATCGAGACCGCCGCCGAGGAGGCCCGCCGCGCGCTCGCCGCCGGCTCGCTCTCGATCAGCAAGTTCGAGGACGACGCCCAGCTCTTGCGGACGCTGATCAACGTGGGCACGCTGGCCGAGGGCGAGGAGCGCTTTCCTTCCGACGAGGTGTACTCGCTCGACGACTACCCCCGCGCCCTGCAGATGCTGAGCCGCGGCGAGGCGCACCTGAGCGCCGTCGACGACCCGACCACCGACCACACCGAGCGCGACCTGCTGCGCTCCCTCGGGAAGGTGTCGGCCGTGGCGGTGCCGATCGTGTTCGCCGGCGGCATGTGGGGCGAGCTGTACGCGACCCGCGAGACCGGCGACGAGGCGTTCACCGAGCGCGACGTGCGCTTCCTCCGCACGATCTCGGGCCAGGTGGGAGCGGCGATCGGGCGCGCCGAGCTGTTCACCGGCATGACCGAGCTTGCCTTCAAGGACTCACTCACCGGCCTCGCGAACCGTCGGGCTCTCGACGAGCGACTGGAGGCCGCCGTGAACGCGGCGGTGCGCGACGGTCACGACCTGTCGCTCGTGCTCTGCGACATGGACAACCTCAAGCAGATCAACGACACGGACGGTCACCAGGCCGGCGATGACGCACTCGTGCGAGTCGCCGACGCACTCCGCGCCGCCGCGCAGAGCCGTGACCCGGACGCGATGGTCGGCCGGATCGGCGGCGACGAGTTCTGCATCCTCCTACCGGGGATGGACGCACCCAGCGCCAGGACCCTGACCGAGCAGGCCATGGACGCCCTCGGTTCAGTCACGCCGCGGCTCACGCTGTCGTGCGGCATCGCGTCCGTAGGCGGCGGAGCGCGCCGCCCCGCCGACCTCGTGCGCGCAGCCGACGCGGCGCAGTACACGGCGAAGCGCACCGGCCGCCGGCGCGTTTACATCGCCCAGCCGCAGATCCTTGGCGGCGCGCCGCTGGGCTCATCGGCTGCAGAAGGCCCGGCCCAGGCGCGCCGGCGACTGCGCGACCGCGACTCGCTCGACCTGCACCGCCTGCTCGAGGACACGCTCGGCCGCCTCGACACACCCGCGCTCCGGGCCGCGACCCCGCTCGAGCGTCTTTCCGTGGTGGTTTCGACGGTCGGGGAGGCGCTCGACAGCACCGCCTGGACCGTGTCTTACGCCGAGCGCGCGGCCGGGACCCTGCGCACGATGCTCGTGGTGGAGGGTCGCGACCAGCGCGGGCTCCACTTCGACGTGGAGGGCGAGAGCTACGACGTGGACGCCTATCCCGAGACGCGCCGCATCCTCGACGCTGGGGGCGCCTTCGTGGTGTCCGCCGAGGACGAGGAGGCCGACCCGGCGGAGCGACGGCTCCTCGAGGAGTGGTCACTGACGGCAGTTCTGGCCGCCGCAGCGCCCGCCGGCGAGGGAGCGTGGCTTGCAGAGCTCTACGCCGACGACCGCACGCGCGACTTCCACACAGCCGCCCCGTACGTGCGGCTGCTCGTGGCCGAGGCGGTGCGCGGCGCGGCCGCCGATTCGCACGTCGCGCGGCGCGCCTTGCGCCTGGCATAGATCCGCCTCCGTGCCATCATCGCCCGATGGCGAGACGGCGACGGCAGGTGGAGGTGGCGTGGGAGCTCGCGCGAGCCTCCCTCGAGCTGCGCGTGCTGCGAGGTGAGAGGGCTGCGAGATTGCTCGGCAGCGCCCTGCCGGGTGAGGGCCGGCCGGTCGATCCGGCCCAGCTCATCGAGGCGAAGCGGGTGGGCGCGACCGTGGCCGCGGGCGCGAGCCGGCTGCCATGGCATCCGACGTGCCTCCGCCAGGCGCTCGCGGTCCGGCGGATGCTGGGGCGCCGGGCGATCCCGAGCAAGCTCCACCTGGGAGTCACCTCGGTATCCGAGGGCGAGGCACACGCGTGGGTGACCGTCGGCGACGAGGCTGTGATCGGAGCGCGCGGCAGGCAGCGCTACGTCCCGCTCGGCGCGTTCGGCTGAGTCAGCGGTAGCGCGCGGCCTGGAGCTCGAACATCTCGCCGTAACGGCCGCCGAGTGCGACGAGCTCGTCGTGGGTGCCGCTCTCGACGATCTCGCCGCGCTCCATGACGTAGATCCGATCCGCCTCGCGCACGCTCGAGAAGCGATGCGAGATGAGCAGGACGCTGCGCCCCTCGAGCAGCTTGCGGATGCGGACGAACAGGTCGTGCTCGGCGCGTGCGTCGAGCGCCGCCGTGGGCTCGTCGAGGATCACGAACGGGGCGTCCCGGAAGAACGCGCGAGCGAGTGCGATCCGCTGCCACTGGCCGACCGACAGATCGACGCCCCCGGCGAACGCCGGCCCCAGCATCGTCGCGTAGCCGTCCGGGAGCGCCTCGGTGTCGGTGTGGGCACCCGCGGCGCGCGCGGCGCGAACCACGCCCGCGTCATCCGGGAGGCGATCGTGGCGCCCTACGCCGATGTTGTCGCGCGCCGGCAGGGCCCAGCGCATGTAGTCCTGGAAGACGACCGCGAAACTGCCGCGCAGCTCGTCGGTCGGGCTCACGCCATTCCAGGTGACGCGGCCGGCGCCCGGCTCGTACAGCCCCGCGAGCAGCTTCGCCAGGGTGGTCTTGCCCGAGCCGTTCTCGCCCACGAGGGCGACCACCTCGCCGGGCGCGACCTCGAGCGACACCTCGCGGAGGGCGGGCTCCACCGCACCGCTGTACGCGAAGCTGACGTTCTCGGCCCGTGCGCGGATGAGCGGCTGTGCCTCGGCGCTGATGGTCGCCGGCTCGGCGGGGAGCTCGCGCGGGCGCCCGGCGAACTCCAGGTAGTCGCGCACATAGAGCGCCGACTCCGAGAGCCCACCGGCACTTGACGCCGCCACGGCGAGGCGCTGACCGAGCAGGATGATCGTGGCCGCAGCCACTCCCGCACCCGCGAGCGAGATGTCGTGCGAAAGGGCCAGCGCGACGAGGGCGAGAAGCGCACCGCTCACGATCGCGGCGCCGACCAGCTCCGCCAGCACGGTGAAGCGGAGCTGCCGCCCGGCGATCGAGCTCAGGGCGGCGATCCGCTCGTCCCACAGCCGGGCACGACGTGCAGCGAAGAAGCCGTCGAGCCCGTACGCGCGCACCTCCTGAGCCGCTTCGCGAGTGGAGAGGGCGTTCAGCAGGTAGTGGCGCTCCCGATCGGCAGGCGTGAGCTCACGCGCGAAGCGGTAGAACACCCGGCCGCGGCGGCGGGCCGCGAGCCATGCCGGCACCACCACGAGCAGCACGACCGGCGCGAGCAGGAGGTTGATCGCGACGAGGCCGATCGCCGCACCAACGGCTGCCGCGAGCGCGCGCAGCAGGCCCGACAGGGCGATCACGACGACCGGCAGCTGGCGCACTGCCTGGAGCGACCGCTCGACCTCGTCGTGGAAGTCCGGATCGTCGAACGCGGCGAGCGGAACGGCCGCTGTGACCGCCAGGACCCGGTCCTCGCCGCGGCGCAGGCACAGCTCGGCGAGCACTCGCTGGCGATTCACCTGTATCGCGCTGGCCGCGCCCAGGGCGGCCGTGACCCCGGCGAGCGCCGCCACGTCGGGCAGGAGCTCGCCCACTGCGCCGTTTGCCGGCACCGCCGCAAGGAGCGACGAGACCAGGTCGCGGGCGATCAGCACCGCCGCCACCACGAGCACCGTGCTCGCGATCTGCATCGCCACCATCACCGCCATCTCACGGCGGCCGGCCCGCCAGGCCAGCCGCACGCTCTCGGCGAGGAGCCTCGGCACGCCTGGGGCGCTGGGTTGGCTTGGCTTCATGACCGTCTCTCGCCTCGGCGCAAGGCTAAACCGAATCGCTCTGCCCCGAGCGCTACTCTCGAAGGCGGTGCGGGGGTACGTTCGCTGCGAGCGCTGTGACTGGGTCGGGGTCTATGCCCGCTTCTCGGTCGCCCGGATACCGGCGTTCTGCCCAGCCTGTGGTCGTCGTGTCGTGCGCGAGCGCACGCCGACCCCTGACTCCCCCGCCATCCACCGGTGGCGGCACGTCTCGGAGCAGCTCGGCCCGAAGCGCCCGCCGCCGCCGTAGCGTCCGGCGAACAAGGCCGCTCCTACCATCAATCCGATGGCAGTTGCAATCGGATCCGACCTCGGCAAGGACATGGCCGGGGACCCGCTCTTCCGCGGCGTCTCGTTCAAGCTCGAGCGGCGCGAGCGGCTGACCCTGTCCGGGCGCAACGGCAGCGGCAAGACCACCCTCCTGCGCATGCTGGCGGGCGAGACTTCGATCGACGAGGGGCAGCTCGTGTTCGAGAAGGGCGCTCGCGTGGCGCTCCACGACCAGCGGCCGCCGCGGGAACAGGACGTGAGCCTGCGCGACTACGTGCTGTCCGGCTGCGCCGACCTCGTGGCCACCGAAGCGGAGCTTGCGCGGCTCGAGCATGCGATGGCGGACGGCGCCAGCGACTCCGGCGTGCTCGACGCATATGCGCGCGCGCAGGCCCGTCTCGAGCACGCCGGCGGCTACAACTGGCGCGAGCAGGCGACCGGCGTGGTGCGCGGCCTCGGCTTCAAGGACGACGACCTCGACCGCCCCCTGCGCACCTTCAGCGGCGGCGAGCTGACGCGCGGCTCACTCGCCCGTGCGCTGGCCGGCGACCCCGCGCTGCTGCTGCTCGACGAGCCCACCAACCACCTCGACGTCGCCTCGCTCGAGTGGCTCGAGCAGCGGCTCACCACGATCGACGCCGCGGTGGTGCTCGTGGCCCACGACCGGTGGTTCCTCGAGGCGGTGGGCACGGCGGTGCTCGAGCTGGAGGCGGGCCGCGCGCGTTTCTTCGCCGGCCCCTGGCACGCATGGCGCAAGGAGAAAGCCGCGCGAGAGCTCGCTCTCGGCCGCGCCATCGAGCGTCAGGAAGCGGAGATCGCGCGGCTCGAGCGCTTCGTCACCCGCTTCCGGGCCGGCACGCGCGCACGGCAGGCGCAGTCACGGTCCAAGAAGCTCGACAAGACGAAGCGGATCGATCGCGACCCCCGGGACGGCAAGTCGCTCGGATTCACGTTCGCGGCGCCGCAGCGCAGCGGCCGCGTGGTGCTGGAGCTCGAGAAGGCTTCGCTCAGTGCGGGCGACAAGGATCTGCTGCACGACGCCGAACTGTGGCTCGAACGTGGCGAGCACGTCTCGCTGGTCGGGCCGAACGGCGCCGGCAAGACGACGCTGATCGACACGCTCGCCGGCCGTCGCGAGCTCGAGAAGGGCAAGCTGCGGCGCGGTCACAACGCTGAGATCGGCTACCTCTCCCAGCACGCCGAGGAGCTCGGCTCGACCGGCACCGTGCTCGAGGCCTGCCAGCGCGCCACCGGGCTCACGCCGAACAAGGCGCGCGCGCTGCTCGGCCGCTTCCTGTTCTCCGGCGAGGAGGCGGAGAAGCCGCTGGCGGGGCTGTCGGGCGGAGAGCGGCGGCGGCTCTCGCTCGCGATCCTCGTGCAGTCGAGTGCGAACCTGCTGATCCTCGACGAGCCCACCAACCACCTCGACGTGGAGAGCCGCGAGGCGCTCGAGGACGCGCTGCGGTCGTTCCCCGGCACCGTGCTGCTCGTGTCGCATGACCGCGCGCTGCTCGACGCGGTGGGCACGCGCACGATTGCGATCGAGGACGGGACGCTGCACTCATACGCGGGAGGCTGGGCGGAGTTCGTGCGCGTGCGCGAGGAGCGCAAGGCTGCCGCGCGGACGCCGGCGAAGGGGGGCAAGTCTCCGAAGCCATCCAAGGCTTCGAACGGGAAGCCCA
>DASYMP010000093.1:0-6426 GCA_036009005.1 Thermoleophilaceae bacterium | reverse complement strand
ATCGCGACCGGGTCGTGCCAGTCGTCCGTGAAGTAGTCGGCTATCTGGGTCGACTTCCAGACCCGTGCGCCCTCGAGCGCGGCGTCGTCGTCCTCCGCCCAGGAGAACCCGGCCTGCAGGATGATCTCGCCGGGCTCCCTGCCGGCGTCGTCGCACGCCGACCTGTACGCGTCGATCACCGGAGGCGCCATCCCCGGGTCACCCATCGTCCAGACGCCGTCGGCGAGCCGCCCCGCCACGCCCGCGGCCTTCGGCCCAAACGCCGAGACGTACACCGGCGGCCTGCGCTCCCCGCGCGTGTGGAGATAGGCGGCCTTCGTCCGGAAGAAGCACCCCTCGTGGTCGACCCGCTCACCGTCGAGCAGGGGGTTGATGATCTCGAGCGCCTCCTCCATGCGCGCGATCTGCTCCGGCACGCCCGGCCAGTCCATCCCGCAGGGCGACTCGTTGAGCGACTCGCCCGAGCCGATCCCGAGGAACGCGCGCCCCGGCGCCAGCTCCTCGACCGTCGCGATGAACTGGGCCACGGTCGCAGGGTTGTGCCGGAAGACGGGCGCGGTCACGCCCGTGCCGAGCGAGGCCGAATCGGTCGCCCCGGCGATCGCGCCCAGAAGCGTCCACGCGTGACCCGACTCGCCGGGCTCCCACCAGGGCTGGAAGTGGTCGCTCACGTTGATGGCGTCGAAGCCGGCCCGCTCGGCGAACACCGCCTGGCGCAGCAGCGCGCTCGGAGGGAACTGCTCGGTGGCGAGCTGCACCCAGTAGCGCATCAGCCCTCGATCCCGGTGGCCGTGTGCGGTGCTCCGACCGGCTTCGACTCCGGCGAGCCGCGCTGGCGCAGATAGACGGCGAAGATCGCCATCGAGCCCACGGCGAGGAACTCGGACTGCCAGTTCTGGAGCGTCTTCTCCCAGAAGTCCGGCCTGCCGAGGTAGTGCCACCAGCTGACCGCGTCCATCTGGTGGTCGAGCCGCTCGCTGTTGTACTGCGTGACCCCGGTCACCGATTGCGCGAACCAGGTGGCGAGCCAGATCGAGGTCATCACGATCACGAGCGAGTTCTCGTAGAGCGTGCGCCTGATGCCCGCGACCTTCGCCCAGCGCGGCGAGTTCTGCTGCGCGTGCGGGCCCACCTTCTGCTGCTCGTCCGACTCGCGGCCTGACTTGTCGAGCTCCTTCGACTCGGGCGAGCCGCGCTGGAGCAGCCAAACGGTGAGCAGGATGAACAGCGTGAACTGGAGGTACTCCGACTGCCAGTTCTCCATCACCGCCGTGCCGAAGTCGGAGGACACGAGGTAGCGCGACAGCGTGATCTCGGGATCGCCGTGGCGCACCTGCTCCTCGTTGAAGTCCGCGTGGCCGGCAACCGCCTGGCCCGACAGCGCCGCCAGGAACAGCACGAGGAAGACGATCGAGAGGCTGTTCGTCTTGAGGAAGCGGCGCATCAGTTGTGCATCAGGCCGATGACGGAGTAGAACGTGATTCCGGCGGCGATCAGCACCAGATAGACGACGAACATCGCTCGCATCTCAGCCCTCCAGCTCGCAGTCGTATGGCCGGCCCGGCGCGGTCGGCTTGCAACCCGCTGAGGAGATCTTCCAGCCCTCGGGCCCCTCGTTGAGGAAGTCCGTGCTGCCCTCGGCCAGGCTCGTGTACGCGCTCAACATCTGCACCCGCTGCACCGCGACGGAGCCCCCCTTCGGCAGCTCCAGGCCGAGGATCGCCTTCTCGCACGGCTTCTTCTCCTGCTGCTCCAGCTTCGAGGCGGTGTCCTCGCTCAGCTCCTGGCAGGCCGCCTGGCCGTCGCCCGCTTCAAGCGCCGCGTGGAAGCGCGCCGTGACGGCGGCCGCATCGTCGCCGCGTTCGCCTGTGCCGCAGCCGGTGGCCGCGAGCGCGATCAGGCACGCGAATACGAGGAAGCGGGCTCCCATGGCAGTCGACTGATGCCCACGTGTGGGGGCGCGGCAAACCGGGTAGGTCGCGCCGGTGTTGCGATCGTTGTGGTTCGAGGGCAGGAGCTCCCGCGCGCGGCCGGCTCTCGACAGCGACATCGAGGCCGACGTGGCGGTGGTGGGCGCGGGCATCGTCGGGTTGACGACCGCGCTTCTGCTCGAGCGCGAGGGCCTGAGGGTCGCCGTCCTCGAGATGCGGCACGTGGCCGCCGGCGCCAGCGGCTACAACACCGCCAAGCTCAGCTCGCTGCACGGGCTCACCTACACGCAGCTCGAGCGCAACCTCGGGCGCGACAAGGCGCTCGTCTACGGCCGGGCGAACGAGGCCGGGATCGCCCGCGTCTTCGAGCTGGCCGGTGAGCTCGGAATCGACTGCGACCTGCGGCGCAAGCCGAACTACACCTACGCCGAGGACCACGCCGACCTCGAGGCCGTTCGCGCCGAGGCGGCGCTCGCCCGAGAGCTGGGCCTGCCTGCCTCGTTCGTGGAGGAGCTCGACCTGCCCTTCCCGGTCGCCGGCGCGGTGCGCTTCGACGAGCAGGCGGAGTTCCACCCGGTGAAGTACCTCGACGGCCTCGCCGCGACGCTGCGCGGGCCGCTTCACGAGGACACGCGCGTGACCGGCATCGACTCCGGCACGCTGAACACAGCCGGCGGCGCGCGCGTGCACGCCACCCACGTCGTGATCGCGAGCCATCTCTCGTTCCTCGATCGCGGCCTCTACTTCGCGCGCTGCCACCCGGAGCGCTCCTACGTTGTCGCCGCGCGGACCGGCGCCGTGCCTGGCGGCATGTACCTGTCGACCGAGTCGCCCGCGCACTCGATCCGCGCCCACGGCGACTGGCTGCTCGTGGGCGGCGAGAGCCACAAGACAGGGCAGGCGGACGCGGGGGAGCGCTACGAGCGGCTCGCTGCCTGGGCGCGCGAGCGCTTCGGCATCGAGCCGGAGCTGCGCTGGGCCACGCAGGACCAGATGCCCGTGGACGGCGTTCCGTACGTGGGCCGCCACGACCCGCTCTCGTCGAACCTGTGGGTCGCCACCGGCTTCAAGAAATGGGGCCTCGCGATGGGCACGGCCGCGGCGGAGCTGCTCGCCGCGCAGGTGGCCGGGCGGGAGCACGCCTGGGCCGACCTCTTCGACCCGAACAGGCTGCGCCCGCGCGCGAGCGCGCCCACGTTCGCGAAGGAGAACGCGAACGTGGCCTACCACTTCGTCGCTGACCGCGTCACGAAGCGCGGGGCGCCCCGCTGCACCCACATGGGCTGCCTGCTCGACTGGAACTCGGCCGAGGAGACCTGGGACTGCCCCTGCCACGGCTCGCGCTTCGCCGCGAGCGGCGAGGTGATCGAGGGGCCGGCGGTGCGGCCGCTTCGCGACGCGCGACCAGAACGGGGATAGAATCGCGCCCAGTGGCCGACGATCAGCAGCAGGCGGCGCCCGCCGAAGCGGCGTCGCGGCTCACCGATCCGGACTGGACCGTGGGCGTCGAGACCGAGCGCAAGCCCGGCCTGCTCGCGGACATCTCGAACGCCATGGTCGGCCTGAAGAAGGAGTTCTACGGCAAGGGCCCCACGAAGGCGAAGACGTACGTGAACGACAACTACGTTCTGTGCGTTCTCCAGGGCGGCCTTACCCGGAACGAGGAGACGCTCGTCGCCGCGGGCGAGGAGAAGCTCGTCCGCGAGTACCGGCTGCGCTTCCAGGAGGCGATGGCCGACGCGACGACGGAGGCGGTCGAGCGCCTCACGGGCCGGACCGTGATCGGGTACCACAGCCAGATCGTCTTCAGGCCCGAGTACGGGTTCGAGATCTTCGTGCTGGACGCGCCGCCGCGCTGAGCTAGCCGTCGGCGAGCCCGCGACGGTCGCCCGCCGTCTCGAGCACCACCTCCGCGCCTCCCTCGACGCGCGCGTCGGCGAGCGTCACGTGGCCGTCGGCGCACTCGAAGCGCAGGTCGATGCGCGCGTCGCCGAGCCTGAGGCCGGTGACATCCACCCGCTCGAGCCAGCGCGGGAGCGACGGTCGCACGATCCGCAGCCGCCCGTTGAGCGCGTCCGGGTCGAGCCCGAGGCCGCACTCGAGGAGGAAGGGGATCGAACCCGCTGCCCACGCCTGCGGGCGGCACGCGACCGGGTAGGGCACCGGCTCGCCAGGATCCTCGCGCGTGAAGCCCGCGAACAGCTCCGGGAGCCGGTGGTCGCCGAAGCGCGACGCGGCCTCGAGCAGCCCGTCGAAGATCAGCGCGAAGTCCTCGTCGAAGCCGTAGCGGCGCAGGCCGGTCGCGATCAGCGCGGTGTCGTGCGGCCACACCGAGCCGGTGTGGTAGCCGAGCGCGTTGTAGGCGGGATGGCTCTCCGCGAGCGTGCGCACGCCCCAGCCGGTGAACATGTCCTCGCCCATCAGCACATCGCGGACTCTGCGGGCACGCTCGTCGCTCAGGGCGCCCGCCCAGAGCAGGTGGCCCTGGTTTGACGTGAGCCCGGACCCCGGCCGCTTGTCGCGATCCAGCCCGATCGCGTAGCCACCCTCGTCTGGCAGCCAGAAACGCTCGAGCTCGCCCTCGAGCGCCGTGGCCTCGTCGCGCAGGCGCTCCGCGCGCGCGCCCTCGCCGTCGAGCTCGAACATGCGCGCCATCAGCCGCTTCGCGCGGATCACGTAGCCCTGGGCCTCCACGAGCGCGACCGGCGCGGCGAGCGGCCGGCCCGCCGCGTCGGGGATCCCGTCGGGGGAGTCCTTCCACCCCTGGGTCTCGAGCCCGTGAGGCGCGCGGCGGCTGTACTCGATCAGCCCGTCACCGTCGAGGTCGCCGTAGCGGTCGATCCACTCGAGCGCCCTCTCGGCGGGCTCGCGCAGCTCGCGGAACAGGTCGAGGTTGCCGGACCAGTCCGTGTGGCGGCACAGGAGGCAGAGGAACAGCGGCGTCGCGTCGACGCTCCCGTAGTAACGCGCGAACGGTGTCTCGCCGAGCCCGGCCGGCTCGCCCACGCGCAGCTCGTGCACCACCTTGCCCGGTTCCTCGTCGTGCGCGTCGTCGTAGCGCTCGCCCAGCCGCCCGGCGAGCAGGCGCACCGTTCCCGCGGCGATGCCGGGCACGAACGACAGCGTCTGGAACGCGCTGACGATGCTGTCGCGCCCGAACAGCGTCGCGAACCAGGGGAGGCCCGCGGCGTGGTAGGAGTGGCCGTCGAGCTCCGAGCGGAGCAGCCCGAGATCGTCGAGCGAGCGCCTGAGGATGCGGTCGAAGAGCTGGTCGTCGGAGCCGATCTTCGTGGCGTCCTCGTGGCCGTTCGGCGACACGGACTGCGGATCGCCGTCCTCCTCGGAGACCTCGAGGTCGAGCAGCACCTCGGCCGCGCCGCGCGCCTCGAGCTCCAGGTCGAAGCTCAGCACGCCGTCGCGGCCCAGGCGCGCCTCCGGCGTGGCGCGCACCGCGGTCGTGCGCCGCACGCCGTCGCGGCCGACGGTCGCAAAGCCGCCGGCGTCGGTGTCCGCGGCCGGGCACTCGTGCGGCGGCACGATGCCGCGCAGCTCCAGCATGGGGAGGAAGTCCGCCCCGAGGCGAAGCTCGAGCGGGAGGCTCACCGGCGCGCGGTGGTAGCTCCGAACGGCGATCCGCTGGCGAAGCGCTCCGGCCGCCTCGGCGCGACGCTCGACCCGGATGCGCAGGCTCTCCGCGGGGAGCCGCTCGCCGTCGCCGAGCTCGAGGTTGGGGTTCGTGAGCTCGTGCACGGCGGAGCTGCCCTCGGCGTCCGTCGAGGTGAGAAGACGCGGCAGCTCACCGGCGACGCGCAGCTCATGTGCGCACAGGAACCTGCAGTCCCGGAACCACAGACCGAGCGGATGAGCGCCGCCCGCCGGAACCCGGCCGTCGCGGAGGGTGATCATGAAGACGTTGCCGTCCTTGATGACGAGTGTCTCCGCGAGGTTGATGGAGCCGAGCGAGCTGGCCATGGTCACGAGGCTAGGAGGGCGTGGCTTCGAGCAGGCCGCGCTCGCCGACCAGCGCGAGCGACAGCGTCTTGTAGCCCACCGAGTCGAACAGCACCACCACCTGGTCGCCGTCGTAGCGCTGCACGACGCCGTCACGCCACTCCGGGTGCGTGACCGACGCGCCCACCTCGAACGGCACGTCGACGGGCTCGCCGCCGCTCCGGCCGAGCTCGCAGTTGTCGCAGTTCCCACATTCCGCCGGCGCGTGCTCGCCGAAGTAGCTGAGGATGAACGCGCGCCGGCAGCCGTCGTGCTCCGCGTAGGCGCGCATCATCTCGAGCCGCGAGCCATCGAACGCGCGGCGCTCCTCGGCGGCCCGGGCGGCGCGCTCGACGGCATCCTCGAGGTCCTCGCCGTCCACCGCGCTTGCGTCGACCCTGCCGTCCGCGCGGATCTCGACGAGGCCGGCGTCCTCGAGCCGGGTCAGGGCGGTCATCAGCTTCGACTGCGACAGGTCGAGCGCGTCACGGAGGTCCGCGGGGTC
>DASYMP010000092.1:0-5286 GCA_036009005.1 Thermoleophilaceae bacterium | reverse complement strand
GAGCGCGGATCCATCACCACCCGCGGCACCGAGCCCGGGGGGAAGGCCGCGTCGAGTGCCGTGACCATCTGGGTGCTCGTGCCCCCAAACGGGTCGCGATCGAGGATCAGCACGGGCTTGCTGGGGTCGGGCGCGCCGCCGCGGACCCAGCTCACGGCGACGGTGACGAAATGGCAGCCCGCGCCACCGGAGCAGTGGAGGTCGGCATCGTGTCCGGTCACCAGCAGCCTTCCGCCCATGGCGCTGCTCACGGGGAGCAGGACGAAGAGCAGAGCCACAAGGGGCAGTGTCCGGCGGGAGGTCGACACGCTGCGGGGGATGGAAGAGGTCACCTGTTGGGCCCGATCCTGCGCCCGGGGTCGGCGGCTGTCAAGGGCCGATGTCCGGCTACCCGGCGCCAACCGACTCGGCGAGCTCGCGATACGCGGCGGCGGGGTCGTCCGCCCCGAAGACGTACGAGCCGGCCACGAACACACGCGCGCCAGCCGCAGCAGTGCGTGGCGCCGTGTCCGGGTCGATCCCGCCGTCGACCTCGATTGGGAAGCCGTCCGGCAGCAGTCGCCTCAACCGCTCGAGCTTGCCGTACGACGATTCCACCAGCTTCTGGCCGCCCCAACCCGGGTTGATCGTCATGCAGAGCACCATGTCGAGCTCGTCCACCAGCTCGGCCACGACCTCCGGCGGCGTGGAGATGTTGATCGCCAGCGAGGCGCGGCAGCCCGCATCCTTGATCTTGCTCAGCGCGTAGTGCACGTGCGGGGTGGCCTCGTAATGGACCGTGATCGAGTCGGCGCCCGCCTTCACGAACTCGTCGACATGCCGCTCGGGCCGCTCGATCATGAGGTGCACGTCCGCGAACCCGCCCACTTCGTGAATCTGCCCGGCGATCGCCTCGAGCACGAGCGGGCCGATGGTGATCGGGGGAACGAAGTGGCCGTCCATCACGTCCACGTGGATCACGCGCGCACCCGAGTCCATCACGACTCCTACCTGATCGCTCAGGTGCCCGAAGTCGGCCGACAGGATCGACGGCGCCACCTGGGGGCTGTCGAAGAGCTGCGCGTTCACGGGGCGGAAGCTAACGCAACCACGTGGCGGCAGCCCGCGTGACGTATATCGCTCGCTCGCTCACCGGCCGCATCATCGCAGTAGCTTCTGTGCATGGAGAGCGCCGCAGCAGTGGAGCGCGACCTGCGTGAGGTGGGCCGTCAGCTCGCCGCGCGCTTCCCGCCGCGCACGCGCCACCCGGTGCGCGCGCTCGACGCAAAGGCGATGGAGCTTTCGTCGCAGGACGCCGAGTTGCGCGCCGCGCTGTTTCGCTTCGTCGACGTGACGCCCGCCTGCCGTTCGCTCGACGATCTCGCGCGCCACCTCGCCGGCTACCTCGAGGAAGTCGACGCGCCGCCGCCCCCGCTGCGTGCCGCGATGCGGATGGCGGAGTCGCGCGCGGGCCGCACCGCCCTAGGCGCCGCGGCCGCCGCAGGCGTGAAGCACATGGCGCATCGCTTCATCGTGGGGGACACGCCGCGCGCGGCCGTCGGCGACCTGCGCTCGATGTGGCGCGACGGGATCGCCGCGTCGCTCGACCTGCTGGGGGAGGCGACCGTGACCGCGGATGAGGCGGACCGCTACGCCGCGCGCTGCACCGACGCTCTGGAGGAGCTTGCGCGCGCGTACGAGAAGGTGCCCGCGCGCGAGCATCTCGAGCACGACTCGCTCGGCCGGCTCCCGCGCGCCAACCTGTCCGTGAAGGTGTCGGCGCTCACGCCGCTGATGCGTCCCGAGGCGCCGGAGCTCGGCCGCGACGATGCCGCCCGCCGCCTGCGCCCCCTGCTCGACACCGCGCGCGAGCTGGGCGTGCACCTGCACATCGACATGGAGTCGGTCGACGCGCTCGAGACCACGCTCGAGCTCGTGTTCTCCCTGCTCGACGAGGGCGCGCTCCGCGATGGGCCATCCGCGGGCGTGGTGCTGCAGGCGTACCTGCGCGAGTCGTCCGGGCACCTCGACCGCATCCTCGAGTGGGCGCACGGCAGCGAGCGCACGCAGCCGCTCGTGGTCCGGCTCGTGAAGGGCGCGTACTGGGACCACGAGGTGGTGGAGGCTCGTCAGCACGGTTGGCGCCCGCCGGTGTTCGAGGAGAAGGCGGACTGCGACCGCAACTTCGAGCAGCTCACGCGCCGCCTGCTCGACGCGCGCCCGCTCGTGCGAGTGGCGGTGGGCTCGCACAACCTGCGCTCGGTCTCACACGCGATCGCCTACAACCGCGCTGTGGGCGGAGAGGACCGCGACCTCGAGTTGCAGGTGCTGCGCGGCCTCGGCGACGACCTCGGCAGCGCCCTCGCGGCGAGCGGCCTGCGCGTGCGCGCCTACTGCCCGGTCGGCGAGCTCGTGGCCGGCATGGCCTACCTCGTCCGCCGCCTCCTCGAGAACACGTCGAACGAGTCCTTCCTGCACGAGCAGTCGCGCGGCACGCCGCTCGAGGAGCTGCTGGCCGCGCCGTGAAGCCGTTCGTGAACGAACCCGTCCTGGAGCTGCGTCGCGCGCCGGTACGCGAGGAGCTGCTGCAGGCGCTCCGGGAGCTGGAGCCGAAGCTGCCGCTGCACGTCGCTGGCGGCTCGGGGAAGACCTTCACGTCCACGGACCCCGGCAACCCAGAACGCGTGGTTGCCACGGCAAAGCGAGCAACGCCAGCAGACGCTCGTGCTGCCGTTAATGCTGCTGTTGGTGCGTCACAGGCGTGGAAAACGACGCCGGCAAGCGAGCGTGCAGAAGCACTACAGCAAGCAGCAGCACACTTACGCGTGCAACGGCAGCAGGCTGCGGCGGTCCAGGTGAGAGAGTGCGGCAAGCCGTGGGCCGACGCCGACGCCGACGTGTGCGAGGCGATCGACTTCCTCGAGTACTACGCTCGCGAGGCGGTGCGCCTGGACGCCGGCCGCGAGCTGATCCAGGTGCCGGGCGAGCGCAACACGATGCGCTACGTGGCGCGCGGCGTGGCGGCTGTCATCTCGCCGTGGAACTTCCCGCTGGCGATCCCGTGCGGCATGGTCGCCGCCGCGCTCGCCACCGGCAACGCGGTCGTGCTCAAGCCCGCGGAGCAGTCACCCGCATCGGGGCTGCTGCTCGTCGAGGCGCTGCGCGCCGGCGGCGTGCCCGAGGGCGCGATCAACCTCGTGCCCGGCTTCGGCGACGCGGGTGAGGCGCTCGTGCGCGACCCGCGCGTGCACACGATCGCCTTCACAGGCTCGGGCGCGGTGGGGCTCGAGATCGTGCGTGCGGCCGCGGAGACGCCGGATGGGCAGGGGCACCTGAAGCGGGTCGTCGCTGAGATGGGGGGCAAGAACTGCGTGCTCGTGGACGGCGATGCCGACCTCGACGACGCGGTGCCGGCGATCCTCCGCTCAGCGTTCGGCTACGCGGGGCAGAAGTGCTCGGCCGCCGCGCGCGTGCTCGCGCACGAGGACATTGCCGACGCGCTCCTCGAACGGCTCGGCGGAGCGATGCGCGCGCTCTCCGTCGGACAGGCTGAGTCGTTCGCCACCGACGTGCCGCCCGTCATCGAGCGCGAGGCACAGGAGCGCGTCGAGCGATACGCGGCGATCGCTAAGCGCGACGGCACGCTCGCGGCGCCCGGCCCGGAGCCGTCCGTGCAAGGTGGCGGCTGGTTCTGTCGGCCGGCGCTCGCAACCGACCTGCCGTCCGACTCACCAGTGCTTCGCGAGGAGATCTTCGGCCCGCTGCTGGCCGTCGAGCGGGTACCCGACATGGCGGCTGCGTGTGGCGCTGTGGACGCCTCGCCGTTCGCGCTCACCGGGGGTCTCTTCTCGCGCAGCCCGGCGACGATCGAGGAGGTCGTGCGGCGCTCGCCCGTCGGCAACCTCTACGTGAACCGCAACATCACCGGCGCCATGGTCGGGCGCCAGCCGTTCGGGGGAAACCGCCGATCGGGCATAGGCGCCAAAGCGGGTGGACCCGATTACCTGGTCCAGTTCGTCGAACCGCGTGTGGTCACCGAGAACACGATGCGTCATGGCTTGGTGATTGAATGACGCGTGCGTCACTATTCGGACACCCGGCCGCCCGAGTGGCTAATGTTCACCATTGATCGGGCGGGAGGCCCCCTCTATACCCCTATCCCGGAGCGTTGAAGGCATGAAGCCCCAATCGGACATTTCAGACCCCCGCATCATCAAGGCGCTCACCCACCCGCTGAGGATCCAGATTCTCGCGGCGCTGGACGAGCGCACCGCCAGCCCGAGTGAGCTGGCCGACGAGCTGGGCGCACCGCTCGGCAACGTCAGCTACCACGTTCGCCAGCTCGCCGGCCTCGGCCTCATCAAGCTCGTGAAGCGCACCCCCCGGCGCGGAGCGATCGAGCATCACTACAAGGCAGTCGGCCGTCCGCAGATCTCTGACGACGCCTGGGCAGGCACGTCGGCGACCGTCAAGGACGCCGTCGTCGGCGCCGCTCTTGGCGACCTCGGCAACGCAGTCACCTCCGCCGCTGCGGCGGGTGGGTTCTCGCGCCCGGACGCGCACCTCACGCGCACGCAGGTCACGCTCGACGAGCGCGGCTGGAAGGACCTCGACAACGAGCTGAACGCGACGCTCGCACGGGTGCAGAAGATCACCGATGCGTCGGCCAAGCGCCTCGCGAAGGCAGGTCAGGACGGCGAGCAGGCTGCGACCGTCGTGATGATGCTGTTCGGCACCGGCGACGAGACAGCCGAGGCGGCAGCGCCTAGCAACGGCGGCACGAAGTCGAAGAAGCGCGCCCGCGCGCGCGCTTAGTTCAAGCTGGGATCGGGCGGCATTCGCGCTAGCAGCGCGAAGCTGCCCCCCTTGCGCTCGAGCACCGCACCCCAGAGTGCATCCGGCTCGTCGCTGAACACGTCGTCGGGTAGCGCGGGCTCGAGTACCCAGTCGTCGCGCTCGAGCTCGGCCTCGAGCTGACCTGGGCTCCAGCCCGCGAGCCCGGCGAACACGCGCGCTCGGCGCAGGTCCGCGCCGAGCGCCTCGAAGTCGGCCTCGCCGGACACGAATCCGACGTCGGCGAACACCGGCACCACCGCCTGCGCCGCATCGCGGAACTGCGCGAGGATCACCACCGACGTGGGCTGCACGGGACCGCCCTCGTGTACCGTCGCGCCCGCCTCCACGATCTCACCGAGCACCGGCGCGGCCTCTCCCACCGCGAGTTCCGACCGTCGGTTGAGCACCACGCCCATCGCCCCGCTGTCGTCGTGCTCGGCGATCAGCACGACCGTGCGCTCGAAGTTCGGG
>DASYMP010000091.1:0-2647 GCA_036009005.1 Thermoleophilaceae bacterium | reverse complement strand
CTGGGCCTTGCGCTCCTCACGCCGGCCGCCACTTGCCTCTGCCGGCGTAGACGCGGTCACCAAAACAGGTTCTAACCCCACCGGTGCGGTTAGGTCAAGCGGTTTGTGGGTGTGCGCCACATCTTGGGCGACGCCTCAGCGCATCAGGAGCACGACTTTCCCCAGCTTCCCACCTGCTGCGAAGCGGTCATAGGCCGCCTCCACGTCGTCGAGCGGGAACGTCTCGGCCACCGGCACTCGCACCGCTGCGAATTCGACCAGCGGTAGGACGTTGCGCTCGACCCGGCGGGCGGCGTCGGCCTTCTGCTCGAGCGGGCGCGCCCTGAGGGTGCTGCCGTGGATGCGCGCGCGCTTGCCCATCAGCGCGACCAGGCTCAGCTCTGCCTTCGGCCCACCGCCCACTCCGATCACGGCGATGCGGCCGCCGACCTCGAGCGCCTTCAGGTTGCCGGGCATGTTCGGTCCTCCCACGAGCTCCAGCACCACGTCGAACGGGCCGTGCTCTTCGAAGCCCTCGGGGGCGATGGCCTTGCCGGCGCCGAGCCTCTCGACGTCCGCCCGGTGAGCCTCGTTGCGCACCGTCGCTGTGACGGTCGCGCCGGCCGTCGCGCCGAGCTGCACCGCCGCCGTGCCCACGCCACCCGCTGCGCCGTGCACGAGCAGCCGCTCGCCCGGTTGGAGGCCCGCCTGCGTGAACACGGCGTCGTGGGCAGTGGTGAAGACCTCCGGGAAGCCACCGGCCGCGGGCCAGTCGAGCATTTCGGGCACCGGCATGGCGGCGCGCTCGTGCACGAGACAGAGCTCGGCCTGGGCCCCGCCCCCCACGATGGCCATCACACGGTCACCCTCCTCGAAGCGCATGACGCCGGGACCCACCGCGACAACCTCGCCGGCGAACTCCATCCCCGGGATGTCCTGGGGCGAGCCGGGCGGCGCGGGGTAGTGGCCCTTGCGCTGAAGCATGTCCGCGCCGTTCAGGCCCGCCGCGCGCACGCGCACGAGCAGCTCGCCTGAGCCGGGCACCGGGTCCGGATGCTCCTCTACTACGACCGATCCGTCTCTTATGGTCGCTGCACGCATGGCTCGAGGATATGCGGGAACCGGCCGATGACGGCACTGTCACTTTTTGGGTTTAGTTCTTGTAGCCTGGGTAGCAGAAGGACAGGTTCCTCTTGGGGGAGGCGGAGCCGTAGGAGCTTGTAATGGCCATCTCACCTCTCCCACTTCCGCCGCTCTGGCGCGAGAGCCGAATCGGGCTCGAGGCCGCCGCGCTGTTCCGCAGCCGGGTCTTCAAGGGCGACGGCGTCGAGCACGCCGAGGGCCAGCCCGTGCTGCTGATCCCGGGCTTCCTCGCAGGCGACGACTCACTCGGCCTGATGACCCAGTGGCTGCGCCGGACCGGCCACCACACGAAGAGCGCCGGCATCCGCTCGAACGTGGACTGCTCGTCGGTGTCCGCCGAGCGGCTCGGCGAACGGCTCGCGTGCCTCGCCGAGACCACGGGCCAGCGCGTCGCGATCATCGGCCAGAGCCGCGGCGGCAACCTCGCCAAGGTGCTCGCGGTGCGCTATCCGGAGCTCGTGTCGGGGATCGTGACGCTCGGCTCCCCACAGCTCGACCCGTTCGACATCCACCCGCTCGTGCGCGTCCAAGTGCTCGCCGTGGGCACGCTCGGCACACTCGGCATGAGGGGCTTCTTCAAGCACAGCTGCAAGAAGGGCGCCTGTTGCGAGCGCTTCTGGGAGGAGCTGGCCGGGCCGATGCCGCACGGCGTCGGCTACCTGTCGGTCTACTCGAAGAGCGACGGCGTCGTGCGCTGGCGTGCGTGCCTCGATCCCGAGGCCGAGCACCTGGAGATCAAGGCGAGCCACGTGGGCATGGCGGTGCACCCGCGGGCCTACCGTGCCATCGCCGCCGCGCTGGCTGACTTCCGCGCCGCCGACCCGGGCCCCGGCACCCGCAAGCGCCGGGTGGTTGCGCACGCCGAGCCGGCGCTGAAGCGCGCGGCTTAGAGCCCTACGCAGCCGGCGCCGCCACAGGGTGCTCCTTCGCCCACTCGATGATCCGCTTCGAGTCCTGGATCGCCTCGCCGTCGTCGGTCACGAGCACGGGCACCCAGCTCTGACCTGTCAGCGCCTTCACCTCGCGCCGACCGCGGGTGTTGTTCAGAAAGGCCGGCAGTGGGCCCAGGCCGTAGGACTTGATCGTCTCGAACTCGTGCCCGGCGTCCTTCAGCGCGTGGTAGGCGTTGGCGCACGGATGCCCGCCGGGCCGCGGACTCGGGAACGTGCCCCAGCAGATGTACAGCTTCATTCGGGCCTCCGGTCGGTGGGTTCACCGGGGAGTATCGCTACTGCGCCCCGGACGGCGCCCGACCGCAGCCGCTCGAGCGCCTCGTTCGCCTCAGGCAGGGGGAACGCCTCCACCTCCGTGCGCACCGGCACGCGCGGCGCGAGCGCCATGAAGCGCCTGCCGTCCTCGCGCGTCAGGTTCGCCACGGAGCGCAGCACGCGCTCACCCCACAGGAGCTCGTAGGGGAACGACGGGACGTCGCTCATGTGGATGCCGGCGCAGACCACCACGCCGCCCTTGGCCGTGGCCCTGAGCGCCGCGGGCACGAGCGCGCCCACCGGCGCGAAGACGATCG
>DASYMP010000090.1:0-10857 GCA_036009005.1 Thermoleophilaceae bacterium | reverse complement strand
CATTGAGAGATCGGGTCGAGGAGGTGTCGGCCGGTCTCGGGCGGCGTATCAAGATCCTCGTCGGCAAGCCTGGTCTCGACGGCCACTCCAACGGGGCCGAGCAGATCGCGGTGCGCGCGCGCGACGCCGGGATGGACGTGGTCTACGAGGGCATCCGGCTCACGCCCGCGCGGATCGCCCGCACCGCGGTCGACGAGGGTGTCCACGTGGTCGGCCTCTCGATCCTGTCGGGCTCGCACGCGGAGCTGATCCCGGCCGTCCTGGCCGAGCTCCGCGAGGCCGGTGCCGACGTGCCGGTCGTGGTCGGCGGGATCATCCCGCCCGCGGACGAGGAGGCCCTCCTCGAAGCCGGCATCGCCCGCGTCTACACGCCGAAGGACTTCGAGGTCAGCCGGATCATGGGTGACATCGTCTCCCTGGTGGCCGAGCGCAACGGCGTCGTTGCGGTCCCGTAACGCTTCGCCGAGCCCGCCGGACCAGCTGGATGACGATCGTTGCGGATTCCGCCACGTTTGTCATCCACCTGGGCTGGGGCGGTAGCGTGCCGCGCCGATGACGAGCGATCCCGCAGAGCTCGGCCGGAGGCTGCGCGAGGGCGACCGCGGCGCGGCGCCGGCCGCGTTGAACGTCATCGAGAACCGCTCTGACAGAGACGCGACCCGGCGGCTGCTCGCGGAGGTCTCGCCCGCCGCGCTCGGGAAGGAGCCGGCCGCGCATATCGTCGGGATAACGGGGCCGCCCGGAGCCGGGAAGTCCTCTCTCCTGTCGGTGCTGGTGGCGGAGTGGCGCCGGCGCGGGCAGACGGTGGCGGTGCTCGCGGTGGACCCGTCCAGCAAGCGCTCCGGCGGCTCGCTGCTCGGCGACCGGGCGCGCATCGAGCACGACCCGCGCGACGACGGCGTCCTGATCCGCTCGACGGCGGCGGGCGGGCGGCTCGGCGGGCTGGCCGCCGCCACGCGAGAGGCCACCGAGGCGCTGGCGCCCGCCTTCGACCTGGTCGTCGTCGAGACGGTGGGCGTGGGCCAGTCGGAGACCGACGTCGAGGACGTGTGCGACACGGTGGCGGTGGTGGTGCAGCCCGCCTCCGGCGACGTCCTTCAGTTCCTCAAGGCGGGGATCATGGAGGTCCCGGACCTGCTCGTCGTCACGAAGGCCGATCTCGGCGAGGTGGCCACGCGCTCGCGCCGCGACCTGGGCCAGGCGCTGAAGGCGGTGGGCTCGTCCGCGGTGCCGGTGTTGGCGGTGTCCTCGGTGCCGCCCCCGGCCGGCATCGCGGAGCTGGCCGACGCGCTCGACACGCACCGCGAGCGGGCCGACTTGGCCGCCCGCCGCGTGAGCGCCCGGCGCGGCGCGGCGCTTCGCGAATTCGTGGCCGAGCACGGCGAGCGGGCGCTCCGCGAGCTGGGCGGGCGGCGCGCGGTGGAACGGCTCCTCGAGGACACGGACGGCGCCGCGAGCGTCACCGAGCTGCTCGGCGTGCTGGAGTCTCGGGCCTGATGCGACTCGCGCGCGACCTCGGAATCCTCCTGCTCGCCTTCGGCGCGACCGTGGGCGTCGCGGAGCTGGCCGGCGCGGCGAGCCTCGGCGTGGCGTTCGGCATCGGCCAGGTCGTCTTCGCGATCGTGCTTGCCGTGGTCCTCACTCGAGGCTGATCTCGCCGCGCTGGAGCGCGAGGATCACGGCGTGCAGCCTGGTCCGGGCGTGCAGCTTCGTGACCGAGTTGCGCACGTGCGCGCGCACGGTCTCCGCCGAGACGAGCAGCTGGCGAGCCACCTCCTCGCCGGTGTAGCCGCGCGCAAGCAGCGTCAGGACCTCGCATTCGCGCGCGGTCAGCCTGCGGTGGCGTCCCGAGCCGGCAGCCATCGTGTCGAGCATCGAAGGGCGACAGCGCTACCGCCATCGGTCTTTCGTACCCACGAAGGGCTACCGGCCGCTCCTACGATCGGAGGACACCCTGGGGCGATCTACCACGAAAAGGGGATCGTGAGCGGTGCCCGGGAGCCCGATGTATGCCTCGATGCAGAACGAGTCGTCCTCTGACCCACTCCGGAGCGCCGACGCGCCGCTCGCCCTGTGGAAGCAGTACAAGGCGAGCGGCGACGTCGTGCTCCGAAACAGGCTCGTGCTGACGTTCGTGCCGCTGGTCAAGCACATCGTCTACAAGAAGATCCGCGAGCTGCCCCCCTCGTGCGAGGTCGACGACCTGATCTCGTGCGGGATCGAGAGCCTGATCGGGGCGATCGACCGCTACGACCCGACCATGGGCGCCAGCCTCGAGCCGTACCTGTGGACACGCATCCACGGCGCCGTTCTCGACGAGCTGCGCCGGCGCGACTGGGCGCCTCGCTCCCTGCGCCGCTTCGAGCGCGACATGCTGAGGGCTCGCGAGACCTTCACCGGCGCGCACGGCAGGCCGCCCACGCAGCTCGAGCTGGCGAGCATGATGAACCTCAGCCTCGGCGAGCTCCGCAAGAAGGAGTACGAGATCCGCAAGTCCGATCTCACCTCGCTCTCCTCGCTAGCGGTCAGCGAGGGCGACACCGCCATCGAGCTGGTGGAGACGCTCGAGAGCGACGACCTGACGACGGATCCGGAGCTCCGGGCCGCGCAGGAGGAGGCCAAGGCGAAGTTCCGCCGCGCGTTCGAGCGCCTCTCCCCGCGCGAGCGCGAGGTGGCGGTCCTCCTCTACGTGCAGAACCTCACGCTGCGCGAGATCGGGCAGGTGCTCGAGGTCTCCGAGAGCCGCGTGTCGCAGATCCACGCACAGCTGAAGAAGCGCGTCCGCGAGCGCCTTCAGCAGGACTCGCTGCTGTTCGGCAGCCTCGCCCAGTAGCCGGGCGGCTAGTTCAGCGTCACCGAGACCGTCTGCCGGCGCCCGCTCGGGCCGACGACCACCGTCACATCGAGCGTGTCGCCGCTCCGCGCGTCGCCGACCGCGCTGCAGTAGCTCGCGAGCGTGGAGCCCACCGGCTTGCCGTCGATCGCCGTGATGAGCACCTCCTCCAGGCGGAGCTTCTCCGCGCTGGTGCCCTCCGCGGCGCCCGTGGCGAGCATGCCGTCCGGGAGCCGCTCGCGCCGCAGCACTCCGGGCGGGGGCGTGAGCAGGCCCGCGCCGAACCAGGCGCGCGAGTGGCCGGCGCGAAAGTCGCCGAGCACCTCGCGCACGCGGTCCACGCCGATCGCGTAGCCCTGCTCGGCCGTCGGGTTGCCTGGCCCGCCGGTGAACAGGATCGTGTTCACGCCTACGAGCCTGCCGTCGGCGCCGACCAGCGGCCCGCCCGAGTTCCCGGCACCGAGCGCGGCGTCGGTCTGCACGAGGTTGTTGAAGTGCGGCTGGTCGCGCGCGGGGATCCGCAACGGCGTGTTCACGGACGAGACGACGCCGGCGGTGGACGTGAGCGACTTTCCTCCCGAGGCGCTCACCGGATAGCCGAGCGCGACAACGGGGTCGCCCTGCTCCACGTGGTCCTGGCGACCGAGCGGGATCGCATGCCTTCCCTCGAGGCCCTGTACCTCGAGCAGCGCGAGGTCCTCGCACGGGGCGGCCGCCAGCACCTTCGCGTCGTCGAGCCTGTCGGGCGAGCCGGCCTGGAGGTCGTTGCCCAGCGCGATCACGTGGAAGTTCGTCAGCACGAGCCCCCGCCTCTCGTCCACGAGCACGCCCGTGCCGCTCGACTGCTGGCCGAGCCCACGGGCGCGGATGTAGACCGTGCCGGGACGAGCGGAGGCGACGATGTCGTCGGTCAGCGCGCCCGCTCCGCCGCCGCGCGCGCCGCCGTCGCCGCGCGTGAGCGCGAGCACGCCGACGCCCACGGCCACCAGCAGCGCCAGCGCCGCTACCGCCATCCCCATGCGCGCGGAGCGGCGCGCGTCGCGGAACCCGTACAGGGCGGCGCGCGCGAGGCGGCGCCGCCGCGCCGCGGACTCCGGCGCCGAGCCCTCGGCCAGCGCCTCGAGCGCTGCCTCCGGGTCCTCCTCGGGGTTGATGCGCTCGTCGTCGGCCACCCAGAGCGCCGTTACCCCGCCCGCACGGTCGAGGAACCCGCGGCGGGATAGGCTGCCGCGCAGTGGGCCTCGGCGCGTTCATCGGCGTGGGACGTTCGCTCGACTCGGCGCTGCGGCGCGTCGAGCGCGCGGAGGCGCTCGGCTACGAGTCGGTTTACGTGACGCACATCGGCGGGCGCGACTCGATCACGCTGCTCACCGCGTACGCATCGCGCACCGAGCGAGTGCGGCTCGGCACCGGCGTCATACCGATCTACGCGCGCACGCCGGCGAACATGGCGCAGTCGTTCGCCACGCTCGACGAGTTCTCCGGCGGGCGGGCGATCGCCGGGCTCGGCGTCTCGCACAAGCCGGTCGTGGAGCACTGGTTCGGCCAGTCGATCGACAAGCCGCTCGCCGAGATGCGCGAGTACGTGGCGATCGTGCGGGCGATCCTTCGCGGCGAGGATCCGCCCCCCGGCGACAAGTTCCGCACGGCGTTCCACCTCACCGGCTGGGAGCCGCCGCGGCCCGACATGCCGATCTACCTCGCCGGCCTCTCCCCAGGGATGCTGCGGCTGGCCGGCGAGATCGCGGACGGCGTCGTGCTCTGGCTCTGCAACCCGAACTACATACGCGACGTGGTGGTGCCGACCGTGCGCGAGGGCCGCGAGAAGGCGGGCAGGCCCGCGGAGGGCTTCGACATCGTGGCGGCGGTGCCGTCCGCGGTGAGCGACGACCCGAGCGCGGCGCGCGAGCAGCTGCGCGGCGAGCTCGGCACCTATTTCAACCTGCCCTACTACCGCAAGATGCTGGGGCTGTCCGGGTTCGACCCCGACGCCGGGCCCACGGACGAGTTCATCGACGTGCTGGCCGCGACCGGCCCGGCGGAGCAGGCGGCCGCATCGGTGCGCCGCTACGTGGAGAGCGGCGCCACCTCGCCGTGCATCGGCGGCATCTCGGGCACGGACTTCGACGTGACGCTCGAGGCGCTAGCCAAGAGCCTCGACTAGCCAGCGCGAGCCCTCGCGGCGCAGCGTGAGCGTGTCGGCCACGGTGGCCTGGCCCTCGGCGCGTGTTGCGACCCTCACCGTCGCTTCGCCGCCCTGCACGGCGATCCCGCGAATCTCGATCTGGGGGCGCCTGACGCCCTCCCCGGCCGAGGCCAGCTGAGCGGCACATTCCCGGCCTCCGGCGCGCCTGCGGGCGCTCGCGGTGAAGAGCTTCTCGCAGACCGTCTCGTAGTCGTGGCCCGCGATTGCGCGCTCGAGCCGGCCCACCGTCGCCGCGATCTCCTTCGGCACTCCGGAGACCGGCTGGGGCTCGTCATCGGCCCCGATCGAGCAACCCGTCGAGGCGAGGAGGCAGACGGCGGCCATAATGGAGGCATGGAGGGATCTGCGCAGGAGTCGCTGGGCACGCAGTCGAGCTGGCTGCGGTGCTACCGCTGCTGGTCGCAGAACCTGGAGGTGCAGCTTCACTACGAGGGCATCTTGAAGGTTGACCCCGACACAGGCGAGGCGATCGACCCCGTGGAGGAGGTCCAGGAGGCGGTGGTGCAGTGCCTCGACTGCCTCCATGACCAGCCGCATCTGTCGCTCACGTTCTACGACGAGGACGGGCGGCGCATCTCCAAGATCGAGCCCGTGGAGGACCGCTGGGAGCGAATGGTCACCGGCACGCCCTGGGTCGCCTCGTGCACCGTCACGGTCGACGCCGACCAGGTCGAGTCCTGCTCCGGGCCCGAGGCGGCCGAGTCGCTGGCCTTCGCCGCCTTCGGCGATCACGGGACGCGCGAGTTCTTCACCCACGTGCGCTTCCACAAGCACGAGGATGATCGCATCGTCATCCACATGCTGGTCGAGCTCTACGCGCGCTCGTCGGAGGAGGCCACCGAGGTGATGGCCGAGGCCGCCCGCGGCGAGCTCACGATCACCTCACTGGCCGAGGAATCGCGCCCGCCGGCGTCCACCGCCGGCGAGTCGCACTAGCTCCGCCGCCTGGCCGCTCGCCCCGTCCGCCGCCCAGGCCCCCCCCGACGTGGGGCATAAATCTGACCGTATGCGCCTGATTTATGCCCCACCTCAGCCCGAGGGCAGGCCGATCGCGCCGCGCGCCGCCAGGTCGGCGATCTGCTCGGGCGTTCGGCCCAGCTCGGCCAGCACCTCGGCCGTGTGCTCGCCGAGCAGCGGCGGCGGCGAGGGGTCGGCGATGGTGGCGCCGCGTATCGGAGAGGCCACGAGCTCGAGGGGGCCCGCGGACGGGTGGTCGACCGTGACCGTGGCCGCGCGCCCGGCGGCGTCGGCTGCCGCGAGGGCGTCGAGCACGGAGCGAACCTTGCCCGCCGGTACGCCGGCGGCGTCGAGCGCGGGCAGCCACTCCTCGGCCGGGCGCCCGCGGAAGCGCTCCTGGAGCATCGGAACGAGCTCGTGCCGATGCTCGACCCGGCCCGCGTTCGCGGCGAAGCGCTCGTCCGCGGGGAGCGCTTCCAGGGCGAGGACGGAGCACAGCGCGCGGAACAATCCGTCGTTCGCCGCGGCCACCGCGATCCGGCCTGACGAGGTCTCGAAGTCCTGGTAAGGCACGATGTTCGCGTGCGCGTTCCCATGCCGCTCAGGCTCCCGGCCCGTGACCAGCGCGTTCTGGGCCACGTTCACCAGCGCCGCGAGGCCGCTGTCGAGGAGCGGCACCTCGATCCGCGCGCCCTCTCCCCCGTGCAGCGCCGCCAGCACCGCGGCGCTCGCGTGGAGGCCGGTGAGCACGTCGACGACGGCCACGCCCGCCTTGTAGGGCGGCCCGTCCTCCGCGCCCGTGATCGACATGAGGCCGGATTCGGCCTGGGCCACGAAGTCGTACCCCGGCCGCCCGCGCGGCTCGCGCTCGGAGCCGAAGCCGGTGATCGAGCAGTACACGACCGTCGGGTTGCGCTCGGCCACCTGGTCGTAGCCCACGCCGAGCCGGTCCGCGCCGCCGACCTTGAAGTTCTCAACGACTATGTCCGCCCGTGCGCAGAGCTCGAGCGCCAGTTCGCGGCCCTCGGGCTTCGAGAGGTCGAGCGCGCAGCTCCGCTTGCCGCGGTTGACGGACAGGTAGTAGGCGGCCTCGCCGCCCGCGTAGGGCGGCCCCCAGGAGCGGGTCTCGTCGCCGCCCTCGGGCCGCTCCACCTTGACGACCTCGGCCCCCATGTCGGCGAGCACCATCGTGCAGTAGGGGCCGGCGAGCACGCGCGACAGATCGGCCACGCGCACGCCGGCAAGCGGGGGGCTCTCGGATGAGCTCGTCATCGGGCGCCATCCTGACAGGGGCGCGGGCCGCGGTGGCGGCGCTGGAGGACGCGGGCGTGTCCGTGGCCTTCGGCCTGCCGGGCGTGCACAACCTGGCGCTGTGGCGCGAGCTGAACGGCTCGCCGATACGGCTGGTGGGCGTGCGCCACGAGCAGACCGCCGCGTACGCGGCCGACGGGTACGCCCGAGCGAGCGGTCGGGTGGGCGTGGCGCTCACCACGACCGGGCCCGGCGCGGCGAACACGCTGGCCGCCGTGGGCGAGGCGTGGGCGTCGCGCCAGCCGATCGTCGTGATCGCGACCGACATCCCCTCGACCGCGCGACGTCCGGGCGTGTGGCGCGGGGTGCTCCACGAGGCGACCGACCAGGCCGCGATGTTCATGCCCGTCGTGAAGGAGGCGATCCGCGTGCGCTCGGCGGATGAGATCGGCCCGGCGGTCGCACGCGCCGTGCGCACGGCGCTCGCCCCACCCGCGCGCCCGGTGTACGTGGAGATCCCGACCGACCTGCTGAACGTGGAGGCGGCGGGGGGCCGCCCCGACGCGCGCGCGGCCGGCCCCGAGTCGGGCGCGGGCTTGCACGCGCGGCCCGATCGGGAGCAGCTCGAGCGGGGGCTCGCGCTGCTCGAGCGGGCGCGGCGGCCGCTCATCTGGGCCGGCGGTGGCGCGCTGCAGTCGGGCGCCGGCGAGGCCGTGGCCGCACTCGCGGAGCGGCTCGTGGCGCCGGTGATCCTGACCTTCTCGGCGAAGGGGCTGCTGCCGCCCGGCCATCCGTGCCTCGTGGAGAGCTCGCCGCACGTGCCCGAGGTCGGCGAGCTCTGGGACGAGGCCGATGTCGTGGTCGCGATCGGCAGCGACCTCGACGGCATGATGACCCAGGGCTGGAAGCAGCCGCAGCCGCCGCACCTGGTGGCCGTGAACGTGGACGCCACGGACGCCTCCAAGAACTACCGGCCCGACGTCGTGGTCGAGGGCGACGCGCGCGAGCTGGCCGCGGCGCTGGCGGAGCGGCTCTCGGAGCGCGGCGGGCTCGACTCGCTCGAACGGCGCGTGCGCGACCTCAACCGCGCAGTGCGTGAGCGGATCACCAGTGAGGACCCCGAGGCGAGCGCGTTCCTCGACGCTCTCCGCGGCGCGCTTCCGGACGACGCCGTCGTGGTCTGCGACATGTGCATCCCCGGCTACTGGCTCGGCGGCTTCCACCGCGTGCCCGCGCCGCGCAAGCTCTCGTACCCGCTCGGGTGGGGCACGCTCGGCTGCGCCTTCCCCCAGGGGCTCGGCGCGGCGCTGGCGGACGCCGGGCCAGCGGTCACGATCTCCGGCGACGGCGGCTTCCTCTTTGCGTGCGGCGAGCTCGCGGCCGCCAAGCAGGAGGAGATCCCGCTCACCGCCGTGATCGTCGACGACGGCGGCTACGGGATGATCCGCTACGACCAGGATCTCCACGGCGACCCGCGCGAGGGCGTGGACCTGACCAACCCCGACTTCGTGGCGCTCGCGAACGCGTTCGGCATCCGCGCCGACAGCGTGGACGGCCTCGGCGAGCACTTCGGGATGGCGCTGAAGGGTCACGTGGCGCTCAGGGAGCCGACGCTGCTGGTGGCGCGGGCGGCCCTGGGCCCGCCGCCGAACGTGTCGCCCCGCTGGTACCGGCGGTGACGGGCACCAGCGGGCCGGAGGACGGCGGCCGCGCGGAGCGAGGCCGGCGGGCGCGCCAGGCGCCGCGGCGGCTCGCCACGCGGGCGAGCCAGCGCATCCCGCCGCGGGCGGAGCTGATCGAGCAGGCGGCCGAGGCTTCCCGCGCGGGCCTGCGCACGCGCCGTGAGCGGATCATCATGACCGCCCGGCCGATCCTTCAGACCTCGGTGGCGGCCTCGTGCGCGTGGCTCGTCGCCACCGAGCTGGTGGGCCACCCGCAGCCGTTCTTCGCCCCGATCTCGGCGGTGATCACGCTCGGCCTGACCGTCGGGCAGCGCCGCCGCCGCGCGGTCGAGCTCGCGATCGGCGTCTCCGTCGGCATCGCGATCGCCGACCTGCTCGTGGTCGGGATCGGCACGGGAACGTGGCAGATCGGCGTGGTCGCGGGCCTGGCGATGCTGGCCGCGACGCTCGTGGGCGGCGGCCCGCTGCTCGCCTCCCAGGCCGCAGCCTCCGCGGTCCTCGTGGCAACCCTCCAGCCGCCCGAGGGCTTCGACTTCGATCGTGCTCTCGACGCGCTCGTGGGCAGCGGCAGCGCCCTCGCGGTGAGCGCCCTTCTGCTCCCGATCGACCCGGTGCGGCTCGTGCGCGAGCGGCTCGCGCCGCTGCTCGAGCGGCTGGCGGACGCGCTCGACGGCATCGCCGCCGCGCTCGAGCGACGCGACGAGCGCGAGGCGGAGCGTGCCCTCACCGCCGTCTCAGAGCTCGACCCGCTCTACGACCGCCTGGCCGCGACGCTCGCCGCCGCGGGCGACGCCGCGCGCATCTCGCTGAGCCGGCGCGGGAAGCTCAGCAAGCTCGAGCGCTACGTGGCCGCCGTGGGCGAGCTCGGCCGCGCGGTCGAGAACGTGCGCGTGCTGGCGCGCGGCACCGTCCGCGCGATCGCGCTCGACGACTCGACCCCGCCCGAGGTGACCGGCGCGATCCGCGAGCTGGCGATCGCCGCCCGCGAGCTCGGGCCGCTGCTGGAGGAGGACCACCCCGACCCCTCCCGCCACGCCGCCCTGCGCTCCGTGAGTCTCGCCAACGCCGTGCTCGCGGAGACCACGAACATGTCGGCGATCCACATCGTCGGGCAGGTGCGCCTGGTGGCGGTCGACCTCCTGAGAGCCGGCGGCGTGCCGCGCCCCGAGGCGCAGCAGGCGGTGCGAGCCGCGCAGCCCGAGCGACTCGACTAGCGGCCAGACCGCGCCGGGGCTAGTCCCAGGCGAGCCGGTAGCCGCTGTCGCCCATGATCTCGGCGACCTCCATCTGCGCCTTCTGGAGCCTGCCGGCGTAGTCCCAGTTCATCGACTGCCAGCGGGTGAACTGCTCGAGCACCCAGATGCCGGACTGGCGCGAGCCGTTGCCGGACTTCCCGTTGCCGCCGAAGGGCAGGTGCGCCTCCGCCCCGCTGGTCGAGTTGTTCACGGACACCATCCCGGCGGTGATCCGCTCGCGGAAGCGGAAGGCCGACTTCGGGTCGTTCGTGTAGACGGCCGACGAGAGGCCGTATCCGTGGCCGTTGGCGAGCTCGATGGCCTCGTCGAAGTCCGAGAAGCTCGCCACGCCGATGATCGGGCCGAACGTCTCCGTCGAGTAGATCTCGTCGTCGCGCGTCACGCCGTCCACGATCGTCGGGTGGCAGTAGATGCCGGCGTCGGGGTCCCCCACGAAGCCTTCGCGCGGGTTGTCGCTCGTGATGCGCCCGGTGCCGGTGGACCCGGAGACCGTGTGATGGTCGCGGATCAGCCCGAGCCAGTCCTCGAAGCGCTCGGCGAAGCGCTCGTGGATCATCGGGCCATACAGCACGTCCGGCGAGAACGGATCGCCGATCGGCGACGACGACAACCGCTTCGCCAGCTTGGCGACGAACTCGTCATGGATCGACTCGTGCACGATCGCGGTACCCA
>DASYMP010000089.1:0-8342 GCA_036009005.1 Thermoleophilaceae bacterium | reverse complement strand
GGTGCCGCCCTGCTGGCCGAGCGCGAGCTCGTGATCCTCGTGCCAGGGCCCGACGTGGCGACCGGCCGCCGCGCCGCGACCGCGGTGCTCCACGAGCTCGAGGCGAACCTCCCCGGCTTTGCCGTGACCGTGGCCCGCAGCCGCCACACCGCGGAGCCGGCCGACGCCCATCGCGCCGGGGCCGAGGCGCTCCTCGCCGCGAACGTGGCCGAGGCTCGCGGGATGGCGGAGCTCTCGTTCGAGGAGACCGGCGCCTATCGGCTGCTGCTGCCCGCGATGGCGGAGGACCCGCGCGAGCTCCAGGGGTTCTTCGATGAGAAATTGTCGCCTCTCGTGAGCTACGACGAGCAGTACGAGACCGAGCTCGTGCGCACGCTCGAGACCTTCCTCGACGCCGACGGCAACGTGGCGAAGACCTCCGAGAAGCTCTTCACCCATCGCCACACGATCCGCTACCGCCTGGAGCGCGTGAAGGAGCTGACCGAGCTCGACGTCTCCTCGACCGACGGCCGCGAACGCCTCTCACTCGGCCTGAAGGCGATGCGAGTGCTCGGCATAGTCCCCCCAGGCGGCCCAGCCCACGAAAAGGGCAGCGAAGCAGGCCGCGTGCCGAACCAACACAAGCACCGCTAGCCAGGACGGGGCATGTGGGCGTGCGTGCGTCCCAGTCGAAGGTCGTAGATGCACCAGATGCTCGTGCCGAAGTGCTCTGCGACCTGACGGACCGACCTGCCCTCGGCGAGCATCAACAGCGCATCCTGGGCACGTTTCTGGTGGAGCAGGCGGCGCGGATCGGGCGCGTAGCTGGCAATCGCGAGGTCGATCTGCTGCTGGCGACGCGCGCCCATCAGCGGTCGCAGGCGCTCCATCCAATGAACGGCCCGTGCGCCTCGTACTCGAACCGAGAAAGCGTCGCGCCACCCTTCGCGCCGTGAGGGCAGTGCACACACGGTGACACCGAGCAGGCCGCCGGCGCGCTCTATCACGTCCCTGTCCACCATTGCCACCTGGACCGCCGGCGACCGCGGCTCGCTCGGTGGACCCGCGAGGAAGCTGCCCTCGCCCTCGAGCAGGCCCGCGAGCCAGTGAAGATCTTCGTCAGCCACGGGAGGAAGTTCCGATGATACGGACACGAACACATGTTCGCATCGGGCCACGACGGATATGAATTCGGGCCCCCGCGAAGGCTGGGGGGGAGGGATTTGCACCCCCGTTGTCCGGACCAAAACCGGAAGTCCTACTCGCTAGACGACCCCCCAGAGCTGTTGCGAGAGCATAGGCAGTGACCGGGCCCAGCGCCCGGTAGCCTCCCCAGCTCATGGCCGCGCCTTTCACGGTCCTCATCATGGCCGCCGGCCACGGCACTCGGATGCGCTCTGATACTCCGAAGGTGCTTCATCGCATCGCGGGGAAGAGCCTTGTGGGCTGGGTCGTGGACGCGGCTCGGGAGGCCGGGGCGGATCGGGTCGTGGCCGTCGTGCGGGCGGGAGACGGGGTGGCCGATGGGCTGCCCGAGGGCGTCGAATGCATCGAGCAGCGCGAGGGGGAGGGCACCGGTGCCGCCGTGCTCGCCGCGCGCGAGGCGGTACCGGGCGAGGGCGCGGTCGTGGTGCTCTCGGGCGACCAGCCGCTCGTCACCGCGGAGCAGCTCGACGGCCTGCTCGCGGAGCACGCCGAGCGGGGAGCGGCCGCCACGGTCCTCACCACCGACCGGATCGACCCCGCGGGCTACGGCCGCGTCGTCCGGGACGGCGACGGGCACGTGGAGACCATCTTCGAGACCAAGCACAGCGAGGGGCTCACACCGGAGCAGCTCGCGGTCCGCGAGGTCAACCTCGGCACCTACGCTTTCGACGCGAGCCTCCTCTTCGACGCGCTCGACCGCGTCGAGCTCGAGGATGGCGAGAGCTACCTGACCCGGGTCCTCCCGGTACTGCGACAGAACGGAGGCACCATCGCCGCTCACATCACCGACGACGCCGACGCCGCGATCGGCGTCAACGACCGCGCCGCCCTCATGGCGGCAGAGGAGGCGGCCCAGCGCCGCCTGATCGAGGAGCACGCCCGCGCCGGTGTGACTTTCCTGCACCCGGGCACCACGAGGGTGGAGGCAGACGTCACGATCGGCCGCGACACAACCATCGGTCCGGGCACGGTGCTCGAGGGCAGCACGACGATCGGCGAGGGCTGCGAGATCGGCCCCCACACGACCGTGCGCGACGGCACCGTCCACGACGGCGCGAAGCTGATCCACGCGTTCGTGCTCGAGGCCGAGGTGGGCCGCGGGGCCACGGTTGGCCCGTTCGCCTACCTCCGTCCCGGCACCACGGTCGGCGAGGGCGCCAAGATCGGGACGTTCGTCGAGGTCAAGAACTCCGACATCGGCGCGGGCGCGAAGGTACCGCACCTCTCGTACATCGGAGACGCCGACGTCGGCGAGAACAGCAACCTCGGCGCCAGCACGATCACCGCGAACTACGACGGGCAAAAGAAGCACCGCACGAAGGTCGGAAAGAGCGTGAAGACGAGCGTCCACACCTCCCTCGTCGCCCCCGTAACCGTCGGCGACCGGGCGTACACTGGCGCTGGATCGGCCATCACGAAGGACGTCCCGGACGGCGCCCTCGCGATAGCGCGAGAGAGGCAGAAGAACATCGAGGGTTACGCGGACCGCAAGGAGGACTCGCAGAAATGAGCAAGGTCCTCGAGACCGCCGAGACGACCGAGGCGCCGGCCCAGGTCCGAAGCATCACGGCCAGCTACGAGAAGCGGCTGATGCTCACGGCCGGCCGCGCCAGCCTCGAGCTCGGCGGCAAGATCGCCGAGAAGCTCGGGGTCGAGCCGATCGACGCGGGCCTCAAGACGTTCCCCGACGGCGAGGTCTACTGCCGCTACGCCGAGTCGATCCGCGGCGCGGACGTCTTCATCGTCCAGTCGATCTGCGGCTCCGAGAGCGAGGGCCTCACGGTCAACGACGCACTCATGGAGCTGCTCCTCATGGTCCACGCCGCGAAGCACGCGTCGGCGCACCGGATTATCGCCGTCACGCCCTGGTACGGCTACTCGCGCCAGGACAAGAAGTCGGCGCCGCGCGAGCCGATCTCCGCCCGGCTCGTGGCCGAGACGCTCGAGGTGGCCGGCATCGACCGGCTGGTGACGATGGACCTCCACGCGGGCCAGACGCAGGGCTTCTTCTCGAAGACGGTCGACCACATGACCGCGATGCCGATCCTCACGCAGTTCGTGATGGACCGCCTCGTGGACGAGGACCTCGTGGTGATCGCCCCCGACGCCGGGCGCGTGAAGCTGGTGCGGAACTTCGCACGCAAGGTCGGCGCGCCCTACGCGCTGCTCGAGAAGGAGCGCCCCGCCCAGGGCGTCGCCGAGATCGGCAAGGTGATCGGCGACGTGAAGGGGAAGTGCGCCGTGATCGTCGACGACATCATCGGCACCGGCGGCACGCTCGTCGCCGCCGCGCAGACCGTGCTCGACGAGGGTGCCGAGAAGGTCTTCGCCGTCGCCACCCACGGACTCTTCTCGGGCAACGCGTTCGAGACGCTCGCGGCCTCGCCGCTGGCGGGAATCGTGGTGACCGACACGGTGCAGCTGCGCGACGGGGCCCCCGAGCTGATCACGCAGCTCACCTGCGCGGACATCCTCGAGGACACGATCCGGCGCATCTTCATCGACGACTCGGTCTCGGAGATCTTCGCGGGCGAGAACCAGCTCTTCTAGGCGCCGGCCCAGGCGCGCTCCTCGACGCCCAGCTCCGTGGCGGGGGGCTCGCCGAACCACCATTCGCGCCCGATCCGGTACCAGTTGCGGGTGGCCTCGAGCTGGCCGAGCACGGCGAGCACGCCGGACTCCATGCGGCGCCCCATCAGCTCGTTCGCGGGCAGGTTCTCGCGCCGCATCACGCGGTAGAAGGACGAGCGCGGGTCGGAGACCGCCGCGATCGCCTGCATCACCCGCGCCGAGTCGATCGTCACCTCGCGGTCCTCCATGTACCAGCCGCCCACCTCGCGCACGTGCTGCATGAGCAGCTCGGCGTCCACCTTGCGCGGGTCGTTCAGGAAGCCGAGGTCGTGCAGCGCCACGCGCAGCCCCTCGGGGTCGTCGTCGAAGATCGCCTCCAGCGCCGCGATCTCCAGCTGGATCTGGTCGCGGTCGAGGTGCTTCGTCATCCCGAAGTCGAGGAAGCCCACGCGCCCGTCCGGTAGGAGCAGGTAGTTGCCGGGGTGAGCGTCGGCGTTGAAGTGCTGGAGGTGGTAGATCGACCCGAAGCAGAAGCGGAAGACGATCTCGCCGAAGCGATCGCGCTCGGCCTGCGGCAGCTCGCGCACCTCCTCGAAGCCCGCGCCGTCCACCCACTCGCTCACGAGCACCCGCTCGGTGGACAGGCGCGTGACCACGTCCGGCACGTGGATGAAGGGATGGCCCCGGTAGCCGCGCGCGAACGCCCGCTGTGACTGGGCCTCCAGCTCGTAGTCGAGCTCCTCCATAACGCGCTCCTTCAGCTCTGCCGCGGCGGCCTTGGCGTCGAGCCCGGGCGCGAGCGCCTTCGCGAGCCGCAGGATCAGTCCGGCGTTCTGCATGTCCGCGGCGATGGCGGAGGCCACCCCGGGGTACTGGACCTTCACGGCCACGCGCCGCCCGTCGGGCAGCACGGCGCGGTGCACCTGGCCGATCGAGGCGGCCGCGGCCGCATCGTGCTCGAAGTCCTCGAACAGCTCCTCGACCGGCTCCTCCCAGGCCTCCTCGAGCACCGAGCTCACCTTGTTCCACGGCATCGGCGGCGCGGTGGACCGCAACGTGGCCAGCTTGTCCTGGTAGAGCTCGCGGTACTCCGGCGGCAGGAACTCGGTGTCGATGAACGAGGCGAGCTGGCCGATCTTCATGGCCGCGCCCTTCATCCGCCCGAGCGTCTCGACCATCTGCTCGGCCGCCTCGAGGTGGCGCTGCTCGAGCGCCTGCGCAGCGTCGTCGGGGTCGCGGCCGATGTTGCGCGCGCGCGTCCCGGCGTAGCGCGCCCCCTGGGCGCCGACGACCGACCCGACCTGTGCGGTGCGGCGAATGCGGCCCTTCGGAATGTCGGTGTCGTCCGAGCGCGCCACGCGGCCGAACGATAAGACCATCGCTGCGCACCGGGCACCGCCCGGGTGCTTGCGCGAGGCGCGCATCGCTACACTGGCCAGCCGGTTATGGCAGACGGAAAGCGACCCAGCCTCGACGTAGAAGAGCGCCCCGAGCGCGGCACCCGTGCCGTGAAGCGTCTGCGCCGTGAGGGCTACGTGCCCGGCGTGGTGTACGGCGGCAGGGACGGCGAGTGCACCTCGTTCAAGGTGAACTGGCGCTCGCTTCGCCAGGTGCTCGTGGGCGGGCAGGCCCTGATCGACCTGAACGTGGCCGGCAAGACGCGGCCCGTGATCGTGAAGGACCAGCATCAGCACCCCGTCCGCGACGAGCTCCTCCACATCGACCTGCTCGAGGTGCGTCTCGACGAGACGATCCAGACACAGGTCAACGTGCACCTCGAGGGCGCCGAGGAGGCGCCCGGCATCAAGGAGGGCGGCGTGCTCGAGCACATCACCCACCAGCTGAACATCGAGGCGCTGCCGACCGACATTCCCGACACGATCCACGTGGACGTCTCGGGCCTCGAGATCGCCGCGACCATGCACCTCTCCGATCTCACCGCGCCCACCGGCGTGACCTTCCTCGACGACCCCGACGAGACGATCATCGCGACCGTCGTGGTCCCGACCGAGGTCGAGGAGCCCGAGGAGATCGAGACGGAGACCGAGCTCGTCGGCGACGAGGCCGAGGCCGAGGCCGGTGCCGAGGGTGACACCGGCGAGGAGGCCGAGCAGAAGGGCGAGGCCGCCGCCGAGGGGGCCGAGGGCTCCGAGTGAGCCTGTTCCGCCGTGGAGGCGGAAAGGCTGATTGGCTGGTCGTAGGGCTCGGGAATCCGGGCGACCGCTACGCCCGCACGCGCCACAACGTCGGCTTCGAGGTGGCGAAGCTCTTCGCCGAGCGCCGGGGGCTGCCGAAGTTCAAGCAGAAGTACGGCGGCCTCTACAGCGAGGGGAACCGCGTGGCGGTGCTGCTGCCGCAGACCTACATGAACGAGTCCGGCAACTCCGTCGGACCCGCGGCGGGTGCGCTCCGGGTGGACCTCGACCATGTGGTCGTCGTGCACGACGAGATCGATCTCCCGTTCGGCAGGGTCGAGTCGCGCACCGGCGGCGGCCTGGCCGGGCACAACGGGCTGAAGTCCGTGAAGCGAGGCCTCGGCAGCGGCGACTTCCGCCGGCTGCGCGTGGGCGTGGGGCGCCCCGAGGGCACCGATCCCGAGATCGTCTCCCGATACGTGTTGGGGCGCTTCGACGAGGACCCGCAGCCCCTCGTCGAGGCCGCCGCCGACGAGCTCGAGCGGCTCGTCAGCGCTTGAGCGGCCCCTAGAATCAGAGGACAGAGCCGCGCGGTCGCCCCGGGCGGCCGCAGCGCATGCTCAGGAGCCTTCTCACATACGCCCATCGCGACGACGCCGTCGCCAAGCTCGCCGACGCCGCGCGCGTCGAGCCGCAGCGGGCGTTCGTGTCCGCGAGCCTGCGCCCGTACCTGCTCGCCTCGCTGATCGACTCGGACCCCGAGCGTCCCGCGCTCGTCGTCGCGGGCGACGATCGCGCCGCTCGCGACCTCGCCGCGGACCTCCGGACATACCTGGCGCCGCGCCCCGTGCGCTTCTACCCCGCGCGCGGGATGCGCTACGAGTCGCACCTCGCGCCGCCGCCGCACCTGGTGGGCCTCCGGATCGCCGCGCTCGACTCGCTGCTGGGGAACAGGGCGGCCGTGCTCGTCACCTCGGCGGTGGCGCTGGCGGAGAAGGTCCCGGACCCGGAGCTTCGCCCGCACGGCTTCGAGATCGAGAAGGGCGGCCTGCTCGACCTCGACGAGACCGCCGACCAGCTCGTGGCCTGCGGCTACGAGCGGGTCGAGCAGGTGGAGGACCGCGGCCAGTTCGCGATCCGCGGGGACATCCTCGACGTGTATCCCGCCACGGAGGAGCGCGCGGTGCGCTGCGAGCTCTTCGATGTTGAGGTGGAGCGGCTCACCTGGTTCTCCACATTCACGCAGCGCTCGCTGGAGGAGGCCGAGCGCGTGGAGATCGCGCCGGCCGCCGAGCTGGCGCCGGAGCACCGCGAGCTCGCCGAGATCGCGGCGGCCACCGACGCCGCCGAGCGCCCGGACGTGGCGGAGGTGCTCCCCGTGGACCGCTTCTGCGAGCTGCTCGACCTCGTGCCGGAGGAGGCGCTCGTGGCGATCGCGGCCGAGGAGGAGCTCGCACCCGCCCTGCGCGACTACTGGGAGGACGTGACCACGAGCTTCCACGACGAGGACGCCCACCACCTCTACGTGAAGCCCGAGGCGCTCAGCAAGGCGCTCGACGCGCGGGCGCGGCTGCGGCTATCGGCGATCTCGCAGGACCAGCCGCACGAGTTCCGCGCCCAGGCGGCCGATACCGCGGCGCGCTCGCTGAAGGACGCCGAGCCGGAGCTCGAGAAGCTGGTGCGCTCGGGCTATCGCACCTTCGTCGCGTGGTCGCGCCGCGGCGAGGCCGAGCGCGCCCAGCTCAACATGGCGCGACTCCAGGCGGCGTTCCTCGACGGGCAGCCGGCGCCGGACGACCCCTCGCTGATGTTCGCCCACGCGAGCCTGCGCGACGGCTTCATCGCGCCGCACTTGAAGCTCGCGGTGCTGCCCGAGCACCGACTGCTGCGCCGCCGACGCACTGAGCGCCCCGCCGGGCCGGGGGCGATCGCGTCGTTCACCGACCTGCGCGCGGGCTCGCCGGTTGTGCACGAGGACCACGGCATCGCGCTCTTCACGGGCTTCGAGACGAAGACGGTGGGCGGCGTGACGCGCGACTACCTGGAGCTCGAATACCGCGACGGCGACCGCGTCTTCGTGCCGAGCGACCAGCTCCACAAGATCAGCCGCTACGTGGGCGCGGACGCCGGCGACCCGCCGCTCTCGAAGCTCGGCGGCAAGCAGTGGGAGCAGATGAAGCTGAAGGCGCGCCGCGCGGCCGAGGCGCTCGCCGGCGAGCTCATCAACCTGTACGCGGAGCGCAAGCGCCGCGCCGGGCACGCCTTCCCGCAGGACAGCGAGTGGCAGCTCGAGTTCGAGGGTCGCTTCCCGTATCGCGAGACGCCCGACCAGCTCGAGGCCATCGAGGCGGTGCGCGCGGACATGGAGGAGGCGCGCCCGATGGACCGCCTCATCTGTGGCGACGTGGGCTACGGCAAGACCGAGGTGGCGCTGAGAGCGGCCTTCAAGTC
>DASYMP010000088.1:0-7810 GCA_036009005.1 Thermoleophilaceae bacterium | reverse complement strand
TCGCGCTCGGCGGCGTAAGCGTGCGCGTCGAGGAGGGCCAGACGCTGGCCGTGCTCGGCGGCAACGGCGCGGGCAAGACGACGCTACTGCGCGTGCTCGCCGGACTGCTGCGCCCGCACGGCGGCGTGGCGCGCGTGCTCGGCGCGGCGCTGCCCGACGAGCGCTGGAAGCTGCCCGCCCAGGTGGGCTACCTCGGGCACGAGCCGCTCCTCTACCGCGAGCTGAGCGGCCGCGAGAACCTCGTCTACCACGCGCGGCTGCACGGCCTCCCGGATGCGCGCGTGGACGAGCTGCTGCACGCCGTGGGGATGTCCGGCCGCGACCGCGACCCGGTGCGGGAGCTGTCCCGCGGGCTGGTCCAGCGCCTCGCGGTCGCGCGGGCCGTGCTGCACGACCCGAAGCTGCTGCTGCTCGACGAGCCGCGCGCGAACCTCGACCCGGCGGCGGCCGAGCTGCTCGAGCCGCTGATCGGGCGCTCCTCCGGCCGGACGCGCGTGCTTGTGAGCCACGACGTGGAGGGAGCGCTCGCCGAGTCCGACCTCAGCCTCGGCCTGCGCGCCGGGATGCCCGCTGCTGTGGACGCGGAGCTGTACCGGTGATCCGCACCGCCCGCACGATCCTGCGCAAGGACCTGCTGGTCGAGCTCCGCACGAAGGAGTCGGTGCCGGCGATGACGCTCTTCACGATCACCGTCTACGTGCTCTTCCACTTCGGCCTCGACCGCGACTCGCTGGACGGCGACCTCGCCTCCGGCGTGCTCTGGGTGACGCTGCTGCTCGCGGCGGTGATCGGCGTGTCGCGGCTGTTCGCCGCCGAGCGCGAGCAGGGCGGCATCGACGGCCTCCGCCTCGCGCCCGTGGACCTGACCGCCCTGTTCGTGGCGAAGGCCGCCGCGCTGTTCCTGTTCCTCACCGCGGTCGAGATCGTGGCGGTGCCGGCCTTCGGGCTGCTGCTGCTCGGGCCCGGCCTCGGCGGCGCCTTCCCCGAGCTGCTCGCGGTGCTCGTGCTGGCCAACCTCGGCATCGGCGCGCTCGGCGCGCTCGTGGCCGCCCTCGCCGCCGAGACGCGCGCCCACGAGCTGATCGTGCCGCTGATGCTGCTGCCGCTGCTCGTCCCGCTGCTGATCGCCTGCGCCCAGGCGACCGAGCCGCTGCTACGCCAGGAGGCCGTTGCGGAGGACCTCGGACGCTGGATCGGGCTCCTCAGTCTTTACGATGTCGTGTTCGTGCTTCTCTCCGTCGCCGTCTTCGACTTCCTGTTCGAGGACTGATGTATTCCAAGGGCCTCGCTCCACTCGCAGCTGCGACCGCCGTGACCATCACGGCGGCGATGGCGTTGGTGTTCTTCTACGCGCCGAACGACGCCGACCAGGGCTTCGTCCAGAAGATCTTCTACGTGCACGTGCCGATGGCGATCGTGGCGCTGTGCGGCTTCGTGGCGGGCGGCGTGTTCGCGATCAAGCACCTGCGTAGCGGGGACGCCCGCCACGACATGCACTCGTACGTCGCGATCCACATCTCGATCATCCTGGGGCTCGGCGTGCTCGTGACGGGCGCGATCTGGGCGAAGGCCTCCTGGGGTCACTGGTGGGTCTGGGACGAGCCGGTGCTCGTCTCGTTCCTCGTCGTCTTCCTTCTCTACTGCGTCTACTACCCGCTGCGCTTCTCGATCGAGGACCCGGATCGCCAGGCGCGCTACTCGTCGGTGTTCGCGATCGCCGCGGGGGCGTTCGTGCCGCTGAACTTCATGGCGGTGCGGCTCGCCGAGGCCTACACGCATCCGCGCGTGCTCTCGCAGACCGGCGGGGCCCTCCCCGGCGACATGCGCCTGACCTTCCTGGTGGCGATCCTGGCGATGGCGCTCCTGTTCGTGACGCTCTGGAAGCTCGAGCTGACCGCCAAGCACGCGGCCATGCAGCTGAAGCGATTGAGGAATCGTGCCCGCGTTGCCGCTTGACGAGGCCGGGAAGTACGTGGCGGCGGCGTACGTCGTCTTCCTCGCGCTGATCCTGATCTACGTGGCGATCATCGCCGCGAAGATCGCCCGCCTCGACCGCCAGATCACAGAGCTCGTGGAGGACGACGAGTGACCGGCGAGCTGCTCGCCCTCGGCGCGAACCACAAGACGGCGCCGCTCCCGCTGCGCGAGCGGCTGGCGCTGCCGGACGGCCGCGCGGCGCGCGTGCTCGCGGAACTCGTCGAGCACGAGGCCATCCACGAGGCGGTGGCGATCTCCACCTGCAACCGCACCGAGCTGTACCTCGTGACCGGCGACCCGGTCGAGGCGGAGAACGTGGCGCTCGGGATCCTCTCGCGCCAGGCGGGCCTGCGGCCGACGGAGATGCTCGGGGCGATCTACTCGCTGCGCGGCGCCGCCGTCGTCGACCATCTCTTCTCCGTGACGGCGGGGCTCGACTCCATGATCGTCGGCGAGGCCGAGGTCCAGGGCCAGGTGAAGCGCTCCTACGAGATGGCGCTCGTGGAGGGCGTGACCGGCCCGGTCACGAACCGGCTCTTCCGCGACGCGCTCGGCACCGGGAAGCGGGTGCGGAGCGAGACGGAGGTGTCGCGCTCGAGCGTGTCCGTCTCCTCGGTGGCCGTGAAGCTGGCGGCCGACTTCCTCGGCGACCTGTCCGAGCGCCGCGTGCTCGTGATCGGCGCGGGCGAGAACGCGGAGCTCACCGCTCGCGCGCTGCACGAGCGCGGCGTCGAGGCACTGTTCGTGGCGAACCGCCGCCACGACCGCGCGCTCGCTCTGGCGCAGCGCTACGGCGGCCGGGCGATCGCGTTCGACGACCTGCCGGGCGAGCTCGAGCGGGCCGACATCGTCGTGAGCTCGACGGGCGCGCCGCACCAGATCGTCGGGCGCGAGGAGCTCGAGTTCGTCGCGGCGTCGCGGATGGGGCGGCCGCTCGTGATGATCGACCTCGCCGTGCCGCGCGACATCGAGCCGAGCGTGCGCGACTGCCCGGGGATCGCCCTCTACGACATGGACGACCTCCAGGCCGAGGTGGCCCGCAACCTGAGCGGGCGCCAGGCCGAGGCCGAGGAGGCGCGCGTGATCGTCCGCGAGGAGACCGCGCGCTTCGACGAGTGGCTCGACAGCCTCGACGTGGTGCCCACGATCTCCGCGCTGCGCCGTCGCGGCGACGAGATCGTCGAACAGGTGCTGCGCGAGAACGAGTCGCGCTGGGAGTCGCTCACCGAGGCGGACCGCGAGCGCGTGGCCACGCTCGCCGGCGCGGTCGTGAGCCGGCTGCTCCACGAGCCCACGCGCATCCTGCGCGGGGCGGCGGGCGAGGGCACCTCGTACCGCTACGTGCACGCGCTGCACGAGCTGTTCGGTCTCGAGGCGGCACTCGCGCCGCTCGAGGACGCTCCCGCCGAGGTCACCGAGCTCGACGCGCGCCGCCAGCAGCGCGGCCGGTGATCCGGCTAGGCACGCGCGGCAGCGCGCTGGCCCTGGCGCAGGCGGGCTGGGTGGCCGAACGGCTGCCCGGCGAGGTGGAGCTGGTGCCGATCGCGACATCGGGCGACGAGCGCAAGCGCGGAGCTCCCGAGATCTCCGACAAGTCACGCTTCGTCAAGGAGATCGAGGACGCGCTGCTCGCCGGGGCGCTCGACCTCGCCGTGCACTCGGCCAAGGACGTGCCCTCCGAACTGCCCGACGGCCTCTCGATCGTCGGGGTGCCGGTGCGCGCCGACGCACGCGACGCGCTCTGCGGGGTCGCCTCGCTCGACGAGCTGGCCGAGGGCGCGGTCGTCGGTACGGCCAGCCTGCGGCGCCGAGCCGCCCTGCTCGCCGCGCGGCCGGACGTCGAGATCCGCGAGCTGCGCGGCAACGTGGACACGCGGCTGCGCCGCCTCGCCGACGGGGACTTCGATGCGATCGTGCTCGCGCAGGCGGGACTCGAACGGCTCGGGCGCGCCGTCGAGGGTTCGCCGCTCGGCATCGACGCGATGGTCCCGGCGCCCGGCCAGGGCTGCCTGGTGCTCGAGGCGCGCACGGACGACGAGGCGACCGCCTCCGCCGCCGCCTCGCTCACCGACCCCGCTGCGCTCACATGTCTGACCGCCGAGCGCGCCCTGGTCCAGAAGCTCGAGGCCACCTGCCACACGCCGGTCGGCGCGCACGCCTTCGCCACGGACGGCGTGCTGCGACTCGTGGCGTTCGTCGGGCTGCCCGACGGCTCGCGCTGGATCCGCGACGAGCTGGAGGCGACGGGCGACGATCCGTCCGCCCTGGGAGACGCGGTCGGCGAGCGGATGCTCGCCGCGGGCGCGGCCGAGCTGCTGGCCGCTTGCGCCTAATACGGACTCGTGCTACCCCTTATTGAGTTGCATGGCCCGTAACGGGTCGTTTTTAGCGTCACCGACCGCGGGGGTTCCCAGTGATGAAGTTGTCGCGTCCGGCTCTGCCGATCCTGATCGGCCTGACTCTTCTGCTCGCACCCTCGGCGACCGCGCTTCCGGGCGACCCGTGTGAGCCGGACTGCGGCGGCGGCGGGGCGAACGCTCGCCCGAGCGTGTCGGTGTCGGTCGACTCCCCCACGCGGCCGCGAGGCCAGACCTTCACGTTCCAGGCGACCGCCGAGGACCCCGACGGCGACGCGCTCAACTACGCCTGGGACATTGACGGCGACGGCTACGACGATGGTTCCGGCGTGTCCAAGTCGGTGTCGTACGCCGCGATTGGGTCGAAGACGGTCTCAGTCCGTGTGGACGACGGCGATCTCGCAGCCACGGCTAGCCGCACCGTTCAGGTCGTAAACCGCGAGCCCTCCGTCACATGGTCGAAGACCCCTAGCTCCCCTGTGAGCGGCGAGAACGTGACGTTCACAGCACTGGGCTCCGATCCGGACGGCGATGCGATGACTTACGCGTGGGATCTCGACAACAACGGCACCTACGAGGCACCCGGTCAAATCGTCTCTCGCACGTTCGCAACACCGGGCAGCCACCCCATCAGCGTTCGCGTCACCGACGCCTTGAGCATGCAGGCGTTCAGCGCGCCGAGCAACGTGGTGATCGGCAACCGCGGCCCGACTGCAAGCTTCACCACGTTCCCGGCCTCGCCCCTGGTCGGCGAGGTCGTGAGCTTCGACTCGACGCCTTCGTCGGATCCGGACGGAACCGTGGCGTCGCGCGCGTGGGATCTCGACAACGATGGTGAGTTCGACGACGGCGCTGGCGTCTCGGCCTCGCGCAACTACCTGTTCCCGGGCAGCTACACGGTCGCGCTCAGGGTGACTGACGACTACGGCGACCCCGCGACGACCCAGAAGACGTTCACGGTCGCCCCGGTCCCGGGGACCGGTGGAACCGAAACGGGCACGGGCACGGGCACGGGCACCGGTACGGGACCGGGCGGGGGCACTTCCGCCGACACCACGAGCCCGACTTGGAGCTTCACGGCCGCGGCACAGCGGGCCGTGAAGACGAAGCGCCTCGCCTTCAGCGTGAGGCCGAACGAGTCGTGCAAGCTCGTGGTGGTCGCGAAGCTTGGGAGGAAGGGCCTCGGCACGCTGAGCAAGCAACTCGCTGGCGGGCAGTCGGTTACCCAGAACCTCAGGCTGGGCAAGAAGGCGCTCCGGGCGCTCCGCAGCGCGCTTGCCAAGAAGGCGGCGGTGAAGGTCACGATCGCGATGACCTGCATCGACGCCGCAGGGAACAAGGGCACCGCCAAGCGCACCCTGCGCGTTCGACGCTGACCAAGGGCATCGCCCGAGTAGCGTTCGGGCCGTGTCTCGAGGAATCGTGTTCCTGGTCGGCGCTGGGCCCGGCGACCCCGGGCTGATGACGCGTCGCTCGCTCGAGCTGATCGCCTCCGCCGACGCGATCCTCTACGACCGGCTGATCCCGCCGGGAGCGCTCGACGGCGCGCGCGCGGACGCCGAGCTGCGCTACGTGGGCAAGGAGCCCGGCCGCGCGGCCCTGTCGCAGGAGGAGACCAACGAGCTGCTCGTGGAGCTCGGCGGCGCCGGCAAGCGCGTGGTGCGGCTGAAGGGCGGCGATCCGTTCGTGTTCGGGCGCGGCGGCGAGGAGGCGGAGGCGCTCGCGGCGGCAGGAGTGCCGTTCGAGGTGGTGCCGGGGGTCACTGCCGGCGTGGCGGCGCCTGCATATGCCGGGATCCCGGTGACGCACCGAGATGCCGCTTCGGCGGTGGCCTTCGTCACGGGCCACGAGGACCCCGAGAAGGATGGCTCGGCGCTCGACTGGGAAGCACCCGCTCGCTTCCCCGGCACGCTCGTCTTCTACATGGGCATCAAAAACCTGCCGCTGATCGCCGAGCGGCTCACCGCCGCGGGCCGAAACGCGAACGAGCCCGCCGCGGTGGTGGAGCGCGGGACGCAGGCGGGGCAGCGCACTGTCGTCGACACGCTCGCCGGGATCGCCGCTCGCGCCGAGGCCGAGGAGATACGGCCGCCCGCGATCACCGTGGTGGGCGCGGTGGCGGAGCTGCGCGAGACGATCGCCTGGCTCGAGCGGCGGCCCCTGCACGGCGAGGTCGTGGCGGTCACACGCGCGCGCGCGCAGGCGAGCGAGCTGGCCGAGCGGCTGCGCGCGCTCGGCGCCGAGGTGGTCGAGACGCCGTCGATCCGGATCGAGCCGCTGCCGCTGGAGGGCGCGCTGCGCGACGCGGTCGAGCGGATTGCCGACTACACGCTCGTGTGCCTGACGAGCCCGAACGGAGTGCGCCTCCTGTTCGAGGCGCTCGCCGCTACCGGTCGCGACGCGCGCGCGCTTGCCGGTGCCACGGTCGCGGCCATCGGCCCCGGGACGGCGGCCGAGTTGGCGCGGCAGGGCATTCACGCCGACGTGGTCCCGGACCGGTTCGTGGCCGAGGCGCTCGTCGAGGCGCTCGAGCCCGTCGAGGTGCAGCACCGCCCGGTGCTCGTGGCGCGAGCGGCCGAGGCGCGGAGCGTCCTGCCGGACGCGCTGCGCGCGCGCGGTGCCGAGGTCGATGACGTGGCCCTGTACGAGACGGTCGCGGAGCCGCTCGGCGACGAGGCACGCGCCGCGCTCGCCCGCGCCACCTACGTGACGTTCACCTCCAGCTCCACCGTCCGCTTCCTCGTCGGGTCCGGCGCCTCGCTGCCGGAGGGTGCGCGGGTGGTGTCGATCGGACCGGTCACGAGCGCAACCGCCGAGGAGCACGGCCTCGGCGTCGACGTCGAGGCCGACCGGCACGACATCGACGGGCTGGTGGCCGCGCTGAGCGCCGACGCCGAGCGGCGAAGGGTGCCGGCGTGATCGTCACGCTCCTGACCGACTACGGCCGCGACGACGACTTCGTCGGTGTCTGCCACGGCGTGATCCGCGGGATCCACCCAGAGGCGCAGATCGTGGACATCACGCACGGCATCGAACGCTACGCGGTGCGTCACGGCGCGCTCGTGCTCCGCAACACGCTGCCGTTCATGCCGACCGGCGTGCATGTGGCCGTGGTGGACCCGCAGGTGGGCACCGAGCGGCGCGCGATCGCGCTGCGAACCGGCGACGGTCGCGTGCTCGTGGGACCCGACAACGGGCTGCTGAGCCTCGCCTGGGAGCGCTGCGGCGGGGTCGAGCTCGCCGTGGACGTGACGCGCTCGCCGCACCGGCTCGAGCCGGTCTCGGCCACCTTCCACGGCCGCGACATCTTCGCCCCGGTCGGCGCGCACCTGGCCGCCGGCGCCGAGCTCGCCGACGCGGGCGACCCGCTCGACCCGGAGCTGCTCGAGCGCGTGGAGCTGCCCGAGCCGCGCGAGGAGGCGGGCGCCGTGCTGGCACATGCGCTCGTGATCGACCACTTCGGCAACGTGGGCCTG
>DASYMP010000087.1:0-1992 GCA_036009005.1 Thermoleophilaceae bacterium | reverse complement strand
CAAGGCACGAGCACCTGCGGGGAGTGTTTCCTCGGCTCCCGTGACGATCGCGAATTGGCGCGTCAGGTCCAGGCCTTTCACGCGCCGCACGAGCAGGCCCTGGTCGGCGGGTCCGACCGCCATGCGCGAGAGCAGCACCGGCACGCCCTCCTCGAGAGCCGTCGCCTTTGCCGCGCTCGTCGAGCCCACCTCCGCGAGCGGTGGGGCCAGGGACAGGCCTCGCGCGACGAGCGACTCCTCCACCACGCGGCGGGTGTTCGCGCTCGGGTCGCGCACGACCATCGGCGTGGTGGTGAACTCGCTCATCTCCACGAACTCGGCGCGCGCCCACGGGTGGTCGGCCGGCACGCCGACGATCACCTCGTCGTCGCAGAACGGCGTCTCCGTCAAGGGCGCGACGCCCTGCGCAACGCGGTCCACAGCGGCGATGCCGAAGTCGGCGCGCCCGTCGCGCACGAGCTCGCGCACCACCACGGAGTTCGCCACCATCAGCTCGAGGGACAGGTGGCGGTCGCGCTGGCGCTCGAAGTCGACCAGCGGTCCGGGCAGCACGAACTCGGCGATCGTGTGGCTCGCGGCCAACCTCACGGGCGCCTCCTCGCCCGACAGCCCGCGCACGAGGTCGTCGACAGCCTCGGCCTGGGCGAGCAGCTTGCGCGCCTCCACGTACAGGCGTGTGCCGGCGGGCGTGGGGGAGATGCCGCGCGGCGAGCGTTCGACGAGCCGTGTGCCCACGACCGCTTCCACGGCGCGCATGCGTTTCGAGAGCGCCGGCTGCGAGACGCGCAGCAGCCGCGCGGCGCGCCCGAGGCTGCCGAGGTCCACGGCCGCGCAGAACGCGCGCAGCTCCGCGAGGTCGAGGGAACGGACGGGCCCGCTCATAACCCCAGGGTAGTACCGGGCCGTGCAGCGTGCAGTTCCTCCCGGCTCAGGGCCTACCTCGGCGAGGCCCACCTCGGCGCAGGCACGCCCAGCACCCGGTTCAGCAGGTGAGCGGAGAGCGTGAGCAGGGCCACGCCGGCCGCCAGCGCCGCCAGCTGCGACGAGGTGTGCAGGAGCCCGGCGCTCACGATCACGGTGGTGGCCCCGGCCGGCGGGTGCGCGGCTCGTAGGAGGCGCAGGATCCCGCCCGTGCACGCCACCGACAGTGCGACGGCCGCGGCGCGCTCCGGCGAGAAGCCCTCGATCAGCACGTTCGGGTGGTCCTGCAGCCCGAATACGAACAACCAGGCCGTGGCCACGAGCGCTCCGATGTAGTGCCCGAGGATCGTGTTGCGCGGCGAAGCCACCTCGGCCATCGGCGTCTCGAAGAAGAGGAACGCGGTGGCGCCGAGCGACGGGAACACGAGCGGCTCCTTCAGCGCCCACGCGAGCGCACCGCTCAGTGCGATCGTCACGAGGCCGCCGAGGAACGTGTAGACCGCGTTGCCGCGGTTGCCCCACTTGTCGTAGAGCCATTCGTTGAAGCCGTGGCGGCCGGAGATCGGCGCAAGCGAGCCGCGCCGGCTCATCACGCGCACGGAGGAGTCGGCGTACTCGGCGATGGCGTCGACGTCGCGGTCGGTCCCGAACATGCTCATGGTCGCGTCATTACCTCCACCTGTCCGTCGGGTTTGCCGAGCAGCGCCTCGTCGGCGAGCCCGATGAAGAGGCCGTGCTCGACCACGCCCACGGTCGCCTTCAGCGCGTCACCGAGCGTTTGAGGGTCTGTGGGGTCCGGCATCGTGCAGTCGAGTAGGAGGTGGCCCTCGTCGGTCACCGTCGGCACGGCGCCTTCCATGCGCAGGTCCGCGCTCGGCAGCAGCGTGTCGAGCAGCCGGCGCCGCGTGTCGGCCCAGCCGAAGCGCACGACCTCCACGGGAAGCTTGAACGTCTCGCCGAGCCGGCTCACGCGCTTGCGCGTCTCCGCCACCACGAGGAACCGCTCGGCGGCCGTGACCACGATCTTCTCGCGCAGGAGTGCAGCGCCGCCGCCCTTGATCAGGCCGAGCT
>DASYMP010000086.1:0-3695 GCA_036009005.1 Thermoleophilaceae bacterium | reverse complement strand
GCCCGAGTCGCCCGACCACGTGCGGCTGCGCGACAGCTACGGCCTCTTCATCGACGGCGATTTCCGCGACCCGACCGACGGCACGCGCGTGCCGACCATCAACCCGGCCACCGAGGAGACCGTGGCGGAGGTGGCGTTCGCGGGCCCCGGCGACGTTCGCCGCGCCGTCGAATCCGCCCGCGCCGCCCAGCCCGGCTGGGCCGCGCTCAGCGGGCTCGACCGCGGCAAGTACCTCTTCCGTGTGGCGCGCTTGATCCAGGAGCGCGCTCGTGAGCTGGCGATCGTCGAGTCGATGGACGGCGGCAAGCCGATCCGCGAGTCGCGCGACGTGGACGTGCCGCTCGCCGCCGCCCACTTCTTCCACTACGCCGGCTGGACCGACAAGCTCTCGTACGCGATGGGCGGCCGCAACGTCGAGCCGCTCGGCGTGGCCGCCCAGATCGTGCCGTGGAACTTCCCGCTCCTGATGGCGGCCTGGAAGCTCGCGCCCGCGCTCGCGGCCGGCAACACCGCCGTGCTGAAGCCCGCGGAGACCACTCCGCTCACGGCGCTGATGCTGGCGGAGATCCTTCAGGAGGCGGAGCTTCCGCCGGGCGTCGTGTCCATCCTCCCGGGCGACGGTGCGGCCGGCGCCGCGCTCGTCCGCGAGCCGGACATCGACAAGGTGGCCTTCACGGGCTCGACCGCCGTGGGCAAGGACATCCAGGCCGCGCTCGCCGGGCGCGGCATCCCGCTCACGCTCGAGCTGGGCGGGAAGTCGGCGAACATCGTCTTCGAGGACGCCGCGCTCGACCAGGCGGTCGAGGGCATCGTCAACGGGATCTTCTTCAACCAGGGCCACGTCTGCTGCGCGGGCTCGCGGCTGCTGATCCAGGAGAGCGTGGCGGAGGCGGTCGTCGAGAAGCTCTGGGCCCGGATGGCCCGGCTGCGCGTGGGCGACCCGCTCGACAAGAACACCGACGTCGGCGCGATCAACTCGCGCGAGCAGCTGGACCGGATCACCGCGCTCGTGGCGAGCGGCGAGGAGGAGGGCGCGCTGCGGCGGAGCGTCGCCTGTGAGCTGCCCGACCGCGGCTTCTGGTTCGCGCCGACCCTGTTCACGGACGTCGCGCCGGCGCACCGGATCGCCGCGGAGGAGATCTTCGGACCGGTGGTCTCGGTGCTGACCTTCCGCACCCAGGCGGACGCGATCGAGAAGGCGAACTCGACGCCCTACGGACTGGCCGCCGGCATCTGGACCGACAAGGGGTCGAAGGCGTTCGAGGTGGCCGCCGCGCTTCAGGCCGGCGTCGTCTGGCAGAACACCTACAACAAGCTCGACCCGAGCGCCGCCTTCGGCGGCTACAAGGAGAGCGGCTTCGGCCGCGAAGGCGGAATGGCCGGGCTGCGCGGCTACCTGCGGGTTCGCCCATGAGCGCCCGCCTCCCCGTCCGCAAGACCTACAAGCTGTTCATCGGCGGGTCCTTCGTGCGCTCCGAGTCGGGGCGCTACGACCGCACCGAGGGCGGGACGGGCGCCGCCGCCCCGTCCGCGGGCGTCGCCGCCGCCGCGGTCAACGTGCCGCGTGCTTCGCGCAAGGACGTCCGGGACGCGGTGGCCGCCGCGCGCAGCGCCTCCGGCCCATGGGCTTCGCGCACCGCCTACAACCGCGGCCAGATCCTCTACCGCTTCGCGGAGGCGCTCGAGTCGCGCGCGGCCGAGATCGGCACGGAGCGCTCCGAGGTCGAGGCGGCGATCGACGTGCTGGTGCACTACGCCGGCTGGACCGACAAGCTCCAGCCCGTGCTCGGCGGCATCAACCCGGTCGCCGCGCCGTTCCTGTCGTTCTCGGTGCCGGAGCCGACCGGCGTCGTGGGCATCGTCGCCCCGGACGCGCCGCCGCTGCTCGGCCTTGTCGCGGAGCTGGCACCGGCGTTGGCTGCGGGGAACACGGCCGTTTGCGTGCTGTCCGAGGAACTACCGCTCCCAGGGCTGGATCTCGGCGAGGTGCTCGGGATCGCCGACGTTCCGGGCGGCGTCGTGAATCTGCTCTCCGGCCGCCGCGCCGAGCTCGCCCCCGCCCTGGCCGCCCACCACGCCCTGAACGCGATCGTGGACGCAACGGCCGCGCCCGCCCTCGCGGCCGAGATCGACCGGCTCGCCGCGGAATCCGTGACCCGCGTCCGCCACACGCCCCCCGCCACGAGCTACGCCACCGCCACCGCGGACCCCCTGAGCCGCCTCGAGGCCGTGACCGAGCTCAAGACCGCGTGGCACCCCGTGGGCGCCTGACCTTGGCCTGACGGTCACCCAAGTCACCGTCCCGTAACACAGGTCGCACTCCCGTAACACCCGCCCCGGCATCCTGGGGATGTGGGGCATAAATCAGGCGCGGGCGGTCAGATTTCGTTGCCACCTGGCGATCCGGGGGTGGCCGTGATCGCGGCGCGGCAGCACGGGGTGATCAGCCGGCCGCAGCTCGCGAGGCTCGGCATCACGGATCGAGCCATCGGCCGCCGGGTGGCGAAGGGGCACCTCCACCGCATCCATCAGGGCGTGTACGCGGTCGGTCACCCGCGACTGACCCGGCACGGAGGCTGGATGGGGGCGGTGATCGCGTGCGGGATGGGCAGCGCGCTCAGCCACCTCGATGCGTCTGTGCTGTGGGAGATCTACGACGGCCTGGGACCGCGAATCCACGTCCTGACGGCGTCCACGCGGAGCGTGCCGAGACTCTGCATCCATCGGACGCGGCGGCTTCATCCGGACGATGTCACGGTCAGGGACGGGATTCCGGTCACGACGGTCGCGCGCACGCTCGTCGATCTCACGGAGCTGCTGCCCGAGGAGCGCATCCTCAGGGCGATCCGCGAGGCGGAGTACCGACAACTCCTCGACCTGACCGCGCTCAATGCCGCCGTTAAACGCGCCCGCGGACGACGGCACACGGAGAAACTGAGGCGCGCCCTTGCAGCCCACCGTCCCGGCCAGATCGTGCGAAGTGAGCTCGAGCACCGCTTCCTCGAGCTGGTGAGAGCGGCCGGCCTTCCTGCGCCCGAGACGAACGTGACGATCGAGGCGCGCGGGCGCCGCTACGAGATCGACTGCCTCTGGCGCGAGGAGGGCGTCGTGGTCGAGCTCGACGGGCGCGCCGCGCACGCGCGAAGCGCGGCATTCGAGGACGACCGGCGAAGGGACTCGGCCCTCAGTGCGATCGGCCTGCGCCCGCTTCGCTTCACGTGGGAGCGCGTCACGAACGACGGCCGGGAGCTGGCCGGGGAGCTCAGCGGCACGCTCAGCGGCCCCATACCGGCGGCAGCAGCCGGATCCCGCGGCTTCCCGGCCTGCCCGCCGCGTCCAGCCAGTTGATGCGCGGCATGTGGAGCCCGGGCCTGACGGGGATCACGTAGAAGCGTCCGGGGAACGTCTTCGGCCCGTCGGTCGGCACGACCTCGTAGCGGGTGCGCCCCCGTGCCGTGATCACGACCTTCTCCGCGCGGTCCGGAACCCGTCCCCAGACGAGCACCTCCCTCGCTTCTGCGCCCCAGGTGGAGGGCGAGCCGAGCTCGGCGCGGTAGCGGCCGCGCGATACGAGCGCCGCGGCAAACGTCTCGGCCGTCAGGTCCACCGCCACCTCCGCGTCGCGGGTCACCCTCATCAGGTAGCCCGCCATGCGGCGCGCGTGCAGCCGGTACAGCTCCTCGATCTCGGCCGGC
>DASYMP010000085.1:0-2126 GCA_036009005.1 Thermoleophilaceae bacterium | reverse complement strand
CGTCTCCGGGTCCGCATCGAGGAGCTCCTGTGGCGAGGGCGTCGAGCCGCCGAACAGCTCCACGAGCCGCCCGTAGATCGAGCGCGCCGCCTTCGTCGAGAGCTGCTGGCCGACGATCGATCGCAGCAGCGCCCCGTACGGGTCCTCGGGGCGGCCGCGCTGGCGCGTGTCCAGGTCGAGCGGGCCGCGCTCGTCGATGATCGCCTTCAAGGTGTCGTCGGCGCCGCGCAGGTGCTCGACTGCCTCGTCGCTGAAGAAGACCGGGCTCAAGCTGCGCGCCGCGTGGGCCGCCGCTCGTGGAAGCCGGCCTCTTCCTCGCCGAGCGGCGTTGCCGGCGGGCCGTCGTAGAGCCACTCGTTCATGATCCGGTGCCAGTTCGCGGTGGCGCCGAGCTGGCCGAGGACGCCCAGCGTGAGCCCCTCCATCCGGCGGGCGAGCAGGGCGTCGGGCGGCAGCGTGCCGCGCTTCATCAGGTCCCAGTACTCCGAGCGCGGGTCGCCGGCGTCGAGCATGATGCGCGAAACGTACTCACGCGTGATCTGGAATTCGCGGTCGATTGCGTAGAAGCCCTGCAGCGCCTGCATGTGGGCAAGCAGCCGCTCGGGCTCAATCTCGGTGTCGTCGGCGGCGTAGAAGCCCATCTCGACCAGCCGCGCGTGCAGCCCGGCAGCGTCGCCCTCGAGCCCGGCGCGGATCACGCCGGCCTCGCGCTCGATCTGCTCCGTGGGGATGCGCTTGGTCATGCCGAAGTCCATGAAGGCCACGCGGCCGTCGGGCATGAGCAGGTAGTTGCCGGGGTGCGGGTCGCCGCTGAAGTGGCCCATCCGGTAGAGCGAGCCGAAGAAGAAGCGGAACACGATCTCGCCGAAGCGGTCGCGCTCAGGCTGCGGGAGGGCCTTCACCGCCTCGAAGCCGATGCCGTCGACCCACTCGCTCACGAGCACGCGCTCGCGGCTCAGGTCCGTGACCACGTCGGGGATCACCACGAACGGGTGGTCGCGCCACGCGCGTGAAAAGGCTCGCTGGGCCTGCGCCTCGTGCTCGTAGTCGAGCTCCTCGGTCATGCGCTCGCGGATCTCGCTCGCCATCGCCTTCGGGTCGAGGCCGGGCGCCATCCGCTTCGCGGCGCGCAGGAGCAGGCCAAGGTTCTGGAGGTCCGCGCGCACCGCCTGCGCCACGCCCGGGTACTGCACCTTCACGGCCACGCGCCTGCCGTCGTGGAGGCGCGCGCGGTAGACCTGACCGATCGACGCGGCCGCCAGCGGCTCCTCCTCGAACTCCGCGAACACGTCCTTGAGGCGCTCGCCGTAGTCGGTCTCGATGACCTTGCGCATCTCCTTGAACGACACCTTCGGGGCCGAGTCGCGCAGCTCCGCGAGCTTCGCCTGGAACATCTCCTGCGCCTCGGGCGGCAGGCCGCTCAGGTCGATGAACGACGCCACCTGCCCGACCTTCATCGCCGCGCCCTTCATCTGCCCGAGCACGTCGACGATCTGCTCGGCGGCGGCTATGTGGCGGCGCTCGTTGGCGGCTTGGCGGCCCTCCTCGGAACGGGTGAGGTTGGCGGCCTTGGTGGCGTACCCGCGTGCGGCCTGGCCGCCGACGAGCCCGCCGACCTTCGCCGTGCGGCGCACCCGGCCCTTCGGTATCGGTTTGTCGCGCTTGGTCGCCATCTGGATCGTCAATGACTGTACGTGCTGGGTAAGCTCCCGGGCCATGGCCGAGCGGCGCGTCGTGATCGACCACCTGACGATCGGAGTGCGCGACCTCGAGCGCAGCCGCAGCTTCTACCGCGCCGTGCTGGAGCCGCTCGGGTTCGGCGAGCTGGGCTCTTGGAGCGAGGAGCAGCGCGAGATCGCCTTCGGGGCGCCGGGGATCGACGACTTCGGGATCTCGAGCGAGTACGAACCGGGCGGGCAGTTGCACGTGGCGTTCAGCGCCGACTCACGCGAGGCCGTGGACGCCTTTCACGCCGCGGCCCTCGCCGCCGGCGCGACCGACAACGGCGCGCCCGGCGAGCGGCCCGAGTACACAGACGACTACTACGGCGCTTTCGTGCTCGACCCGGACGGCCACAACGTCGAGGCCGTCTTCCACGGGGGCGGCTAGCCGTCGCGGAAGGTCCC
>DASYMP010000084.1:0-15837 GCA_036009005.1 Thermoleophilaceae bacterium | reverse complement strand
GTGGGCGTGAGCGCAACCCCGTACTACGACGCGAAGCTGGCGGGCCTCGCCGATCTGTTCCCGGGTGGGTGCCGGGTGGTGGCCGCGGGCGATCCCGACTTCCCCGCGCGCCTGGCGACCGCCGTCGACGAGGCATGGGAGGCGGCCGAAGCGCTCGCGCCGGCGCTGCGCGCGGCTGCCGAGCAGCAGGTCGCGGCCGCGCGCGCGGCGTACGCGCGCTTCGAGGGGCCGGTCGCCCGGCGTGCGGGGCTGAACGGCGCGGTCAGCGCGCCGCGGGGGTGAGCGTCAGCCAGGCCACGCGGTCCTCGCCGTCGGACAGCCGGTACTTGTAGTGCTGGCCTCCTGGACCGAGCTCGAGCCGGTCGTCCCGGCACTCGATCCCGTCCTCGATCGCCGCAGCAAGCACCTGTATCGAGGGCCGGCAGTCACTCCAGCCTTCGTCGAAGCCACCGAGCCAATACGCCCGCGTCCCGCCGGCGCGAACGAACAGGTGCGCGCTGATGCACGTGTCCTCGACGTCGATCGACATCAGCCGGAAACGCTCGGGGCCGAGCTCGCGCGCCGCGAGCCTCAGCATCGCCTCCACCCGCGCATCGAGTGCGGCCGACCCGCCCCGGCTAGTCCAGCGCGCGTGGTGCAGGCGGGCGAGCGAGCTGATGTCCCGGTCGAGCTCGGACGCCGTCGATAGCCGAAAGCTGGCGCCGGCCTCGTCGAGCCGACGCCGCCCGCGGCGCAGTTGCTGCCGAAAGTTTCGGCTCCTCGTTCCGAGCCACGCGTCCATGCTGGGATGGCGGAGGCTCACGCTCGGCACCGGCTCCTCGCGTGTCCGGGCGATCGAGGCGCCAGACGAGTCCGGCCAGGACTCCGCGAGCAGGTGCGGCCAGCGCGACGCGGCGGGCACGCCTGTCAGGTCGATCGCCTGTGGGCACGGGACGGCCGCCGCCAAGAGCCTCGCGACCGCCGCGGCGACCTCCTCATCGCGGCCCTCCACGCTGAGCGGCTCGATCGGGTACGCGGTGCGCTCAGCGAGGACGCCGTAGCGGCCCTCGCCGCCGTCCCGGAGAGTCCAGAACGGGGCGATTCCCACGAGCTCGTCGCCGTCACGGACAACGCACGCGCGCAGCGCCGCGCCGGCGGGCGCCACCTCGTGCAGCCAGCTGAGCATCCAGCCCGGCGCGCAGTACGGGCGCCCGCGGGCGACCGCGAGCGCGTCCCACGCGGGTAGATGCCGCTCGACGGCCGCCACGCTCTCGAGCAGCTCTTCGCGCAGCGCCATCAGCGCGGGAAGCGTACTTCGCATATAACGGGCAGGTGCGGCACGCAGCGAGTGGGCCGGTCGTGGTGCTGTCGCCCCATCTGGACGACGCCGTGCTGAGCGTTTGGTCAGTGGTCGGAGGCACGGGCGACGTGGCGGTGGTGAACGTGTTCGCGGGACTTCCGGAGCCGGGCGCGGCGCCACGCTGGGATCGCCTCGCCGGCGCCCGTGACCGCCACGAGCACATGCGCGCGCGCCTCAACGAGGACCGCGCGGCGTTGACGCTCGCCGGCCGCTCAGGCATCTACCTGCCATTCCTCGACAGGCACTACCGGGCCGACGATCCCGCCGCGGACGAGCTCGCCACGGCGATCGACGGCGCTGTGCCCGCGGCAGCGATGCTGTACGCGCCCGCCGGGATTGGGGGGCACGTGGACCACCTGCTGGTCCGCGACGCCGCCGCCGCCATCAGCCGGACTCACGGCCTACCGCTCAACCTGTACGCGGAGCTGCCCTATGCGGCGCGCTTTGGCTGGCCGGGCTGGGTCAGCGGGGCGCCCGCCGACCCGCACGCCGTGGTCGAGCAGGACTGGGAGTCATCGCTCCGCTCGGCGCCCGTCGCGCGGTCGGCGCTCACCCCGCGCGTACACCGGCTCGACGCCGACCAGATGGCGGCCAAGGTCACCGCGATGAAGCGGTACCGAACCCAGTTCGCGCTACTGAATCAGGGTCCGCTCGGATTCCTCGAGCACGCGTCCGTCCTGCCCTGGGAGGTCAGCTGGGCGGTCGGCTCGGATTGCGCCTGAGCGGTCGGGCGTGAGCGCGACCAGCGCGCGTTCGAGGCCGGCCGCGATGCCCGCCCAGTCGTAGCTCCGCTCGACGAGCGCCCGCCCGGCGTTCCCCATGCTGGCCGCGCGGCGAGGGTCGTTCGTCAGCGCATCGAGCGCATCCAGCAGCTCGCGCGCGTCATGGTCGACCACCAGCACGTGCTCTCCCGGGCGCACGGCGGTGCCGCGGATCGCCTCGGCGAACGCGACGTTCGGGAGTCCGGCGGCCATGCACTCGAGAAGCTTCAGCTTCGTGCCGCCGCCGTGCGCGATGGGACAGATTCCGATGTCTGCAGCGTCGAGGTAGGGCCTCATGTCGGGCACGCGCCCGACGGCCACGAGGCCCCCGGCGCGCTCCGGCGCCGCGACGCTCCCTGCGACCAGGAAGGTGAAGCGCTCGTTCGCGGCGGCCAGCCGCCGGATCCACCCGAGCCCAGCGCGGTTGGCAGGCATGTCCGCCGCCTGGAACAGGACGACCGGCCGGTCCGAGAGCCCAAGCTCGCGCTTCGCCGCGGCGCGGCGCTCCGGCGAGGCGGGCCGGAAATGCTTGGTGTCGACCCCGTTCGGCACGACAACAGTGCGGTCCGGGTCGGCGCCGAAGCGTGCGATGTAGGTCTCACGGTCGAGCTCGCTCACCGTCGTCACGAGGTCCGCCCGCGCGATCGCGTGCCGCTCGGCTCGCTCGATGTAGAGCAGCCAGGGCGCCACGACGGCCGGCGCAACCTCGATCGCCTCGGCCCACGACCGGAACTTGTCGGTCTCGACGTTGACGGACGAATAGACGCATGGCGTGGCTGGTGGGGTGATCCGCCGCGAGACGCGGAACTGCCAGGGGTACTCGACCATCACCAAGTCGGCCCAACGGAACAGCGGCGCGATCGCCGTCGCGCCCGATACCTGCATCCCGAGTCCGGACAGGAGCGGAGCGCCATGCCAGCAGCGGCTGCTGGCACCCAGGGCCAGCCAGCTCAGCGGGTGCGCGCGCCGGTACTCGGACTGTGAGTCGGTCACCGGCACGCGGAACAGCGAGCGTCCGCGCCGGCAGGGCCCCGCCACGAACGTCAGATGGCGAACCTCGTGCCGGCGGCTGAGCTCACGGCCGAGCGCCGCAACGCGCACCGTTATCCCGCGTCGAGGAGGGAACACTCGCCGCGGGCCGACATCGAGTAGGCGCACGCGCGGCGATCGTACCAGCGCCCTTAGACTGCGCGGACAGTGAGGTGGGACGGCTCGGGACTACTGATCGTGAACGACCAGCTCGAGACGTTCGGGGGTCAGGAACGCGTGCTCGAATCGCTGCTGGAGCACTATCCGGCGGCCGACGCGGTTGCCCTCCGGTTTCGTCGAAGGCCGCATCACGAGGGACGCCGCCTGCGTGGAGCCGAGCGCGTGCGCGGGCTACGGGTGCCTGGCATCCGGCGGTCGCTCCTGATGCCCGTCTACGCCGGGCGAATGGCCCTCGCGCCCTCGAGCGGAGCTGAAATCGTGCTGTCGTTGACCCAGGGCGGATCGAGTGCCGGTGCCCGCACGCACGGAGCGGCACGCCACGTGGCCTACAGCTCGGGGCCGCCGACGCTGTATGGGCAGAGCGAGCTCTCGCTCGCGGATGAGCGCCGCGTTCTCCGCCCGGTGGTGCGCGCGGCGCTACCCGCGTTGCGCGCGTGCCACGAGAGGCTGATGTCGAGGCCCGACCGGCTGATCGCGAACTCGGCCTATTCGGCGCGCCACATGAGCGAGGCCTACGGGCTCGAGGCCGACGTGGTCTACCCGCCCGTACGCGCGAGCTTCTTCACACCCGCTCCACGCGAGCGCCGGCACTGGCTGGCCGTCGGCCGCGTCACCTCCCAGAAGCGCTTCGACCTGCTCGTCGCCGCGTTCGCGACGCTCAGCGCACCGCTCGTCGTGGCGGGCGCGGGTCCGGCGCTCGAGCGCCTGCGCGCCCAGGCGCCGCCCAACGTGACGTTCGTCGGGTTCGCGGACGACGAGTCTCTGCGCGAGCTCTACCGCTCAGCTCGCGGGCTCATCTGTCCGTCGCTCGAGACGTTCGGGCTGGCGATGGCCGAGGCGCTGGCATGCGGCACGCCGGTGATCGGTCAGCGCGCCGGGGGCGCGCTCGAGCTGGTACGCGAAGGCGTGAACGGCGTGCTCCTCGACGGCCTCGATCCCGCTGCCGTCGTCGAGGCGGTGGAGGCGCTGGAGCGGCTCGCGCCGGATCCGCGCGCGTGCCGCGCGTCGATCGAGGGCTACGCAGAGGAGCGGTTCCTCGACGCAATGGATCAAGTCCTTCACTCGGAACGTGCGCTTGCACGGCGGACCGCGAGCCAGGGCGCTCGACGGCGCGTCGCGGCTTGATCACCTTCGCGGTGGTCGGACACAACGAGGTGGCGCTTCTCGCGAACGCGCTCGAGCAGGCCCATGCCGCGAGCCGGTCGGGCGACCGCGTCTGGTTCGTGGACAGCGCGTCGAGCGACGGCTCCGGCGAGCTCGCGCGGCGCCTCGGGACCGAGGTGCTGCGCGCTCCGCTGGGAAAGGGACGCGCGGTGGCGACCGCGGTCGAGCGCTGCCGCACGACTCACATCTGCCTGATCGACGCGGATCTGGAGAGCACCACGGCGAACGCACCGGAAACGCTGCGGGACGCACTGAAGCGCACCGGCGCCGACATGGTCGTGGGCGAGTTCGACTGGCCGGAGAAGCCGTTCAGGCCAGTTACGACGATGATCTGGGAGCCGCTTGCCGGCGCTCTCTTTCCGGAGGCCCTCAGGCCGGCGGGGCGCGTCCCCCTGAGCGGCTTCCGGATCCTCGACGTGGCGCTGGCTCGCGGCACCCTCCCGGAGGGCTTCGGCCTCGAGGTGCACCTCAACATCGTTGGAAGCCTCGACGGTCGTCGCACCGAGACCGCGCATTTCGGCAGCTACGCCGGACCGGTGCGGCCGAACCCTGGCCTGCCGGCCGAGGTGGCCGCGGCAATCCTCGATCTGGCCGAGTCACGCGGCCGCCTGGCCGCGAGCGCCCGTGCCGAGTGGGAGGCCTGGCTCGAGCCGGTGCTCGCACTGATCGCGGACACCACCGCGGACGACCACGCGCGACGAACGCTGCTCACTGAGGCCGCCGCCCGCCCGCTTCCCGGCTACGGTGCTCGCCTATCGGAATCGCGTGGCCTGTATTACGGTGGGTCCATCCTGGGGGAACCGCGCTGACAGGTCGCGTCGCGCCCATCGTGGTGCTTGCCGCACTCGCGGCGGCTGCCCCCGCCAGCGCCGCGCGGCCGTTGCTGCGCACGAACGTGCGGGCGGCGGAGTCCGCCCCGGCCAGCTGCATCGACCACCGCCACAGCGGGCCGTCCATCGCGAGACGCCGGCTCACCGCTCCGCGGACGGGCTACCTCACGGCCCGCCTCAAAGCAGGCCGCGGCGACTGGGACCTGGCCGTCTTCGCCCGCGGTCGGCGCGCACCCGTCGCGGAGTCGGCCTACCGCGGCAGCGTGGAGGTGGCCGCCGGGTTCGTGAAGCGCGGCCAGCGGCTCACGGTCCAGGCCTGCAGGCGCAGCGGCGGTGCCGCCACGGCGCGGCTGAGCGTGGTGCTCGAGCGCGCGAGCCCCTCGCGCGGCCACCTCTCGATGGTCCGCGTCTTCACACCCACCGCCTCGCGCGCCCGCGCGCTCTCCCGGCTCGGGCTCGACGTCACCGACCGCGTCGACCCACGCTCCTCCGACGTGGTCCTGCACGGGGCCCGCGACCGCCTGAAGCTGATCCGCGCGGGCCTCACCTACAGGAGGCTCGCCCCGCCGCCCCGCACGAGGAAGAGCGACGACTTCGCGATCGCGGCGCTTCCGGGCGGCGTCCGCACGACGTACCGCCGACTCGCCGACTACAGCGCCGAGATGAAGGCGCTGGCGCAGGCGAACCCGGACCTCGTCAAGCCCTTCACGCTCGCGCACAGCACCTGGCTCGGTCGCCCCGTCGAGGGCCTCGAGATCACCGCCAATCCGACTGCGCGCGATGGCAAGCCCGTGTTCCTCATGCTGGGCCTCCATCACGCGCGCGAGTGGCCATCCGGTGAGCACACGCTCGAGTGGGCCTACGAGCTCGTCAACGACTACCGCGCCGACAGCGCCGACGTGCGGTCGCTGCTCGCGCGCGCGCGGGTGATCATCGTTCCCGTGTCGAACCCCGACGGCTTCAACTTCTCGCGCGAGGCCGGCGAGGCGAACGGGCACGCCGGCGGCACCGCCGGCTTCGACGCCTCGAACGCCGAGGACCACCGCAAGAACTGCCGGACCTCCTGCGTCGTGAGCGGCGGTGTGGACATCAACCGCAACTACGGCGACCGCTGGGGCGGAGAGGGCGGCACCGACGCGCTGACATCCGAGACCTACCGCGGCCCGTCACCCTTCTCGGAGCCTGAGTCGCAGGACATCCGTGAGTTGATCTCGGGCCAGCAGGTGGTCACGATGATCACCAACCACACGTTCGGCAACGAGATCCTGCGGCAGCCCGGCGCGGAGGACGACTTCCCGACACCGGATGAGCCCCTCTACAAGTCGCTCGGCGACGAGATGGCGGGCGACGCCGGTTACACGAGCATCGTCTCCTACACGCTGTACGCGCCGAACGACCACGTGGGCACCACGGACGGCTGGAGCTACTTCACCACCGGTGGGCTTGGCTACGTGATCGAGTCGATGCCGAGTGCCTTCCACCCGGCCTACGCCCAGGTGGTGCAGCACTACGAGACCGGCTCGGGCAGCGGCGGCACCGCCACAGGGCTCCGCGGCGCGTTCTTCGCGGCGCTCGCCAGCACCGCGGACGCCGAACGACACTCCGTGATCCGCGGCAGCGCGCCCGCGAGCGCCGTCCTGCGGCTGACCAAGTCGTTCTCGAACCGCACCTCGCTCGGCCCTCCGACGGAGGAGCACTTCGAGTCGACCCTGTACGTGCCCGCGTCGGGCCAGTTCGAGTGGCACGTGAACGCGTCGGGCCGGCCGCTGTTCCCGGCCGAGAAGTGGACGCTCACATGCGAGCGTCCCGAGCACACCGTGCTGAGCATGCGCCAGGTCTCGGTCGCGCGCGGTCAGGCCGTGCAGGTCGATTTCGCCGACTGCACACCCCAACCCCTGCCCCCGCCCGCGACGCCGAAGCTGGTGGTGAAGCTCAAGGCCACACGCGTCAAGAACCGCTACCGGGGCCGCGTCCACGGCGGCTGGGCGGGCGTCGATCCCGGTCCGGGCGGCGCAAACTGCGTCGGCGGGCTCACGATCCAGCTGCGAGCGGCCGGAAAGCGAGTCGCGCGGCGCCGGGCGCACCTCGACGCCACGTGCGGTTACGACAAGACGCTCAGCTTCAGGCGTTCGGCACTTCCGAGGAATGCGCGCAGGAAGGGCGTGAAGCGCCTGCGCGCCGTCGTGCAGTGGGGCGGTAACGCCACGCTCGGCGCGACCAAGGCGTCGGCCAACGCGCGCGTCAAGCGCCGGCGCTGATCCGCCCTCGGTGCACCACCGGGGGTTAGGATGGCTCCCTGATGCAGCGCGCCACCACCGGAAGGAGGCTGCCTCGGATTCCGGCAGCCCTGCGGGGCCTCCGCCGGTTCCGGCTCGCAGCGCCCGCCGCCCTGCTTGGCCTCGTCGCTGCGCTGGCCCCTGGGGGCGGCGCGAGCGCCGCATTCCCCGGCGACAACGGGCTGATCGCCTTTGCGAGCAACCGCGACGGCAACTACGAGGTCTACACGATGAACGCCGACGGCTCGGGCCAGACAAACCGCTCCACCAATGCGGCGGCCGACTCCGAGCCGGCGTGGTCGGGCGACGGCACCAGAATCGCCTTCGTGAGCGACCGCGACGGCAACCTCGAGATCTACACCATGAACGCCGACGGCTCGGGCCAGACCAACCGCTCGGCCAACCCCGCGGTGGAGTCCGCGCCGGCGTGGTCGCCCGACGGCACGAAGATCGCCTTCAGGAGCACCCGCGACGGGAACAGCGAGATCTACACGATGAACGCCGACGGCTCGGGCCAGACCCGGCGGACCAACAACCCCTTGGACGACGACTCCGACCCCGACTGGTCGCCGGACGGCACCCGGATCGCCTTCAGGAGCAACCCTGGCGGCGACGACGAGGTCTTCACGATGAACGCTGACGGCTCGGAGCAGACGAATCGCACGAGCAACCCGGCGGACGACTCCGGGGCCGCGTGGTCACCGGACGGCACGCAGATCGCCTTCAATAGCGACCGCGACGGGAACGACGAGATCTACACGATGAACGCCGACGGCTCGGGGCAGACCCGGCGGACCAACAACGCCGCGACGGAAGAAGGGCCCGACTGGCAGGCCGTCCAACCGCCGCGGCCGCTACCGCCGCCCGGTGCCCTCCCCGGCAACTGCGCCAACCTCCAGACCGGCACGAGCGCCGCCGAGACGCTCACCGGCACCGCCTTCGGCGACCTGCTGCGGGGGCTCGGCGGGAACGACGTGCTGCTGGGGCTCGACGGCAACGACTGCCTCGACGGCGGGGCCGGCCGCGACCGCCTCTCGGCTGGCGCCGGAACGGACAGGCTCACCGGAGGCTTCGGGAACGACCGACTCAACGGAGGCCCCGGCAAGGACCGCCTCGACGGCGGGGCCGGCCGCGACCGCCTTTCGGCTGGCGCCGGAAGGGACAGGCTCACGGGCGGCAGCGGGAACGACCGACTCACCGGAGGCTCAGGCAAGGACCGCTTCCACGCCGGCTCCGGCAACGACCGAGTGAGCGCGAAGGATGGCGTCAGGGAGCGCGTCAGCTGCGGCCGGGGTTCGGATCGCGTGCGCGCCGACCGCAAGGACAGGCTGTCGGGCTGCGAGCGCGTGCGGCGCGGAGAGGCGCGCATGGCCTCCGAGAAGGCGAAAACCCGCGATTAGCGGGCGTTCTCGAGTACCGCCACGGGGATTCGAACCCCGGTTTCCGCCGTGAGAGGGCGGCGTCCTAGTCCCCTAGACGATGGCGGCAGGATGCGGCGTGCGATTTTAGCGGTCGCAGCGGGTCGTGCCTGCGCGGGGTCGGGTGCGGCGGGGCGGTGGGTTATGCTGCTCGGCGTAACGGCCGGTGGTTAGGGAAGTCGGGTGTGAATCCCGCGCGGTCCCGCCACTGTGAACGGGCGTTGATGTGTCGCATGAAGCCACTGGGGAGCCGACGGCTCTCCGGGAAGGCGCGGCGCGGAGCTCGGAGCCAGGAGACCTGCCTCCGGCCGAGCCCATAAACGACCCTCGAGGAAAGGGTGTCACTCAGATGAGACCTGTTCTGTCCGCCGCCGCCACGGTGTGCTCTGTGCTCGCCGTGTCCGCCGTGCCGGCCGCCGCGTCCACTCCCGTCGACCTCCGCGTGGAGGGCGCCGCCGGCCGCGCGCTCACCGCGGACCGCTACCTGACCGACGGCACGGCCGTCAAGACCGCCAAGCAGCCGCCGAGCTGCAACGGCTCCGGTAAGAAGAAGCAGATCCCGGGCCCGACCGCGCTCGGCACGCTCGTCGACGGCGCGCTCGTGAACACGCGCCTCGCGCCGCTCCTCATCAGCGACGAGTTCAGCTTCGGCCTGCTCGTCTGCGGCGTGGGCGGAGACAACGCCGGCGGCTCCACGAGCTACTGGCTCTACAAGGTGAACCACGTGTCGCCCGAGGTGGGCGGCGAGGCGTTCACGGTCAAGCCGGGAGACGACGTGCTCTGGTTCTTCGTCAACGGCGCCACCAACAGCGGTGACGACCTGGAGCTCGTGGCTCCGGCTCGCACGATGCCCGGCCAGCAGTTCGACGTGACCGTCTACAGCTACGACTTCCAGGGCGTGCGGAAGCCGGCCGTGGGCGCGACCGTCTCCGGAGGCGGCGCCAGCGGGACCACCGACGCGAACGGCGTGGCACAGCTCACGCTGAACAAGAAGGGCAACCGGACGCTGCGGGCCACGCAGGATCCGAACATCCCGTCGGCGCCCACGAAGGTCTGCGTGAACGCGGACCTCTCGAAGTGCTCGGCCGCTCGCGGCACCCGCATCTGGGGCAGCCGCCGCGCCGAGTCGATCAGGGGCACCGCGGGCCGTGACAGCGTGCTCGGCGGTGGCGGCAACGACACCATCCGGGTCCGCCGCGGCTCGGTCGACAAGGTGCGCTGCGGGCGCGGACACGACACCGTGTTCGCCGGTCGCGGCGACAGGGTCGCGGCCGACTGCGAGCAGGTGCACGTGCGCGGCAGGCAGTGAGCCCGCGCAGGCTTCTGATCCCGGTGCTCGCCGCCCTCGTGGCGGCGGGCGCCGGGGCGCCTGCCGCGTCCGCCGCCGCGCCGAGGGTGCAGCAGCTCGTCGTGTTCCGTGACGGGCACGCGCTGGCGAAGAACGTCTCCACGTCCGCCACGGGCGTCCGCGTGGCCGGCCGCCGCTGCGCAATCGGGGCACGCACCCCGCTCGCGGCGCTGCTGCGCAGCCGAGTCGGCCTCGTCCGGCTGCGCGACTTCGGCGCCTGCTCGGCGCGGCCGGGCGACGCGGCCGGCCTGCTGGTGACGGGCGTCGGCGCCGATCGCAACCGCGGCCAGAGCGGCTGGGTCTACAAGGTCGGACACCGCGCCGCGACGGCCGGGGCCGCCGACACGGGCGGGCCCTTCGGAAACGGCCGGCTCCGGCGCGGCCAGCGCCTCACCTGGTTCTACTGCCTCCGCGCGGGGGACTGCCAGCGCACGCTCGAGCTGCGGGCGACCGCGGTCAGCGGCGGCGTCGTCGCCACGGTTCGCGGCTATGACGACGCCGGTGCCGGCGTGCTCGTCGAGGGCGCGACGGTCAGCGCGGCGGGCGTGACCGGGACGACCGGGGCCGACGGCCGCGTGCAGCTCGCGCTGCCGCCGGGCACGCACCGCGTCGTGGCCCGCAAGGATGGGCTCGTGCGCTCGTACACGGAGCGAGTCGAGGTGCCGTGAGGCGTGCCCGGCCGATCGTGTCGGCCCTGCTTGTCGCCTGCCTCGCGCCGGCGGCGGCGGGCTGTGGCTTCGGCGAGGGCAAGGAGCGAGCGGGCGGCGCCGCCACGCTGCGAGTCACGCGCGACTTCGGCCACAGGGCGCTCGGCTCGGCGAAGCTCGACAAGGTCCGCGAGGGCGACACGGTGATGCGCCTGCTGCGCTCGAACTTCGACATCACCACTCGCTTCGGGGGCCGCTTCGTTCAGTCGATCGACGGCCTCAAGGGCAAGGGCGCGGGCGGCCAGGTGGACTGGTTCTTCTGGGTGAACGGGCTGGAGGCCGACAAGGGCGCGGCCGAATGGGACATCGATCCCGGCGACCGCATCCTCTGGGACCGCCGCGACTGGACCGCCGCGATGCGCGTGCCGGCCATCGTCGGCTCGTACCCCGCTCCGTTCACGAACGGCGTGGGCGGCAAGCGCCGTCCGGTGCGCGTGGAGTGCGACGACGTGAAGTCGCGCCCCTGCATCGACGCGCGCGGGCGGCTCCAGTCCGAGGGAGTGCCGACCTCGGGCTCGTCGATCGGCGCGCCCGGCGTGGAGGTGGTGACCCGGCTGGTCGTGGCGCTCTGGCCGAAGGCGCGCGGAGTGCGCGGCGCGTCCGAGCTCGTACACGGACCGGACACGAGCGGCGTGTTCGCGCGCTTCTCCGACGACGGCACGACGCTCCAGCTGCTCGACGAGCACGGCGACAGCGCGCGAACGGTCCGGCGCGGCGATGGGGTGGGGCTCGTGTTCGCGCTCCAGCCGCGAGCCGAGGAGCTCGTATGGGTCGTGACCGCGCTCGACGAGAGCGGGCTCGAGGCGGGCGTGCGCGCGCTCGACGAGCGCAAGCTGCGCGACGCGTTCGCCGTGGCCGCGACGGGCGACCGTGTCGAGAAGCTCCCGCTGGTGGGCCGATGAGCCTGATCCCCGTCTACCGCAGCCGGCCGAGCGCGCTGCACGCCGCGCGCGCCGGCGCGGGCAGCGCGCTCTGCGGCGCGCTCGCGCTGACCGGCGCGCTCTACCTGCACCCGCTGATCCTGTGCTCCGCGCTTGCCGCGATCGTCCTCACCGCGCTGCTTGCGGGAGTGGGGCGCGAGATCGCGCGCTCGCTCCGCTTCGCCGTCCCGTTCGCGGTGCTGATCGCGGTGATCAATCCGCTCGTCTACCCCGAGGGCGACACGCTCCTGATCCGCGGCGGGGAGTTCCTCGGCCGCAACATCGACATCACGCTCGAGGCGACGGCGGCGGGCGTGCTGAACGGCCTGCGCGTGATCGTGATCGTGACCGCGTTCGGCCTCCTGTCCGCGGCGGTCGACCCCGACGAGCTGCTCCGGATGTTCCGCCGCGTGTCGTACCGGTCCGCGCTCACGGCAACGCTCGCGACGCGCCTCGTGCCGGTGCTGGCGCGCGACGCGACGCGCATGGGCGACGCGGCGCGCTGCCGTCCGCACCCGCCCGGGCGGCTCACGGTGGCGCGCGCCGCGCTGGCGTCCGCGCTCGACCGCGCGGTGGACGTGGCCGCGGCGCTCGAGGTGCGCGGCTACTCGCTCGGAGGCCGCACCGCTCGCCGCGCACGCCCGTGGTCGCGCCACGACTGGCGCGTGGGCGCGGCGGCTCTCGTGATCGCCGTGGCCGCGGTGTCCGCCGCGATCGCCGGCGTGGGCACCGTCGAGCCATACCCGGCGCTCGAGATCGATACGGGCCCGGCCGAGCTCGCGCTCAGCGCCGGCCTGCTGCTCACGGCGCTGTCGCCGTTCGCCGGCCGCGCCGCGCGCATGGGGGTGGCCCATGCCTGACGCGCCGCTCGTGGTGGCCGAACGCTTTGGGTACCGCTATCCGGAGTCGGCCACGCCATCGCTGCGAGACATCTCGGTGAGGATCGAGCCCGGGACCTTCACGGTCCTCGCCGGCGTCTCAGGGTCGGGCAAGTCCACGCTCCTGCGCGCCTTCTCAGGGCTAGTGCCGCACTTCCACGGCGGCGAGGCGAGCGGCGAGCTCCGCGTCGGCGGGCTCGACGTGCGCGAGCACGGACCGGGCGAGCTCGCGGCGGTCGTCGGCACGGTCTTCCAGGAGCCCGAGACGCAGATCGTGATGAGCGGCGTGCGAGCCGAGCTAGAGCTGCCGCTGGAGCACCGCGGCGAGCCCGCCGGGTCGATGGCGCGCGCCGTGGAGGAGACCGCCCTCGCCCTCGGCGTGGCGCACCTGCTGGACCGCCGCACCGACACGCTCTCGGGCGGTGAGCTCCAGCGCGTGGCGATCGCCGCCGCGATGGTGCACGACCCGCCTCTGCTCGTGCTCGACGAGCCGACCTCCCAGCTCGACCCCGTGGCCGGCGACGAGCTCGTCTGGCAGCTGCGCCGCCTGAACGAGGACTGGGGAACCGCGGTCGTCATGGCGGAGCACCGCCTCGAGCGCTGCCTGCCCGCCGCGGACCGCGTGATCGGGATGGTCGGGGGCCGCGTCGCGTGTGACGCTCCGCCGAGGGAGTTCCTCGAATGGGCCTCCGAGTCGTGCCCGGCTCTGGCGACGCCGGCCGCGCGGCTCTTCTCCATGGCCGGGCTCCGGCCCCTGCCGGCATCGGTGAAGGAGGCCCACGCCGCGCTTCGAGCGGATGGTGTCGCACTTAACCCCGCAATGCGGGGAAAAGGAAGACACGGTTCGCCGGAGCGGCCGAAAAGGCGCTGGTTCCCTCACCGCAACGGCGGCCCGGACCCGGCGCTTCGCCTGAAGAACGTGTGGCACGAGGTGGAGGACGGCCCGACGATTCTGCGCGGCCTGAGCCTCGAGCTCGAGCCCGGCGAGCGGGTCGCGCTCATGGGCCGCAACGGCGCCGGGAAGAGCACGCTGCTCAGGCTCGCGAAGGGGCTCGCCGAGCCCACGCGCGGGCGTGTCGAGCGGGCGGGCGAGGTGGCGCTTCTGCTTCAGAACCCGGGCGACTACCTGGTCCATGGCCACGCGGTCGAGGACGCGGGGGTGAAAGGAGTCGCGGCCGCGGGCCTCTCCGGCAGGGAGGAGGCGAACCCGCGCGACCTCTCGGGCGGCGAGCGCCAGCGGCTGGCTCTGGAGGTGGTTCTCGCGGGCGACATCCCCAACGCCGCCGTGCTCCTCGACGAGCCGACGCGCGGGATGGATCGCGTCCACAAGGACGCACTCGCGGCACGCATCAGGGAGCTCGCCGCCGCGGGCGCCGCGGTGATGGTGGCGACGCATGACACCGAGTTCGCGGCCGCGCTGGCCGACCGCGTCGTGCTGCTCGGCCAGGGCATCGTGATCGCGGACGGCCCGCCGAGCGACGTGCTCGGCGGCGGGCGCCACTTCTCGACCGAGGTAGCGAGGGTCACGCACGGAGCGGCGCTGCTGCCAGAGGAGGGGGCACGCCTGCTGACCACGGACGCAGGCACGCCCGCGGAGGTCGCCCGATGAGCTGGCAGGTGGCCACGCTCGCTCTGCTCGGCGTCGCGCTCGCCTGCGGCTTCGCGTGGTACGAGCGCGAGCGGCCGCCGGCCCGCGTGGTCGCGGTGGTGGCCGCGCTCGCGGCGCTCGCGGTCGTGGGGAGGCTCGCGTTCGCCGCGATCCCCAACGTGAAGCCCACCACGGACATCGTCCTGTTCGCGGGCTACGCGCTCGGCGCGGTGCCGGGCTTCGCCGTGGGGGCGATCACCGCGATCGTCTCGAACATCTTCCTGTCGCAAGGTCCCTGGACGGTCTGGCAGATGGCGGGCTGGGGCGCCGTGGGGATCGTGGGCGCGCTTTTGGCACGCACGCTGCGTGGCCGCGAGCCCAACCGTTACCTTCTCGCCGCGGTGTGCGGCGCGGCCGGTCTCGCCTTCGGCGCGTGGATGGACATCTACCAGTGGACGCTCGCCGCAAGGCAGGACCTCGATACATATGTAGCCGTGGCCGGTACCTCACTTCCCTACAACCTCGCCCACGCGGCGGGCAACGTCGTCTTCTGCCTGCTGATCGGGCCGGCGTTCCTGCGCGCGCTCGCGCGCTACCGGCGCCGCCTCGAGGTGCGCTGGGAGCGCTCGCCGGCGCCGGTCGCGCTCGGCGCTCTCGTGATCGCGCTCGTGCTGGTCGTGCCGGCGGGCGCCGTTGCCGCGACACCCACGCAGCGGGCCGAGAGCTATCTCCTCAAGGCGCAGAACAGGGATGGCGGCTTCGGCACCACGCCGGGCGGCGGGTCGAGCCCGCTCTACACCGGCTGGACCGGCCTCGGGCTCGCCTCGGCAGGACACAACCCGCAGGACGTGAAGCGCCCGCGCGGCCGCTCGGTGGCTCGCTACGTGCTGCGCGGGAGCGGCTCGCTGCGGGACATCGGCGAGATCGAGCGCACGGTGCTGCTCGCCAAGGCGGCCGGGCTCGACCCGCGCAGCCTGGGCGGCCGCAACCTGATCGCGGAGATCCAGAACCGGCGCCGCGCCAACGGGTCCATCTCCGGCTTCGTGAGCTACACCGCGTTCGGGATCATGGCCCTGCGGGCGGGTGGCGTATCCGCGGGCGGGCCGACGATCAACTGGCTCGTGAAATCGCAGAACGCCGACGGCGGCTTCGGCGTGGCGCGCTCGTCCACGAGCGATGCCGACATGACGGGCGCGGCGCTTCAGGCGCTCGCGACCGTCGGTCGCGGCGGTGGGCCCGTGGCGCAGCGCGCGCTCGCCTGGCTCCATGACAACCAGAACGGCGACGGCGGCTTCGGGCAGTTCAAGGGCCGCCCCTCCAACTCTCAGTCCACCTCGTACGCCGTGCAGGGCCTGATCGCCGCCGGGTCGAGCGGCGGCGCGGTCTCGCGCGCGCAGGG
>DASYMP010000083.1:0-1867 GCA_036009005.1 Thermoleophilaceae bacterium | reverse complement strand
TTCGGCGAGCTCGGCCGCCTGCCGAAGCGAGGCGACATGGTGCAGGTGAACGGCTACTCGCTGAGGGTCGAGGCCGTGCGCCAGAACCGAGTGGAGGCGGTGCGCATCCGCGACCACCACGCCCGCGGCGAGGACGGGCCGCCCGACGGCTCCACCACCGTGCGACCGGTCGAGCAGGCGGCGTCTACGCCACGCGAGGTCGAGCGGCGCGCCGAGGAGCGGTAGCCGGCGGCTGTCCGTCCGGGTGGGGGACTAGCTTCGCGCCCAGAGTGCTTCTCGGAGGAGGAGGTCTCGCCGGCATGTGGTGCGTGAAGCTCAGCGATTCGCAGCGTGATGCTTTGAGGACACTTGTGCGCGAGCAGGGTCAGCGCGGCCCCGCGCTCGCCGCCGCGCTCGAGGCCCTTGAGCTCGCGCGCTGGGACGACCTTCCAGAGGCGACCCTGCCGTGGGAGCGCGTGGCCGCGCTCGCCGAGCGCCAGGGCATCGGCGAGGCCGACGTGGTCTGGGACCTCACAGCGGGCACGCCGCCGGAGCGGCGGCCGCGCAAGGCCGCGCGCCGCTAGTAGTCGTAGAAGCCGGCGCCCGCCTTCCGGCCGAGCCTGCCCTCGTCGATCAGCTCGCGCACGCGCTTCGGGATCTCGGTGCCGATCGACTCGCCGATCGCGGCCGATACGTCGAGGCCCACGAAGTCCAGTAGCGCGAGCGGCCCCATCGGGTGGCCCGCGCCGAGCTTCATGCAGGTGTCGATCGCCTCGGGCGAGAGGCCGTCGCGCTCGAGCAGGCGAACGGCGTCGAACAGGTACGGGAAGAGCAGCTTGTTGACGACGAAGCCGGGGGCGTCCGGCACCTCCACGCCGGTCTTGCCGAGCTCCTCGCACAGGCCGCGCAGGCGCTCCTTCGTCTCCTCCGACGCGGCGTCGGCAAAGGCCAGCTCGACGAGCTTCATCTTGTCCACCGGGTTGAAGACGTGGAGCGCGCCGAAGCGCTCCGGCCGCCCGCTCGCCTCGGCGAGCTCCGCGACCGACAGCGACGAGGTCGTGGTGGCGAGGACGGCGTCCTCGTCGAGCACGTCCGCGAGCAGGCCGTAGAGCTCGCGCTTCGTGCCCACGTCCTCGCTGATCGCCTCGACGACGATCGGGCAGCCGGCGAGCTCCGAGAGCTCCGTCACGACCATCACGGCCTCCGCGACCTTCGCGCACGCGCGCTCCCTGGAGCTCTCGCTCCGGGCCCACAAAATCACCTCATGGGAGCCCGCGGCGGCACGTGCCAGACCGCACGCGATGGCCCCGCTACCCGCAATACCAAGCCGATTCAAGCTCTTATCCGCCTTTGGTTGACTCGCCAGTCAATCAAGTACGCTTACCACATGAGAAACGTTGGTGAGCGCGAGGTCGTCATCGTCGAAGCCGCACGGACGCCGATCGGACGCGGGCATCCGGAGAAGGGCTATTACAAGGACACGCACCCGAACGAGCTGCTCGGGAAGGCCTACACCGAGGTCATCGAGCGCGCGGGGATCGACGCGTCCGAGGTCGAGGACGTCATCACCGGCTGCGTGCAGCAGTACGGCGAGCAGATGTTCAACGTCGGCCGCAACGCGTGGCTTCAGGCCGGCCTCCCGGTCGAAACGCCCGCCACCACCGTCGACCGCCAGTGCGGCTCCGCCCAGCAGGCCGTGAACTTCGCAGCCGCCCTGATCGCCTCGGGCGTGCATGACGTGGCCATCGGCTCCGGCGTCGAGCACATGGGGCACATCCCGATGGGCGTGGGCTTCAAGTGGGTGGACGAGGTCGGCTCGCCGTGGCCGCCGCAGATCATGGAGCGCTTCAACCTCGTGCCGCAGGGGATCTCGGCCGAGATGATCGCC
>DASYMP010000082.1:0-19483 GCA_036009005.1 Thermoleophilaceae bacterium | reverse complement strand
TCGTGAACGTGTAGGACACGACGTTGCCCTTGCTGTCCGAGACCACGAGGTGCGTGGTGGACTGGCGCGGGTGGCTGATCGTCGCGCTGGCCTTGCCGCCTCTGCCCCCGCCCTTCTGGTTGTCGTAGGGGTCGCCCGGCGCCACGGGGCTCGTGGCGGCGTGGTTCTCGTCGATCAGCGCCCGCCGCTCGGCGGCGAAGCTGTCGGAGAGGAGGCCCGCGAGCGGCACGTCGAAGAAGTCGGGGTCGGCCAGGTAGGCGTTGCGGTCGGCGAACGTGAAGCGCGAGGACTCGAGCAGCAGGTGGAGCGCGCGCACGCGGTCGGCCGCGAGGCCCCTGTAGCCCTCGAGGATGTTGAGCGCCTCGCCGACGGTGGAGCCGCCGCTCGAGGGCGGGCCCATGCCCCAGATGTCGAGCCCGCGGTAGCCGTTGTGGGTCGGGCGGCGCTCGATCGCGGCGTAGCGGCCGAGGTCGCCGGTCGTCATCAGGCCGGGGCGCCAGGCGTGGTTGGCGTCGGGCGCCTTGGGCGGGTGCTGCGCGGCATCGGCCATCGCGCTCGCCAGGCGGCCGCCGTAGAAGGCTCTCACTCCCTCGCGGCCGAGCAGGCGATACGTGCGCGCGAGGTCGGGGTTCCGGAGCGTCGTCCCCACGTCCCTCGGCGTGCCGTCTGGATCGAGGTAGATGGCGGCGCTCGACGGGATGTCGTTGAACCAGTCGACGTTCGGCTCGGTCTGCGACGCGAATGTCTGGTCGACGACGAAGCCGTCGCTCGCCACTCGAATCGCGGGACGGAGCACTCGGCGCAGCGCCCACGTGCCGTACCGGCGCAGTGCGAGATCCCAGCTGGCCGGCGTGCCGGGGATGCCGGCGGACATGCCGCTGTAGCGGGCGTCGTTGAAGGAGAGCGCGGTGCCGTTCTCCATGAACGAATCGGGCCGCATCGTGCGGGGCGACTCCTCGCGCCCGTCGATCGTCGTGACCTTCCCGTTCGCGGTGCGGATCACCATGAAGCCGCCTCCGCCGATGCCGCAGGAGTAGGGCTCGGTCACGCCGAGCACGGCCGCCGCCGCAACCGCGGCGTCCACGGCATTGCCGCCGTTACGGAGCGTTTGGATCGCGGCGCGGGTGCCGTTCAGGTCAACCGTCGCGGCGGCGCCGCCGCTGCCGGTGGCGGTCGGCTGCTTCTCGATTTGCGCAGACGCCGCCTGCGGCAGCGCCACGAGCAGCGCTGCGGCCGCGACTAGAGAACCCCTGGCCCGCATGCCTTGGCGCTACCCGGGATCGGGGGAGGAAGAAACCGCCGCTCAGCCGGGGGCGGCGAGCGCGCGAGCCATGCGCGCGACCGCGGCCTGCAGCTGCGCGAGCGGTCGGAGCATGAGCGTGATCTCCCCGATCTCGCCCGCGTCGCCGCCGTCGTCGACGATCACGCCGTCGACGGGGTGCTCCTCCACCTGCGCGGTGAAGAAGGTCACGCCATCCAGCTCACGTGTCACATCCACGTGATCGATCACCCCGCCGATCGTCACGAGCAGGCGGATCACCTGCTCGCGACCCCGGTACGTCTGGACGGGGCTGTGGAAGACGACCTCGTCCGCCAGCAGCCCCGTCAGTGCCTCGCCATCTTGCGATCCGATCGCGACGAGGAGCCGGCTCACGCCGTTACTTCAGCTCGACGCTGGCGCCGGCCTCCTCGAGCTCGCCCTTGAGCTTCTCGCCCTCGTCGCGGTCGACGCCTTCCTTGATGGGCTTGGGCGCCTCGTCCACGAGCGCCTTGGCCTCCTTCAGGCCAAGGCCCGTGGCGGCACGGACGACCTTGATCACCTGGATCTTCTTCTCGCCGGCGCCCGTGAGGACGACGTCCACGGTCGAGGACTCCTCCTCGGCGGCGGCGCCGTCGCCGGCGCCTCCGGCGGCGGGCGCAGCGGCCGCGACGGCCGTCGCGGACACGCCGAACTCCTCCTCGAGAGCCTTGATCAGCTCGGACAGCTCGAGTACCGACATCTTCTTGATCTCTTCGATCAGATCTGCAGCAGTGGCCATTGGGCCCTCCTTATTCCGTCTCGTCGCCCTCGGAGGGCGCGTCAGTTGCATCAGTCTCAGTCCCGTCACCTTCGGCGGGCGCGTCGGGTTCGGGGGAAGCGTCATCAGCGGCGGGCGCCTCGGAAGCGGCGGGCGCCTCGGAAGCGGCGGCCTCCTCGGAAGCGGCGGCCTCCTCGGCCGGAGCCTCCTCAGCCGGCGTCTCCGCGGCGGGCTCCTCGGAAACGGCGGCCTCCTCGGCCGGCGCCTCGTCGGTCTCGGCCGGCGCGGGCTCCGCGTCCGGCTCCGCGGCGGCCGCGGCTTCGGGCGCTGCCGCGGGCGGCTCGTCGCCGCCCACGAGGCCCTGCTCCGCGATCTGCTGGAGCTGGATCGCCAGTCCGGAGATCAGCGCGTTCAGCCCGCGCACGAGGCCGGTGATCGGCGAGGCGATCATCGCGACCAGCTGCTGGTGGAGCACGTCGCGCGCGGGTAGCCGCGAGAGCGCCTCGAGCTGGTCGGCGGTGAGCGGGGCGCCGTTCATCACGCCGCCCTTGAAGCTCAGCACGTCGTTCTCGCGCCGGAAGGTTGCGAGCGCCTTGGCGGCAAGCGCCACGTCGCCACCGTCGGCCACCACGAACGTGAAGGCAGTGGGCCCCTGGAGGAACTCCTTGAGCGACTCGGCGCCGGCCTGGTCGGCCGCGCGCTGCGTCAGCGTGTTCTTCACGACCCGGAAGCGCGCGCCGGCCTCGGTGAGGCGCGTGCGCAGCTCGGCGGCCTGCGGCACCGAGATCCCGCGGTAGTCGACGGCGAATACCGCCTCCGACTCCTGGATCTGGGTGGCCACCTCCTCGATGGCCGCTGCTTTCTGTTCTCTGTTCATCTCGTTCCTTTGCTGTGTGCCCAGACGAAGACACACGGGAGCGAGATGCTCCGGCGTCTCCACCTACCTCGGTCTTAAGCCAAACGGCCGCCGACGGTCTCGGGCAGAAAAGCTCTGAGGGTCAGGCTACCTGGGCCGGCTCCTCGACGATGTCACGCGTACGGGTGGGGTCGATCCGGATGCCCGGACTCATGCTCGTGGTGAGCGTCACCGTGTGCAGGTAACGACCCTTGGCCGCCGCCGGCTTCGCGCGCACGATCTCGTCGATCAGCGCGGCGTAGTTCTCGAGCAGCACCTGCTCCTCGAAGCTCGTCTTGCCGAGCGGCAGGTGCACGATCGCGTGGCGGTCGGTGCGGTACTCGATCTTGCCGGCCTTCGACTCCGACACCGCCTTCGCCACGTCCATCGTGACAGTGCCGACCTTCGGGTTCGGCATCTTTCCCTGCGGCCCGAGCACGCGGCCGAGCCGGCCCACGACCGGCATCATGTCCGGCGTCGCGATCGCCACGTCGAAGTCGGTGAAGCCCTCCTCGACGCGCTTGGCGAGATCGTCGTCACCCACGAAGTCGGCTCCGGCCTCCTCGGCCTCGCGCGCCTTGTCGCCCTTGGCGAAGACCGCGACCGTCATCTCCTTGCCGAGCCCGTGCGGCAGCGAGATCGTGCCGCGCAGCTGCTGGTCGGCGTGGCGGACGTTCAGGCCGGTGCGGATGTGCACCTCGACCGTCTCGTCGAACTTCGCGGTCTCGAACTCCTTCACGATCCGGAACGCCTCGGCCGGCGGGTAGTGGTGCTCGCGGTCGACCTTCTCGAGGTTCGCGCGGTAGCGCTTCCCGTGCTTCGGCATGGCTAGCGGACCTCCACGCCCATCGAGCGCGCGGTGCCCTCGATGATCTTCGACGCCTGGTCGAGGTCGTTCGCGTTCAGGTCGGGCATCTTCTGCTCGGCGATCTGGCGTACCTGCGCCTTCGTGATGGTGCCGACCTTGTTGCGGTTCGGCTCACCCGAGCCCTTTTCGAGCCCGATCGCCTGCTTGATCAGCACGGCCGCCGGCGGCGTCTTCGTGATGAAGGTGAACGAGCGGTCCTCGAAGACCGTGATCTCGACCGGGATGATCGTGCCCGAGTCCTGCTGGGTCTGCGCGTTGAACGACTTGCAGAACTCCATGATGTTCACGCCGTGCTGGCCCAGCGCAGGGCCGACCGGCGGGGCGGGGTTCGCCTGCCCGGCGGGGACCTGCAGCTTGATGAGTGTGAGGACTTTCCTGGCCATGGCTAGATCTTCTTCACCTGGTCGAACCCGACCTCGACCGGAGTCTCGCGGCCGAAGATCGAAACGAGGACCTTCAGCTTAGCTCCGTCCTCGTTGATCTCTGAGATCTCGCCCGAGAAGTCGGACAGCGGGCCGGAGACGACCTTCACGGACTCGCCGATCGAGAACTGGGCGCGCGTGCGCGGGCGCTCGGCGGTCTCGCGGTGGAGCAGGCGGTCCACCTCGCCCTGATTCAGCGGAACGGGATTCTGGGCGGCGCCCACGAAGCCGGTCACGCCGGGCGTGTTCTTCACGAGCTGCCACGAGTCGTCCGTGAGGTTCATGTTCACGAGCAGGTAGCCCGGCATCGTGCGCTGCTCTTTCGTGTGCTTCTGCCCGTCCTTCATCTCCTGCACCTGTTCGGTGGGGATGACGATCTGACGGATGTTGTTCTCCTGGCCGAGCGAGATGCGCCGATGCTCAAGGTTCTGTTTCACCTTGTTCTCGTGCCCGGAGTAAGTGTTGACTGCGTACCAGCGAAACATCGTGTAAGTGGGGTCCTCTAGAGGATTGCCTGGATGAGCTTGGAGAAGATCGCGTCCAACAGGCCGAGATAGCCGCCCGCGACCAGGACGAAGCCGAGTACCACTCCTGTGAGGGTGACCAGCGCCTGGCGGTTCGGCCACTGGACGCGTTGGAGCTCGGCCCAAACTGCGATCAGGAACTGTACGACACGCGGGCGGTCCTTGTGCGCCTCGTGTGGATCGCGGCCGCGCCGCCCGCGCACCGCGTAGCCCGACTCGCCCGCGCCGGTGGCCCCGGCGTCGTCGACGAGGTCGTCCTCCGCGAAGTCCTCGGCGTGCTCCCAGTCCTCGTCGAGCGGCTCGCCGGCCGGCTCGTCGAGCTCGGCGTCGGCACGCTCGTCGAGGAGGCCCTGCTCGCCCTCGAGCACGAAGTCGCTGCGGCCCTCTTCCTCAGGCGGCGCGCCCAGCGCGAGCTCGGGATCGACGGCGGGACCGCCCAGATCGGGCGGTACGTCCGGTCCCTGCTGCTCCAGCCGGCGAGCGCGTCGCTCGGCCTGGCGCTGCTTGGAGCGCTGGCGATCGCGCGCCATCCGTCAGCGCGTCTCTTTGTGCGGGGTGTGCTTCCCGCACCAGCGGCAGTACTTGCGAAGCTCAACCCGGTCCGGGTTGTTGCGCTTCGACTTCTCGGTTTGGTAGTTACGCCGCTTGCACTCCTCACACGCGAGGGTGACGGCGATTCGAACGTCTCCGCGAGCCATGGCTCCTTCGGAAGGTACTAGGCGTGGGGCGACCGGGGGCACACAAACGAGCCGCGGCCGGCCGCGAGGTCGAGTCTGAGTCTAGCGGCGTGCAGGGAAGTGGCACCTCACCCTCTCGCTTCGGCCGCCGACCCTCCACGGTTCTCGTGCATACGGGGGAACCGCGTCAGAGATCCTTCCCGGTGGGAACCCTTCAACCGGACTCGCCCGTTCGCGAAAGGAATGGACTCAATTCGCATACTGCTGCTCGCGCTCGGGGGCTGGATCGCCCTCTGTGTGCTCGCTTACTTCATCGTTCTGCCGTGGCTGACTGGGGCAGGCCGGATCGACTCGCTGCGCGTGCGCCCGCGCGGCCTCGCCGAGCCGTCCTCCGGAGGCGTGCCGTCGCCGCAGCGGCTCGGCTACTCGGGCGTCGTGCTCGACCGGCTCATGCATCACGCGCGCACGGTCCTTGGCGTGCACCGCGCGTGGCTCACGATCACGCCACCCGGCACGCTGGACAGCTTCACCGCTGTGGCCGGCGTGGGCACCGACCCGGACGTGATCGGGCGCCGCTTCACGCGCCCGTGCGGTGACCTCGCCGCGGACGCCGCCACGGAGGTCGTGGCCGGGCGGCATGCGACCGGGGCGCTCTGCGTGGCCGCGCCGGTCGGCGGGCGCAGGCTCGAGCAGCGCGACCTCGAGCTCCTGAGGGAGATGGGCTCGCTCGCCGGCGAGGTGCTGAGCCACCACGCGCGCCGCGAGCTCGTGTCCGGCGACTCGCGCGCTGAGATCCGCGGGCTCGTGAAGGCGCTGGCTGACGCGGACGGCGCCACCTACCGCCACTCGCTCGAGGTGGCCGCCACGGCGCGCGAGGTCGCGAAGCTGCTGGGGCTCGCGGGGGCCGACCTCGTGGAGGTGGAGCTCGGCGCGCTGCTCCACGACATCGGCAAGCTCCGTCTGCCCTCCTCGATCCTGAACAAGCCCGGACCGCTCGACGACGAGGAGCTCCAGCTCATGCGGCTCCACCCCGAGTGGGGCGCGGAGATGATCGCGCGCGTGCCGGGGCTCGAGGCCGTGGCGCTGATCGTGCGCCTGCACCACGAGCGCCTCGACGGCACCGGCTACCCGCACGGGCTCCCGGCGGACCGGATCCCGGCGGCCAGCAGGATCGTGTCGGCCTGCGACGCCTACGGCGCGATGACGCGCCGCCGCAACTACAGCGAGCCACTCGACGTCGAAGCGGCGCTCGCCGAGCTAGAGCAAAACTCGGGCACGCAGTTCGACCCGCTCGTGGTCGAGGTCCTGTCGGACTTCGTGCGCGAGCCGGTCGAGGTCGTCATAGCGGCGTAGAGCGCTGGGCGCGTCTTTACGCCCGCGCGCAAATCGGTTTGAATAGCTCGATGAGCTTCGCGGTGGCCGGCGACAAGTACGACCGCTTCATGGGGCGCTACTCGCGCGAGCTGGCGCCACCGTTCATCGAGTTCGCGGGGGTCGACCGCGGAATGGTGGTCGTCGACGTGGGCTGCGGTCCCGGCGCGCTCACCAAGCGCCTGCTGGAGAGGGTGGGCGCGGGGAACGTCGCCGCGGCCGATCCGTCGGAGCCGTTCGTGGCCGCCGCCACCGAGCGGGCGCCGGGGGCGGACGTGCGCCTCGCTCCCGCCGAGGAGCTTCCCTGGGAGGAAAACCGCTTCGACGCGGCGCTCTCCCAGCTCGTGGTGAACTTCATGCGCGACGCCGACGCCGGCGTGTCGGAGATGCGGCGGGTGACGCAACCGGGCGGCGTCGTCGCGGCCTGCACCTGGTCCTACGAAGACATGGACATGCTGCGCGAGTTCTGGGACGCCGCGCGCCGGCTCGACTCGGGCGCCCCGCACGAGGCGACGACGATGTCCTACCGGAGCGTGGAGGACCTAAAGCAGCTCTGGCAGCGGGTCGGGCTGAACGGCCTGCAGACGGACCACCTGCGCGTCGAGAGCGCCTACACCGGCTTCGACGAGCTGTGGGAGCCGTTCACCCACGGAGTGGGTCCCGCTGGGGCCTACCTGGCGAAGCTCGACCCAGGGCAGCGCGAGCAGCTGCGCACCGAGTTCTTCAAGGGCCTGGGCGAGCCGGCCGGCGAGTTCACGCTGAGCGCGACAGCGTGCGCAGTCCGCGGGACGGCCTGAGCCAGGCCCTACCGCTTCAGCTTGATCGAAACGGTCTTGCGCCGGACGGTCGAGTTGCCGGCCGCGTCGGTCACGGTCGTGACGAGCGTGGCCTTGGCACTCTTCTTCTTGGCCTTGCGCAGAGCGGCTTTCGCCTTGCGCGTCAGCTTGACCTTGACCTTCGCGATGCCCTGTGCGTTCACGACCGCGGCGCCTCGGCCAAGTACGACCGGCTTGGCAGCCGCAACCCCGATCCCGCGAGCGACCGAGCGGGACACCTCGAGGCGCTGCGCGACCTTGTCGCCGGGTGTGAGCCCCAAGAGCTTGCTCACGTAGCCGGACTTGATGAGGGTGGCCGCGGCGACGGCCGACGCGCCCTTCACCGGGCCCACTACCGGAGGCGTCGTGTCGGGGGTCGTTCCGCCACCGCCGGCACCGCCCCCACCGGAACCCCCGCCGGCGCCGCCGTCGCCACCGCCGGCACCGGTGGGCGCCACCACGTGGATGGTGAGCGTCTGGAAGGTGCTCGTGGCCGTTGGTGAGCTCGTGGCGAACGTGAACTCGAACGTCTTGCCGACCGCGGCGGCGCCGAACGAGAAGGTGATCGTGTACTGCGCAGAAGCGCCGGGCGCGACGGTCGCGAAGTCCTCGCAGGCGACGTACAGCGATGCGGATCCACCGGGATCGCAGGCCGCGCTGCTGCCTACGTAGCCCACCCCGTCGCTCGAGTTCGCGGTGGTCTGCGTGAAGGCGTCGAGGAGCTCGGACTCCTGCGACTGGGCGGAGCTGGCGCCCGTCACCGTGTAGGTGGCGTTCGTTCCGGCCGTGACCGTCGTGGGCCCGCTGGCGGTCGTCGTCGTCTCGGAGCTGTAGATGAAGACGTCCGGGTAGAGAAACGTGGAGTTCGCGCCGTCGGAGACCACGATCTCCTGGAAGTCGCGGCCCGCGAAATCCGACTCGGTCGGCGTGTAGGTCACGGTTGTGCCCGTCAGGTCAAACGTCCCGTTGCCTTCCCAGCCGGCCGCGTCGTCCAGGGTGTAGGTCAGGCTATCGCCGTCCGGATCGGTGCAGGAGATCACCCGCGACACCGACGGATTCGTGGTGTCGCGTTGCTTCTTGAGCTGCGGCAGCGTGCATTCCGGCGCCGCCGCCGCGGCCGACGACGGCAGGGCCGCGAGCGCGACCGCCGCCAGAAGGAGGTACCCGATCAAATGACCCGTACGGGCCGCTCCGCTAACCATCGCGCGACGCTACATGCCATTTGGGGAAAACGCCAGCTACTCACATGGCGCGTGAGCTAAAAGCCGACGAGGGGACTCGAACCCCTGACCCCCTCCTTACCATGGAGGTGCTCTACCAGCTGAGCTACGTCGGCGTGATGAGACCGTATCCCGGTCGAGTGGGGGGAGCAGGATTCGAACCTGCGTACGCGATGCGACGTGGTTTACAGCCACGCTCCTTTAGCCACTCGGACATCCCCCCGAGCGCGATCAGGACGCGATTGTAGACGCGGGTCGGGGAAGATCCCAGGCGTGGAGATTCGCCCCCTTGAGCCGCGTGAGTACGACGCCGCTGCGCAGATCTTTGCCGACGCGTTCCTCGACGATCCGGGCTGGGTTGCGGTCGGGCCGGATCGGCGGGGGCATCGGCATGGGGTGCTGCGGCGCTATCACCGGACGGCGCTCAGCGTCATCGATCGCTACGGCGGGCCGACCTACGGCGCGTTCGAGGAGGCGAGGCTCGTCGGCGTCGCCGCCACGTTCGCGGCCGGGCGCTACCCGCCGCCCGCGTGGACGCTCGCCTACTTCGTCCCGGGCTTCCTGCTCGCCGGGCCGGCGCCGATCGTCCGCGGCCTCAAGTTCTCAGCCATCCAGGAGCGCGGCCATCCGCATGACGAGCACGTGTACCTCTGGTTCCTCGCGGTCGACCCGGAGCGCCAGCGCGGCGGCGTGGGCCGGGCGCTCCTCGCGCGCGTGTACGAGGACGCGGACGCCGGGGCGCCCGTCTACCTCGACACGGCCAACCCGGCGAACGTCCCGTACTACGCGAGCAACGGCTTCGAGGAGCTCGGCAGGGCGGACGGGCCGCGCGGCGCCTCGATGTGGTTCATGAGGCGTCCCTGAGGCGCTGCGCCTCGGGGAGTCCCTCGAGCTTCTTCAGCGTGTTGTTCTCGATCTGGCGGATCCGCTCGCGCGTGACACCGAACGCGCGGCCCACCTCCTCGAGCGTGCGCGCCTTCTGGCCCTGGAGCCCGTAGCGCATCTCGATGACCTCGCGCTCGCGCGGAGGCAGGGCGTCGAGCGCCCGCTTCACGTTCTCGCGGCGCAGGTTCTCGCTCGCCTGCTCGAAGGGCGACTCGGCCGTGTCGTCCTCCACGAAGTCGCCCAGCTCGGAGTCCTCCTCCTCGCCGATCGGCTTCTCGAGGGACACCGGCAGCTGCGCGATGCGCAGGATGTCCTTCACCTCGCGGGCGGTCCACTGGAGCTCGATGGCGATCTCCTCGGGGGTCGGCTCGCGGCCGAACTCCTGCACGAGCTGGCGCTCCACGTGCACGACCTTGTTCAGCTTCTCGACCATGTGCACGGGGATGCGGATCGTGCGCGCCTTGTCGGCGATCGCCCGCGTCACGGCCTGGCGGATCCACCAGGTCGCGTAGGTGGAGAACTTGTAGCCACGCCTGTAGTCGAACTTCTCCACGGCGCGGATCAGGCCGAGCGAGCCCTCCTGGATCAGGTCGAGGAACGACAGCCCGCGTCCCAGGTAGCCCTTCGCGATCGAGACGACCAGTCGCAGGTTCGCCTCGATCATCTGCTGCTTGGCCGACATGTCGCCGCGCTCGATGCGGCGCGCCAGCGCAACCTCCTGGTCCGCCGTGAGCAGGTCCACGCGCCCGATCGAGCGCAGGTAGAGCCGCAGCGAGTCGAGGCTCGGCTCGACGGTCAGGTCGATCTCGGGCTTCTTCGGCGGCGCCCCGTTGTCCGGCCCGGGTGACGGCGAGTCGATCGGACCCGCCGCGTGCGGCTTCCCGTCCTGGGCGACGATGTCCACACCCGCCTCGACCAGGTGCGCGCGGAAGTCGGAGATCTGCTCCTTGGTGACCTCCACCTCCTCGAGGCACCCGGCTATCTCCTCGAACGTCAGAAACCCGCGTTCGCGCCCGTCGGCCGCGAGCGCGCGCAGCTCCTCGACATCCATGAAGCGCGCCTCGGCGGGCTCCTCCAACAGTCCGACTGCAGCCTCGTGCTTCTCCGTCACCCTCGCTCCTTCAAGAAAACGCGGCTTGCCACCCGTCGGGAGGCATCCTGGGACGAACATCGAGCTTTCCGGCGGGCCGCGGTGAAGACCGCGAAGGGCTGGCCGTGGGGGCAAGGCCACATGGCATACAGCCGACTCGGGCCATAGTACATCGACTTGTGCGTTTTGCCTCACTTTCCACCCAGGTATCGTCCAAGTGTCCAATGACCGACCCGGCGACCCTCCTCGGAAGCGACGTCCAGGCCAGCAGGCCGTCCACGCACGTGAGCCTCTCGCGCGTCGGCGTGACCGGGGTGGAGAAGGTCGTGCGCATCCGCTCGAACGGAAGCGAGCAGCTCTTCTACGCGGAGCTCGAGTGCTTCGTCGATCTGGGGCCGGAGCAGAAGGGCGCGCACATGTCGCGCTTCGAGGAGGTCGTGAACGAGGCGATCGACGAGGTGGTGCTCTCGGAGGCCTTCAGGGCCGAGACGCTCGCCGCCCACATCGCCGAGCACGTGCGCGACCGCCAGGAGGGCGCCCGCGCCGAGGTCACGATCGCGGCGCGCTACCCAGAGCACAAGCTCGCGCCCGCGTCCGGCTCACGCACGCAGGAGATCTACACGCTGTTCGGCTCTGCGGTGGCGAGCGCGGCCGGCACGCGCCGGATCGTCGGCGTCGAGGCCCAGGGCATGACCGCGTGCCCGTGCGCTCAGGAGATGGTCATGGAGCGCTCGCAGGAGCGCCTGCGCGAGGGCGGCTTCACCGAGGATGAGATCACGCGCGTGTTCGAGGCGGTCCCGGTGGCCACGCACAACCAGCGCGGCATCGGCACGCTCCACATCGGCTGCCCCGAGGGCTGCGAGGAGGCGATCGAGGCCCAGACGCTGCTCGCCATCGTCGAGAGCTCGATGAGCTCTGAGATCTACGAGCTGATGAAGCGCTCCGACGAGGTCGAGGTGGTCGAGAAGGCCCACATGCACCCGCGCTTCGTGGAGGACTGCGTGCGCGAGATGGTCCGCAAGGCGAGCGAGCAGTTCTCGGAGCTGGGCGAGAGCGCCTTCGTCTCGGCCAGCCAGGAGAACCTGGAGACGATCCACAAGCACAACGTCGTTGCCGAGCGGCACGGTCTGCTCGGCGAGCTCACCCGCGAAATTCGCGACGGTGAGCGGGCCGCGCGCCATGTGACTATGCGCGAGTGGCTCGAAACAGGCTGAACGAAGTCCGTGCAGGACCTTTCGGGGGTCAAGGGATTTTGGTATTCCGCCGATGGGAACCGTGTACACGGCCGCACGGAGGCAGTTTTGACGCAGGGCCCCCACATGCCACTCTCACAGGACGCAGCCCTCGTGGTGGCGCTCGCCGGCACCGCGATTCCGTTCGCCCACTCCGCTGAGGACGAGGCAGAGCGCTGGCTCCGCGCCATGCGACTGCACGGCCAGGTGGGCGCGACGCTCCAGGCGCTGGGCGTGGGCGAGTCACCGTTGATGACCGGCTCGGAGCACGATCACTCGGAGGGTCACGGGACGCCGAACCTCGGCCCCGGGGTGCTCGACGACGTGACCGAGCGCGCGTGCCATTTCGCGACGACCAGAGGGGCGGAGAACGTCGGCACCACCGACGTCCTGTTCGCGGTACTCGACGTCTACGGCAAGCTGTTCGACCGCGCGCTCTACCTGCGCGGTACGAGCCGCGAGGAGCTCGTCGAGCGACTCACGGCTGCTGCCGCGCGGCACTAGCGCCACGCCGCTCCCGCGCCTCGTCGAGGGTGCGCCGGAAGTTCAGGAAGTAGTCCGCGCCGCTCGCCACGGTGATCGCGACCATCGCGTAGACGAGCGCCTGCACCCAGGCGTCGCTCGCGTCGTTCGCCGCGATCAGGGCCAGCACGGCCACCACCTGCACGATCGTCTTGATCTTGCCGAGGCCGCTGGCGGGGATCACGACCCCCTGCTGCCCGCCCGCGATCCGCAGGCCGGTCACGGCGAACTCGCGCGCGATGATCACCATCGCCACCCAGGCCGCGAGCCGCTCGAGGCTCACGAGGCTGATCAGCGCCGCGGCGATCATCAGCTTGTCGGCGACGGGGTCCATGACCTTGCCGAAGTTCGTGATCGCCTGGCGCGAGCGCGCGATGTAGCCGTCGAGCCCGTCCGTCAGCGCGGCGATCGCGAACACGAGCGCCGCGACCGTCGAGCCGCCCGGCGTCTCGACCGTGAGCGCCACGACGAGCACCGGCACCAGCAGGATGCGCACGAGCGTGAGCGCGTTCGGGAGGTTGAGAGGGAACACGCTCGGGTGAGGCTACCCGGCTACGCGGGTGCTAAAGCGGACGCCGGCGGGCGGACCAGAGCGAGCGGTCCTCGAGGTCGCGCTCGCGGCCCTGCCGCTCGTCGCTCTCGGCCGACAGCTTCGTGAGGTTGTGCTCGAGGCTGATGCTGAGTTCATGGAGTAGCTGCTGTCCGGTCATACGTTCCAGTATGTCGGCGCGCCATTAACGGGACTTAAGGCTCACGGCGGCGGCGGGCGAGGTACTCGAGCCCCGCGGTGCTGCCGATCGGGCCGAGCGGCGAGACGGTGGCCGCGAGCAGAGGCCAGGGGAAGATCCCGCGCCGCGCGCCGCGCGCGACCAGCAGGCAGAGCACGATCCAGCCGACCCCGTGCGTCCAGCCGAGGATGCGCTCGGCTTCCTCGCCGAGGCTGCCGATCGCCGTGACGAGCAGCCCCGTGAAGATGCACACCTCCACGAGGCTGTACAGCCGCACTGCCTGGAAGTACGACATCCCTCAGTCGACTGCCACGCGCGCGCGGAGCCAGCCGAGCATCGCGTCGGCCGACATCGGCCGCGCGAGCGCGAAGCCCTGGGCGTAGTCGCAGCCGAGCCGCGTGAGCCGCTCGCAGACGCGCTCGTCCTCGACGCCCTCCGCGACGGTCTCGAGGTGCATGTTGCGCGCCAGCTCGATGATCGAGCGGACGATCGCCTCCGACTCGGGCTCGTCCATCAGGTCCGTGATGAACGAGCGGTCGATCTTGAGCGCGTGCACCGGCAGCTGGCGCAGGTAGGAGAGCGACGAGTAGCCGGTGCCGAAGTCGTCGATCGAGGTGCGCACGCCGATGGCGCGGAGGCGTGTGAGGGCCTCGCGCGCCTGGTCGTGGTCGCCCATGAGCGTGCTCTCGGTGATCTCGATCTCGAGCATCTCCTCGTCGAGGCCGAACGCGCGGCGCTGCGACTCGACGCGGTCCGGGAAGGCCGGGTCGAGCAGCACGCGCGCCGGCACGTTCACGGCGACGGGCACGTGGCAGCCCGCGTCGAGCCAGCGCCGGCAGTCGCGGGCGGCCGTCTCGAGCGCGAAATCGGTGAGCGACTCGGCGAGGCCGGTGCGCTCGGCCAGCGGCACGAACGTGCTCGGCAGCACGGGGCCCACGACCGGGTCGGTCCAGCGCGCGAGCGCCTCGACGCCGACGACCGTGCGGCCCGGCAGCTCGACCTTCGGCTGGTAGTGCATCGTCAGCGTGCGGGCGTCGATCGCGCGCTTGAGCGCCGTCACGAGGATCAGCCGCCGCGGCGCCTCGTCCTCGATGTCCGGTGAGAAGAACTCGCGCCGCGACTGCGCGCGCTTGGCGCGGTACATGGCCGCCTCGGCGCGCTGGAGGAGGAGGTCCGCGTCGTGCGCATGCGTGGGCGCGCAGGCGATGCCGATCGTGGCGTCGACGCTCAGCGCCGCGCCGGCCACGTCGAGCTGGCGGCTCAGCGACTCGAGCACCTGCTCGGCCGCGACCACGGCGTCGCCGCTGCGCGTGACGCGCTGGAGCAGCACGCCGAAGCGGTCGCCCTCCACGCGGGCGACGAGATCGGTGGCGCGCACCGAGCGCTTCAGCCGCGTGGCGACCTCCACGAGCACGGCGTCGCCCTGCGCGCGGCCGAGCGTGTCGTTCACGTCGCGGAAGCGGTCGATGTCGATCACGAGCAGCGCGAGCTCGCCCTCGTCGGCCGGCATGTGCGCGAGCGCGCGCGCCGTGGCCTGGAGCAGCATCGTCCGGTTCGGCAGCGAGGTGAGCGAGTCGTGGAGCGCAAGGTGCTCCATCTCGGACGCCTGCTTCGAGGCGCGGTGCACGGCGGCCATCGGGAGCGTGAGCAGCGGCAGCAGGTAGAGCCAGTGCTCCGCGATCACGGCGACGGGCGGGCCGAGCGCGAACAGAGTGCCGGCCGACCAGCTGCGGAACAGGAGGTCGCCGCGCAGGTGGTCCGCGATCGACGAGTTCTGGAGCAGCGCCTCGGCGGTGCGCACGATCGTGGAGTTGGCGGCGAAGAAGACGAGCGCGGCGAGCGCCATCGCGGGAAGGTCGGCCGCCTGCAGCTCGTCGCCGTTGCCGAGGCCCGTGCCGCCCACCGCCTCGAGCGCGAGCCCCGCCACCACCCAGGAGATCGCGAGCTGGGCGAGGTTGAAGACGATGCGATCCGCCGGGCGCCGCCGGATCAGGTCCGCGGCGAGCGAGGCGGCCACCTGGACGGCCACCACCTCGGGGATCCCGTACGCGAGCAGGATCGCGAAGGCGAACGGCGTGGAGAAGGTCTCCTCGCCGACCTGCCCGTGCACCTGGATCGGGAACAGCTCGCCGAGCAGGACCAGCGCGACGAGGACCCAGAGCTCGACGTCCGTGGGGCCGAGCTCACCCGTGGCGAGCGCGGCGAGCCCGATTACACATGCGAGGCCCGCGGCGCTGATGAGCCGCAGGTAGAGGGAGAACGATCTTTGTGAGCCAGGCACCGGGGCGAGCCGCGGCGAAACGACAAGCGCCCCGGTCCTGGGCCGACCAGTCGCCGCTCAGTCCGAGCGGCCCATCAACGGCCGGGAACCTCTACAGCTTACGGGGCGCGCCAAGCGCCTCGAGCATAACGAGGAACCCCGCGAGGGCGACCGCGGAGCGGTAGGCCTTCGCGTGGAGGGTCAACGACGTACGGCGTAGCTTCGAGGGCATGCTTTCTCCTCGACTGTCGGGGGCGAGGCCGGTGAGTCAGACCGGCCCATTGGCGCGTCCATCGGCCGTCGTGGGGAAGCCTTGGAGCGACTGGCCCGAAGCTGGACGCGTGGCCCACGAACATTCGTCCAGGGTCTCGTTTTCCGGGATGGGAGCGGGACCGGGGTGACGACGTAGGGGCTAGGCGCGCCCCCGCATGACCCTTGCCCTCCTCTTTCTCCTGCTGATCGCCACCGTCCCCCTGGCGGGCGGGAAGCTGCGCCGGCTCGAGGACCTGCGGCTCCACTGGGTCTGGCTGGCGGCGTTCGCGTTCGCGCTCCAGGTGCTGATCGTGGTCGTGGCGCCCGAGGGCGACACGGTTCTGCAACGAGTCGCCCACCTGTGGACGTACGGCCTCGTGGGCGCGTGCGTGATCTCGAACCTGGACCTGCGCTACGTGTGGGTGGTCGGCGTGGGTGGGCTCTTCAACTTCGTCGCGATCGCGGCGAACGGCGGCGTGATGCCGGCGTCCGCTTCGGCGCTTCGCAGCGCCGGGCTGGGCGTGACGAGCGGCGAGTTCACCAACTCGGACGTCGTCGAGAACGCCACCGTTCCATTTCTCGGCGACGTGTTCGCCATCCCCGACGGATGGCCGGGCGCGAACGTGTTCTCGATCGGCGACCTCGTGATCGTGGTCGGCGCGTTCCTCGTGCTGCACGCCGCGACGGGGTCGCGGCTAGCCGGACGGCGCCGCGCGCAGCTGGCGACGAACGAATAGCGCGCCCGTGATGGCGAGCACGACCCAGAGGCCGATCGCGACGAGCGCCTCGGGCGAGCCGAGGTCGCTGAGGCTGCCGCCGAGCGCGGCGTACGCGAACGCCTTCGGCGCGCCGCCGATGACGGTGCCGATCGCCATGTCCCTGTAGGAGAGGTGCGTGAGGCCCGCGCTGTAGTTGACGACTCCGTACGGGAGGAACGGCACGATGCGCGACTCCATGACGGCCACGGCGCCGTTCTCCGTGAGGAAGTTCTCGACCTGCTTCGTGCGCTGCGGGAGCAGCCGGCCGCGGTGCTCGCCGGCGAGCCGGCGCGCGACGGCCATCTGGGCGAGCGCGGCCGCCGTGACGCCGGCCAGGCCGAGCGCCGTGCCGGCGGCCGTGCCGAACAGCAGGCCGGCGGCTCCGACGAGGATCGGCCACGCGATCACGAAGTTCACGAGGACGAACAGCGGCACGTAGAGCACGGGCGCGAGCGGGCCGAGGCTGTCGCCGAAGTCGCGTGCCTCGTCGGCGCTCGGGATGTTGCCGGTGGCCGCGACGATGGCGAAGACGACGGCCACGGCCGCCGCATAGATGCCGATGCGCCGGAAAGCCACGCGCCGCGAGTCCATGGAGGCGAGACTAGCCCGGCTACGATCGCGCCGAGGTGACCGCGCGTGCGCTCCGCAAGCTGTGCCTGGGATTCCCGGGCGCGTTCGAGGACTTCCCGTTCGGGCCCGACACGTCGGTCTTCAAGGTCGAGGGGAAGCTGTTCGCGATCGCCTGGCTGACTCGCTCCCCGCTCAGGGTCAACCTGAAGTGCGAGCCGGAGCTGGCCGAGTCGCTGCGCGCGTCGTACCGGGACGCGGTGACTCCCGGGTACCACATGAACAAGCGCCACTGGAACACAGTCGTGCCCGGCGGCTCCGTGCCGGACGCGATGCTGCGCGACATGGTGGAGGACTCGTACGACCTGATCGTGTCCGCGATGTCGCGCGCCGCGCAGGAGCGACTCGGGTGGAAGGTGTCGGCGTGACGGAGCACCCGAACATCGAGCTCGCCCGGCGAGGAATCGAGGCGTTCAACGCACGCGACCTCGACACGATGCTCGAGATCGGCGGCGAGGACTTCGAATACGACTGGAGCCGCAGCATCGGCCCGAACCAGGGCGTGTTCCGCGGACCCGCCGGCTTCCTGGAGTTCATGAACGACCAATGGAGCACGTTCGAGGAGGTCACCGTCGAGCCGACGGAGATGATCCCCTGCGGCAGCCACGTGATCGTGATGACGAGGACCTACGGCCGCGGGCGCGACGGCGTGGAGGTGAGCGCGAACTCGGCGCAGCTCTACACCTTCGAGGACGGGCGGCTCGTCCGGATCACGCTGTTCCAGGAGCGCGACGAGGCGCTGGCAGCGGCCACGGCCGAAGCCGAGTGACGCGCATGGTCCGAGTCGCGCGCGAGCACCCGCTCGAGGCGGTGTCGCTGGCGCTCGTCGTGCTGGTCGCGGCCGCGGTCCGGATCGCGTACGTGGGCGACCCGCCCGTCCGCTACGACGAGGTCTTCACGTGGCAGCAGTACGCCATCAAGGGCGTGCGCCACATCGTCACGGACTACACCTATCCGAACAATCACATCCTGAATTCGCTGGCGGAGCACTTCGCCTGGCGGCTGTTCGGCGAGTCGGAGACGATCATGCGCCTGCCGGCGCTGCTGTTCGGGATAGCGCTGGTGCCGGCGGCGTATGTCGTGGGCCGGCTGCTCTACGACGGGCCCGCCGCTCTGTGGGCGGCGGCGCTCGTGGGCGGGTCCTCGGTGCTGATGCAGTACTCCGTGAACGGGCGCGGCTACTCGATGGGGATGGTGCTCGTGATGGTGGCGATCGCGGCTGCGGCGGTGACGCGACGACGGCCCGGCTGGATCGCGTGGGCGGTCCTCGGCGTCAGCTCCGTCCTGGCCGTGTACACCGTGCCGACGATGGTCGGCGGCGTGGCGATCGCGTTCGCATGGGCGGCCTTCCGTCGAGACCCGCCATGGAAGCCGTTGCTCGTCACAGGCGCGAGCTCCGCCGTAGTCGCTCTGCTCCTCTATCTACCCGCGCGCGGCGACCAGGCATGGAACCCGCCCACCAGGTGGATCGTGCGAGGCGTGGGCGACAAGGCGAGCGTGCTCGACCTGATCTGGAAGCAGTGGAACGACGCGCTGCCATGGCCGGTGCAGGTCGTCCTGGCGATCTCGTTCTTCACAGCCGTGATCGCAAACCGCCGCCTGTCCCGCGATTCCGTGCCCTTCCCCGTGGTCGCGATCGCGGTCACCGCGGTGATCGCGCTGGTCCTGCCGCAGTCACCGCTGGCGCGCACGTACGTCTACCTGCTCCCGATCTACCTGGTCACGGCAGGAGCCGGCCTGTCGCTGCTGATCCGGCTGCCGCTCGCGCGCCTGCCGCGACAGGTGCCGGGCCAGACGATCGCCGTGGGCGTTGCGGTCGCAGCCCTGCTGGCCCTGAGCCTCTCCTTCGCACTCCGCGGCAACGAGCGCTACCGACTCGACCCACCCCGAAGCGAGAAATTCGCAGCCACCCTGGTGCGCCCCAACCGCCCGATGATGTCGACAGTCACGACAGCCGACCCGCTGAGCTACTACCTGGGCGGGTACGCAACAGGCCGCCCCGCATACGGCAGAACCCTCCTGCCCGGCCACCCCCGCAAAGTAACCGTGGCAGTAGCGACCCGCTACCTCGAAACGCTGCCGTCAGTGATGCACCTGCTGGGGATCAAGGCGGCGCCGGGGACGAAGCCGCGGTTGCTGCGGGACGGGCACTGGGTCGACTTCTACGCGGTGGCGCTGCGGCCGTGAGCCCGCGGTCAGGACGAATTAGGTCGACAGCTCCACGAGACCGCCCCTGCAGAGAGCGTCGGCCGTCTCGTCAAGCTCGGGAGCGCTCGGCACGAACACCAACACCCCGTCGCGCCCACGCGTGAGCAGCAC
>DASYMP010000081.1:0-3426 GCA_036009005.1 Thermoleophilaceae bacterium | reverse complement strand
GGCAGCATCCGGCTCGGGTCCTCGTCCGTCAGCGACGCGACCCAGCGCACCAAGAGCCTCACCTGCGCCAGCTCCGTTGCGAGCTCGGCGAAGCGGTGCGCGATCACCTGGAAGGAGCCGATCGGCCTGCCGAACTGCCGGCGCTCCTTGGCGTAGGCGAGCGCGTCGTCGAAGGCGCGCTGCGCGAGCCCGAGCGACGTGGCCGCGAGGATCGTGCGCTCGTAGTTGAGGCCCGCCATCAGCTGGGTCCAGCCGCCGCCCTCCACACCGAGCAGCGCGTGCTCGGGCACCCGCACGCCGTCGAGATGGATCTCGTTCGTCTCCTCACCGCCGAGCGTCGCGATCGGCGTGACCGTCATGCCGTTCGCGTCGCGCGGCACGAGGATCATCGACATGTCGTCGTGGCGCTCGCCCGGCCCCGTGCGGCAGACGATCAGGATGTGGCTCGCCTTGTGGGCGTAGGAGCACCACATCTTCGCCCCGTCCAGCACCCACTCGCCGTCCTCGAGGCGGGCGCGGGTCTTCAGCGCGGCCACGTCCGAGCCCGCGTCCGGCTCCGACATCGCTATCGCGAGCGTGCCGCCCTTCACCACGCGGCCGAGCAGGTCGCGCTTCTGCTCCTCGGTGCCGAAGCGGTTCAGCGCGCCGACGACGATCAGCGTCACGCCGTAGCCGGCCACCGGGATCTGGCCGCGCGTGAACTCCTCGAGGAAGAGCGTCGCGTCGAGGAACGAGCCGCCCGAGCCGCCGTACTCCTCCGCGATCTGGAGCCCGTACCAGCCGAGCTCGCCCATGCGGGCGGCCACCTCGTCCGAGTGCCCGTCGTGCTCGGGGCGGTCGAATTTCTCGCGCGCGGCGAAGTCGCGGATCGCCGCGACGAACGCCTCCTGCTCCTCGTTCAGCCTCAAGCCTCGACCGAAGCGCTCGGTGCGCGGCGGGCACCGCCCGCCGCTTCCGCCACGTCGCGTGGCTTGAACCGGTTCAGCTCGCGCAGCGCGATCACCATCTTGTGCACCTCATCGGGGCCGTCGGCGATCCGCAGCCAGCGCCCCTGGCGCCAGGCGGCGGCGAGCGGAGTGTCGTCCGACATCCCGAGCGCGCCGTGCACCTGCATCGCGCGGTCGAGGACGCGCTGGTGCATCTGCGCCGCGATCACCTTGATCATCGAGATGTCCTGGCGGGCGGCGCGCTTCCCCTCGGTGTCCATCCGCCAGGCGGCGTGGAGCACCATCAGCCGCGCCTGGTCGATCTCCATGCGCGACTTCGCGATGAAGTCCTGGACGAACTGCTTCTCGGCCAGCGGACCGCCGAAGGCCGCGCGGTCGTGCGCGCGCCGGCACATCAGCTCGAAGGCGCGCTCGGCGGAGCCGATCGCGCGCATGCAGTGGTGGATGCGACCGGGACCGAGCCGGTCCTGCGCGATCGCGAAGCCGGCGCCGCGCTCGCCGAGCACGTTGGCGGCGGGCACGCGGCAGTCCTCGTAGCGCACCTCCCAGTGGCCCGGACCCTCGTCGTGCCCCATCACCGGCACCGGACGCACGCCCTCGAACCCCGGCGCGTCAACCGGCACGAGGATCATGCTCGCGCGCTTGTGCGGCGGCGCGTCGGGGTCGGTCACGACCATCGCGATCGCGAGCGCCGCGCCGTTGTAGCCGGAGGTGAACCACTTGTGCCCGTTGATCACCCACTCGTCGCCGTCCAGCTCGGCGCGCGAGACGAGGCCGGTCGGGTCGGAGCCCGCCGTCTCCGGCTCGGTCATCGAGAAGCACGAGCGGATCTCGCCGTCGAGCAGCGGCTGGAGCCAGCGCTCCTGCTGCTCGTCCGTGCCGTGCTCGGCAAGGATCTCCATGTTGCCGGTGTCGGGCGCGGAGCAGTTGAAGACCATCGGCGCGACCCCGTTGCGGCCCATCGCCTCGCAGAGCATCCCGTACTCCCAGTTGGTCAGCCCGGGGCCGAAGCGGTCGTCCGGCATGAACAGGTTCCAGAGGCCCTCGCCGCGCGCGCGCTCGCGCAGCTCGACCAGGATCTCGGGGTAGGGCACGCCCGGGCGCACCTCGCGATCGAGCGCCTCGAGGGCCTCGCGCTCGACCGGATCCACGTGCTCCTCCATGTACTGCCGAACGCGGTCCAGGAGCTCAGCCACTCGGTCCGACGGTGCGAAATCCATGGTCGCGGAGCCTACAGCGCGATGGTGTGCTCGCCCGCTGCAAGCCTGACCGTGAGCCGTGCGCCGCGCCCGGCCCTGCCCGCCGGCCTGCCGTCGACCCTGACGCGCCGCCCGCGCTCGAGCTGGCGCAGGCCGAGCGCCACCGGGCCGTCGCTCGCGAGGGTCACCTTGAAGTGCTCGCCGCGATGGCGCCCGGCGCGCCGGAGCGGCAGCCGCAGCGACCGGACGTTGCGGAGGTCGAGCTCGATCGAGCGCCGACGCGCGAGCCGGTCGCCCATCGCCCAGCTGCGCGTGGCGCGGACGCCGACAGACGGGTCGAGCGAGCTGAGCAGCCCGGGGAGCACGTCCGCGAGCGCGTCGCCGGGCGCGCCGAGGAACGTGCCGGTGCCGTGGCCCTCGCCGCTGCCACCGGGGCGCGAGACCGGCTGGTAGTTCGCCACGCTCGTGTACGAGCGCTCCGCCAGCGCGTGCGAGTGGGCGTCCACGCGGGCGAGCACGCCGTCGCCGCCCCTCCTGGCCAGCGGGCGCCGCACCCACCAGGCGCCGGTCGGGCCGATCCCGAAGTCGCGGCTGCCGAAGTCGGGGTACCAGGACAGCGTCACGTGGCCGGGGGCGCTCGCGCGCGCCGACCGGTTGAGCGCCTCGATGGCCGTGTGGAAGCCGTCCTCGGTGCCCCAGACGAGGTGGTCCTCGCCGGGGTAGAGCTCGAAGCGGTAGCGGTAGCCGAGCCTGTCGAACTCGTTCACCTGCTCCACCACGCTCGTGAACGGCACGAGCTCGTCCGCGGTCCCCTGGGCGATGAAATAGGGCAGCCAGCGGGCGTTCTCCACCATCGGGGTCGTGTCCATCTCGCGATCGCCGCCGCTGCCGCCCGCGCCGCGCGCCGCGCGCAGGCCGATCCCGGGCGGGCCCGCGAGCGAGATCGCCTGCGAGAACAGGTCCGGATAGCCGAGCCCGAGGCGGTACGTGCCGAAGCCGCCCATGGAGTAGCCACTGATCGCGGTGCGGCGCGGGTCGAGCCGGTAGGCGCGCGCGAGCGCCCCCCAGACCTCGAAGAAGTCGAGCTCCGCCTCGTCCACGTACCAACCGTCCGGGCCGCGGCCGAGCGTGGTGGCGCAGACGGTGCGCTCGCGGTCGCACATGCCCTTCACGAGGTTCGGGCTGAGCGCGCCGTACTGGTTGTGCTGCACGCCGAGCGAGTGGAGGATCCAGACGAGCCTGCTCCGCTTGGCGCGCGTGTAGGAGCCGGGCACGTAGAC
>DASYMP010000080.1:0-2376 GCA_036009005.1 Thermoleophilaceae bacterium | reverse complement strand
CGGCCACGGCCGCCGAGCTGGGCGGCATCTCGATGGGTCTGGACGTTCGCGACCCCGACGCGCACCGCTCCGCGGCGCGCACGGCCGCGGAGCACGGGCCGCTCGAGGTCTGGGTGAACAACGCCGGTGTGATGCAGACCGGGCCGGCGTGGGAGCAGTCCGACGACGAGGTGCGGCTCGCCTGCGAGGTGAACGTGCTCGGCGTGATCTGGGGCTCGCGCGCGGCCGTGGAGGCCATGCGTGCGGGAGCCGGCGAGAACCTGCACATCGTGAACATCGCTTCGATGTCCTCGTTCGGGCCGGTGCCCGGGCTGGCGGTCTATGCGGCCACGAAGCACGCCGTGCTCGGCTTCACGGGCTCGCTCCAGGGCGACCTGCTCGAAGCCGGGATCCCGATCGCGGTCCACGCGCTCTGCCCCGACGGCGCCGACACGCCGCTCCTGCGCGAGCACGACGACAAGCCCGCGGCGGCGATCAACTGGTCGGGGCCGCGGCTCCTGACGGCCGACGAGGTTGCGGGTCACGCGGTCGCGCTGCTCGACTCGAAGCGGCTCGTGCGCACGATTCCGGCCTGGCGCGGGCTCGGCGCGCGAGCGCTCGCGCTGGCCGGCCGACCCGGCCTGCGCGCCGCGCCGCTGCTTCGCCGGCTGGGCGCCCGGAACCGGGTAGCTTTCAGGGATCCATGAGCGCTACCGAGGTACACACGGCCGCCATCGAGGTGGAGAACCCCGCCACCGGGAAGGTGATCGCGACGGTGCCGGTGGTGGCGCCGGAGGACGTGGCCGCGCTGGTGGCCCGCGCGCGGCGCGCCCAGCCCGGCTGGGAGGCGCTCGGCTTCGAGGGCCGTGCCGCGGTGATGAAGCGCTGCCAGAAGTGGGTGTCGGACAACACCGACCGCGTGATCGACACGATCGTCTCGGAGACCGGCAAGGCCTACGAGGACGCGCTGCTCGCCGAGGTGAGCTACGCCGAGGGCGCGTTCGCGTTCTGGGCGAAGAACGCGGAGCGCTACCTCGCGGAGGAGCGCGTGAAGACGGCGTCGCCGTTCGCCAAGGGACGCAAGCTGATCGTGCGCTACGCGCCGCTGGGCGTCGTGGGCGTCATCGGGCCCTGGAACTACCCGCTCACGAACTCGTTCGGCGACTGCATCCCGGCGCTGATGGCCGGCAACGCGGTGCTTCTGAAGCCGTCCGAGGTCACGCCGCTCACCTCGATGCTGATGGGGGAGATGCTGCGCGAGTGCGGCCTGCCGGAGCACGTGTACCAGGTGGTGCCGGGCTACGGCGAGACGGCCGAGGCGCTCGTCGACGAGGTGGACTTCGTGATGTTCACCGGCTCCACCGCGACCGGCAAGAAGGTCATGGAGCGGGCGGCGCGGACGCTCACGCCGGTGTCGCTCGAGCTTGGCGGCAAGGATCCGATGATCGTCTGCTCGGACGCCGACCTCGAGCGGGCCGCGAACGCGGCCGTGCACTACTCGATGCAGAACGCGGGCCAGACCTGCATCTCCACCGAGCGGGTGTACGTGGAGGAGCCGATCTACGACGACTTCGTCCGGCTCGTCACAGACCGCGTGCGCGAGCTGCGCCAGGGAGCGCCGGGCGGACCGGGCTCGACCGACCTCGGCGCGGTGATCTCGCCGCCGCAGGCCGACATCGTGGAGCGCCACGTGCGGGAGGCGGTGGAGCAGGGCGCGCGCGTGCTGGTGGGCGGCGGGCGCAGCGACGAGAACGGCCACTTCTTCGAGCCGACGGTGCTCGTGGACGTGGACCACACGATGGCCTGCATGCGCGAGGAGACCTTCGGGCCGACCGTCCCGATCATGAAGGTGCGCGACGCCGACGAGGCCGTGCGGCTCGCGAACGACAGCCCGTACGGACTGCAGGCGTCGGTGTGGACGAAGGACGCGGCGAAGGGCGAGCGGCTCGCGCGCCGGATCGAGGCGGGCGCGGTGACCGTGAACGACGCCCAGGTGAACTACGTGGCGCTCGAGCTGCCGATGGGCGGCTGGAAGGAATCGGGCCTCGGGACCCGGCACGGCGCCGACGGGATCCGCAAGTACACGAAGAAGCAGAGCGTCCTCGTCACGAGCTTCGCGCCGCTGAAGAAGGACCTCCACATGATGCCCTACACGCGCCGTCGCACCCGCTTCGTATCGCGGCTCCTGAAGCTCCTCTACGGGCGCTGAGATCCGCCGCTCGCGCCGGGCCCGATCGCCCAGGGCTCTGACGCCCAGGCCGCGGGGCCTGTCTCCGGCGGTCGGTTGTTCGTTCAAGACTCGCTGCGCGAGCCTTGTCCGAAGACCGCCGCCGTCACCACCCGCGGGTGTGCGTTGATCTGACGGAATGCGGGGGCCGGACCACTCCTTCTGGGTCC
>DASYMP010000079.1:0-4092 GCA_036009005.1 Thermoleophilaceae bacterium | reverse complement strand
GCCGAACAGCTCGCGCAGCGCCTGCACGAACACGTACGAGTTGTCGCCCTCGACGGCGCCCTTCAGACGCAGCGTCGGCTCGTGCAGCATCCGGTTCACGACGGCGCGTGCGAGCACTCCCACGCGTTCGCGATCGGCATCAGACAGCGACTCCCAGCGCGGCTCGTTCTCGCGCAGCACCTGCTGCACCACATCCTCGCCAAGCGCGCGCAGAGCAGCAATCGTCGGCACCACGTCGAGGCTTGCCAGCCACTGCGCGAAGCGCTCGACCTCCTGGTCCACGAGCTGCCTGGCTCGCGTCGCCTCGGCCTCGCGGGAGCCCATGTTGTGCGCCACCTCGCGCTGGAGATCGTCCATGTCGTAGAGCGTCACGCCGGGAACCTCGCGCACGGTCGGATCGATGTCGCGCGGCACCGCGATGTCGATGATCAAGAGCGGCCGCCCTTCGCGCTGCGCTGCCACCAGCTCCATCTCCTCGCGGCCCACGATCTGGTGCGGCGACGCCGTGGAGCTGACCACGATGTCGGCCTCGATCAGCTGGCGCGGGAGCTCCTCGAAGCGCACCGCGTGACCGCCGAAGCGCTGCGCCAGACCGATGGCGCGGTCGTAGCGGCGGTTCGCGACGAACACGGTGTCCACGCCGCGCTCGTGCAGCGCGCGCGCCGTCAGCTCACCGTTCTCGCCCGCGCCGATCACCAGAACGCTGCGCGTGTCGAGCTCGCCGAGTGCCGCCCGCGCCAGCTCCACCGCCACGCTCGACACGGACACGTGCGCGCGCGAGATCGCCGTCTCGGTGCGCACACGCTTGCCGGCGCCGAGCGCGTCGCGGAAGAGGCGGTTCGAGACCGGGCCGGTCACGCCCTCGACAAGCGCCAGCTCGTAGGCGCGCTTCACCTGCCCCTGCACCTCGGCCTCGCCCACGATCATCGAGTCGAGGCCCGCGGCGACCTGGAAGAGGTGGCGCACGGCGTCGCCGTCGCGCATCGCGTAGATGGCGCCGAACAGCTCCGTCGGGCGGATGCCGGCCTGACGCGCCAGCACGGCGAGCGTCGCGCTCTCGGCCTCCACCGGGTCGCTCACCACGAGGTACACCTCGGTGCGATTGCAGGTCGAGATCGCCACCGCCTCGTGCACGTCTGCATGACCGACCAGCTCGCGCAGCACGCTCACCGCGCGGCCCTCGGGCAGCGCCAGGCGCTCGCGAACGGGCAGCGGTGCGGTCTTGTGCGACACACCCAGAGCGAGCAGCGTTCCCGTCATTTGTCGCCGAGCTCCTGCACTTCTCTCTCTATCCGCGCCAGCTTCGATGCCATGATCGCCAGGTAGAGGAGGACGATGGCGAGGAACACCCCGTACGCCGCGTAGACGTACTTGTCTCCCGCGACGGCAAGTACGAACGTCATGGGGTGCCCACCGGCTCCGGTGCTGGCTCCGGCAGTGGCGTCGCCGGCGCCTCCCCGGCCTCGAGACGCTGCCGCAGCTTCTTCAGCTTCATCGAGGCGTTCTTCGCCGTCAGCTCGACCTTCCAGAGCGTGAGGAAGAGCAGCCCGACGCCGAGCAGCGACACGAGGAACGTGAGCCGCATCTCGCCCGGCAGGGAGCCGCCCGTCTTCGACAGCACGCGCGGGTGGATGTGCGCCGTCGCGAGTCGCACCGCCATGAAGTTGATGGGCACGAAGGCGCCCGCCGCAATGGCGAACACACTCGCGTAGCGCGCCTGCTTCTCCGGATCCTCGATCGAGAAGCGCAGCGGCTGGTAGCAGCAGTAGAGGAGGAACACGATCAGGAACGACACGAGCACCGGCTCGTCCCAGACCCACCAGTGCCCCCACGACGCCTTCGCCCAGATCGAGCCGGTGATCAGCGCGCCCACTGCGAACACGAGCGACAGGTGGATGGCCACGTACGAGCGCATGTCCCACTCGCGCGAGCGCGTGCGCAGCTGCTTGATGGCGAGAATGCCGCCGCCCACGAAGCCGAACAGGGCCACGATTGCGAGCGGAACGTGCACGTAGAAGATCTTCTGGATGATGCCCTGGTCGGCCTCGAGCGGGGCGTAGAAGAAGATCAGTGCCGTGGCGCCGGTGAGGACGACGGCGGTGGCGATGGAGAGAGCCCGCAGGCCCTTGCCGTACACGGGGCTAATCCTCCAGGAGAAAGTCGAAAACGGCCACTGCCAGTAGTACGAAGACCATATCGTAGAGGGCCATGAAGCCCAGCCATTTTCCGAGGTCGGTGGCGGCTGGATTCAGCATCAGGAGCGGCTTCGTGGCCTTCGCGGAGGCGATCAGCACGGGCACGAGCAGCGGCAGGAGGAGGAGCGGCACGAGCACCTCGCGCAGGCGCGTTTCGGCCGCCAGCCCGGCCACCAGCGCGCCCACGCCGGCGAGGCCTATGTCCGCGAGCGCGACGATTGCGAGCAGCTCCGGCAGCGCCTGGGTGAGGTCGGGTCCCAGCAGCAGGATCGCGAACGCGGGGAGCGCGATCAGCTCGAGCAGCACGAGGTAGAGGAACAGCGCCGACGCCTTTGCGAGGTAGACGGCGGTGCGGTCGATGGGCGCGAGCAGCACGCCGTCGAGTGCGCCGTCCTCGCGCTCGGCGGCGAACAGGCGGCTCACCGCCAGCACGGTGGCGAGCAGCAGCGTGACCCAGAGAACGCCACTCGCGAGCGAGCCGTCGATCTCATTGCGGTCGAGGCCGAAGTGGAAGAGCACGAAGACGGTGACGCTGAAGAGCGCCATCGCCGGCACCGACTGGCGGGTGCGCAGCTCGATCGCGAGGTCCTTGCGCAGGATGGCCCTGGCGGCGGCGAACGTCATCTAGGCGTACAGCCCCCGGACCTGCTTCTCATCAGCCTTCCCTGCGAACACCTGCCGGCCGGCCTTGAGCCCGAGCGCGAGGTCCGCTTCCGCGAGGGCGTGCTCCACGTCATGGGACGCCAGCACCCGGGTCCGGCCGCTCGGCTTGCCGATCAGCGGCTCGAGCGCCTCGGCTGCGGCGGGGTCGAGGTTCGCGCGCGGCTCGTCGAGCAGCAGGATGGCCGGGTCGTGCAGGGTCGCGCGGGCGACGGCAGCGCGTTGCACCATGCCGCGGGAAAGCTCGCGGATCGGGTCGCCGGCGCGGTGCTCCAAGCCCACGGCCGCGATCGCTTCCTCGACCTTCTCCGGCGCCACGCCGTGCAGGCGCGCGTGGAAGTCGAGGTTCTGCTTCACGGTGAGGTCGCGGTAGAGCATCGAGTCGTGGCCGAGGTAGCCGACCCTGCCGCGCACCTTCCACGCCTCGTCCGGCAGTGCGCTTCCGAGCACGTTCGCCGTGCCCGCGTGCGGCCGCAGCAGCGCCGCCAGCACGCGCAGGAGCGTGGTCTTCCCGGCGCCGTTCGAGCCGAACACGGCGAGCGTGGCGCCCGCGGGAACGTTCAGGGTCACGCCGCTGAGGGCGGAGCGCTCGCCGTAGCGCCGCTCGAGCCCAGCCAGCTCGATGGCGTTTTCAGTCACGCTCGAGCGTGGCGGCGGCGTGCTTGAGCGTCGGCTCCACCACGGGCCACGACTGCCCGATCGCCTTCGGGGAGCCTGGGAAGTTGATCACGAGCGTGCGGCCGCGGATGCCGCTGATGCCGCGCGTGAGGATGCCGAGCGGGGTGTGCCGGCGCGACTCCGCCCTGATCGTCTCCGCGTAGCCGGGCGCTTCGCGGTCGATCACCGCGCGGGTGGCCTCGGGGGTCACGTCGTCGACGGTCATGCCCGTGCCGCCGGTGGTGAACACGAAGCGCGCGTGGCCGGCGTCCGCGTGGCGCTTGATGGCCGTTGCGATGGCCTCGCGGTCGTCCGAGACGACCTCGTGCACCGTCTCCAGTCCCGCCTGCTCGCACAACTCGACGAGGGCCGGCCCGGAGCGATCCTCGCCCTCGCCGCGCGCGATCGTGGTCGAGATGGTCAGGACGGCCGCCCGCACGGGGCTGGAGCCTAGTTACTCTCGTCCCATGGCAGACCAGCCCGCCGACGCCGACGTCGCCTTCGTACTCCAGGCCTTCCAGGCGTTCGAGGTGCAGGAAGGGACGCTCGAGGAGTACCACGAGCGCTTCTGGGCGCCCGA
>DASYMP010000078.1:0-11335 GCA_036009005.1 Thermoleophilaceae bacterium | reverse complement strand
CTCGCCGCGCGCGCGGAAGTTCACCGTGATGCTCTCGGCGCGGCCGTCCGCACGCGCCTCCTCCCAGTGCTCGCGGAAGACGCTCACGTCGGCGTTCCGGAAGCGGTAGATCGACTGGTTCTCGTCGCCGACCCGGAACAGGTTCTCGCGCGAGAGCAGGTGGAGCAGCTCGTTCTGGAGCCGGTTCGTGTCCTGGAACTCGTCCACCAGCACGTGCTCGAAGCGAGACGAGTACGCCTCGCGCAGCCCCGCGTCCCCCGCGAGCAGGTCGCGCGCCACGAGCTCCAGGTCCTCGAAGTCGAGCGCCGAGCGCTCGCGCTTGGCGCTGTCGTAGCGGCCCCCGTAAAGCTCGAGCAGCACGCGCAGCATCGTGTGGTCGCGGTGCTCGCGCTCGGCCACCTCGAGCGTCCGGTGGGCCGCGAACGCCTCGCGGTACTCCTCGCAGGTATCGGTCTCGAGCGCCTTCGCCTTGCCCTTGATCTCGGCGCGCGCCTCGATGCTCTCGATCGCGCGCTCGACGGTCACGCCGCCGCTCGCCAGCGCGAGCTCCGCGAGCGCGTCGCGCGCGGCGGCGTCGAGGCGCTCCTCCTCGCCGGCCGGGTGCGGCGGCAGCGTCTCCTCGAGCCGCGGATGGCGCTCGCCGCGGCTGCGGAGGTGCGAGTAGGCGGTGCGGACCATGTCGCGCAGCCGGTCGGGCGTGTAGGCCGCGACCATCTCGACGCGCGCCGGGTCGGGCGCGCCTCCCACCCCCATGAACTCCTCGAGCGCGCCGTCGAACGCCTCGGCGGCGATGCGCTCGGACTCGAGCTCGTCGAGCACGCGGAAGTCGGGGTCGATGCCCGCGCTCAGAGCGTGTGCGCGCAGTATCCGCGCGCACAGGCCATGGATCGTCGACACCCATGCGCTCTCCGAGGCGCGCGCGTCCTCGCGCCGTCCCAGCTCGAGGAAGCGCCGCCGCACGCGCGTGCGCATCTCGGCGGCCGCCTTCTCGGTGAACGTGATCGCGAGGATCCGCTCGACGCCGGCGTCGCCGTCGATCACCGCGCGCACGAAGCGCTCCACCAGCACGGTCGTCTTGCCGGTGCCCGCGCCGGCGCGCACGAGCAGCGAGCCGTCGCGGCGCTCGACCGCCCGCGCCTGCTCGGGGGTCAGCTCCCTCACCGCTCGCTCCGGCACACCGACGGGTACTTGCAGCCGCCGTTCCAGTCGCAGCGCTCGGGCCGCGCGCAGAGCTGCCCGCCGCGCATCAGCGAGTCCGTCTCGCGGATGCGCTCGAGCGCCCAGTCGAGCTTCTCGCGGAACTCCTCGGGATCGCGCCTGTCGCTCGCGAACCAGCGCTCGCCGAGCTCCTCGACGTCGGAGGCGACCATGCCGCGCGGGCGCGGGTCCGCACTCCCGAGCGCGACGTACACGCCTCCGGCCGCCCTGAGCCCGAGCAGCTTCTCGACCACCAGCATGTAGAGCGCCGCCTGGAGCCGGTTCTCGGGCTCCCAGCTCGCCACCTTGTACTTGTCGACCTTCTTGCCGGTCTTGTAGTCGATCACGAGCGCCATGTCGCCGCAGCGGTCGACCCTGTCGATGCGCCCGCGCACGCGCAGGCCGCCCTCGAGCTCGACCGGCTCGCTGCCCTCCATCCCGAAAGCGCGCTCCAGCTCGACGGGCTCGAAGCGCGAGTCGGAGTCGGCCTCCGAGCGCAGGAAGCGCAGCAGGTCGAACTCGAGCCTGCGCTGCGCGGCCCGTACGCGCGTCTGCTTCGGCGAGAGCTGGAATGAGACGCTCCGCTCGCGCAGCTCCTCGAGCAGGATGCGCTCCGCCCGCTCGAGGTTGTCGGGCGTCACGCGCCGCCGGCCGGTCTCCTCGTGCACGCGGCGGTAGGTGTGGCTCAGCACCTCGTGGGCGTAGGAGCCGCGCACCATCGCCTCGGGGTCGGGCACGAGCTCGTCCGGCTTCAGCAGGTCCTCCACGAGCCACTTGACGGGGCAGTCCGCGAAGTTCTCGAGCGCGCGAGCCGCCACGGCGTCGCGGGCCGCCAGCTCGTCGAGCAGCGGCTGGGCGCTCAGCGGCACGGGACCCGGCAGCGCGCGGCGCGGCCCGGTGGCGGCGTGGGCGCGGTCCCACTCGGCGGCCGTGGGCGCCTCCTCGGGCGTCCAGGTCACCTCGGAGAGCGAACGAGTGCGCTGCTCGGCGCCGTCCTCCAGCAGCAGCCGCACGTCGTCGACGAAGTAGGACTCGGTCTGCGGGTTGCCCTCCTCGTCGCTCGACCTCGAGCTCAGCACGAGCAGCCGCTCCGCGCGCGAGGCGCAGACGTAGAAGAGGTAGCGCTCGCGGTCGAGCCGATCCTCGCGCACGGGCAGCATCAGGCCGCTGGCGGTCGCGATGGCGCGGCGGTCCTCGTCCGACAGGAACGGCTCGGGCGACGCCCCGCGCGGGAACTCGCCCTCCTCGAGCCCGCAGGCGAACACGGCCGTGAAGCGGCGTGCCCTGATCGCCTCGGGCGTGGCCACCTGCACGCGGTCGGGCTGCGGCGTCTCGCCCACGTGCACCTCGAGCTGCTCGAGCACGCGCAGGACGTGCGGTACGTCCACGCGCCGGCCGCCGAGCACGGCGCGCAGCTCCATCAGCGCCCGCTGCGCGGCGCTGAGCGCGCGCGCCTCCTCGAGCTGAGGTCCGCTCAGCACGGTGGCTGTGCGCTCGTAGGGGGCGGCGAACAGGCGCGCGAGGCGCGCCTCCAGCTCGCTTGCGAACGCGGCGGTATCGCGCGCGTTCGCGAGGCGGTCCAGTTCGGCGAGCGGCCAGTGGTCGCGCTCCCAGCGCTCGCGCGCCTCGGCCACGCCATGCATGCCGCCGGTGCGCACATCGGCCTCGAGCGTGTCGGCGAAGCCGGGCACGCGCAGGAGGCCCGGCGTGCGGAGGTAGGTGAGCAGGTCCTCGGCCGTCCCGCCCGGCGCCGCGGCGCGGATCAGCGCGAGCAGGCCGCGGCCGAGGCCGGTGTGCCCGAACGGGAGCGTGCGGTCGACCGAGTAGGGGATGCCGTAGGCGCCGAAGACCTGCTCCAAGAGCGAGGAGTAGCGGCCCGGCTCGCGGAAGACCACGGCGATGTCGCCCGGCTCGACGCCGTCGCGCAGAAGGCCGAGCACGCGCGCGGCGGCGAGCTCCACCTCGGCGCGCTCGCCGCCCGCCGAGTGGAACGAGATCGCGCCGCCGGGATGCACGCGCGCGGGCGGCTCGTCCTCGAACAGGAGACGCTCGAGGTGATGCAGCGGAGCGCGCGAGTCGGGCGCGTAGTGGTCGTCGAGCGGCGGCAGCTCCAGCTCCTCGGCGCCCAGCGCGAGCAGCTCCTGGTGCACGCCGCTCACCGCCTTGAAGGCGAGCCGGCCGGGCTCGAACGGGAGCGAGACGGTCACGTCGGCCTCGCAGTGCCTCGAGAGCGTCTCGAGCGCGTCGAGCTGGAGGCGGTCGAAGTCGTCGAAGCCGTACACGAACACGGGCGTACCGCGCCAGGCCTCCCGGTCGAGCCGGAGCGCGTCGAGCGCCCGCCACGCGAACAGCTCGGGGTCCACGAGGCCGGCGGCGTCGAGCCGGTCCCGGTAGGCGCGGTAGACGAGCGCCACCTCCTCCGCGTAGGCGCGCCGCGGACCGCCGCCCGCCCAGCTGCGGAGCGCCTGGGTGAAGCGCGCGGGCTCGACCATGGAGCGCGTGAGCTCGGCCACGAAGCGGGCCGCCGCGCGCACGAACCCGGGCTGCGCCGCCGACTCGGCCAACAGGTCGAGCTTCGCTCCACGGATCGCCTCCTCGACGATCAGCTCGCGCTGGAAGTCGGAGGCCTCGCGCCCGGCGTAGCCCGCGCGCATCGCGATCTCGCGGAAGAGCCAGCCGAAGCGCATCACGCGCGCGCCGAAGACGGCGCCGCGGTCGGCCAGCTCGCGCTGCGAATGCTCCACGTCGCTGAAGGTCGGCACGACGAGGATCGGGTCGTCGTCGAGGCGCGCGCGCAGCCCGCCCAGCACCTCGCCCGCCTTGGCGGCGTTGGCCGGGCCGGTTACGAGCTTCAGCGGCACACGGAGATGGTGCCTAGTCCGTCGGATCGCCTGGCGAGAGCACGCCGCGCTGGGCGGCGGACTCGAGCGCCTGCGTGAAGCGCGGCGCCGGCAGCAGCACGGGCGCCTCCTGGAGCTCCCAGCCGCGGTTGGGGCGCATCACCCAGCGGGCGATGCGTACGCGATCCGCATCCAGGCGCTCCACGCGCAGCTCGTCGCGCAGCTCGCCGGCGCGGCCGGGACTCGCGCCGTGAGAGCCGGCCAGCGGCTCGCCCACGGCCTCCAGGCCAGGCTCCGCCACGAGCCCCTGGTCGGCCGCCGAGCGCAGCATGGTGGGCAGATCCGACAGCGCTACCACGGGAGCCTCGCGCGCAAGCTGGCCGGCGTGCCAGGCGGCGAGGCGCAGGCCGCCGGGCACCTTCTCGAGGCGCACCTCGCGGCCGTTCTCGTCGGGCGTCGCGGCCGCGAACGGGCCGCGCGAGACGCGCGCGCCGGTCGCCGCGCCCGCCGCCGGACGCCCGGACCCGGCGCGGCGCCTCGCGGTCGAGCTCGGGCGCCGCTCCGCCTTCCTGTTCGGGTCGAGCACGGTGCCCTTCGAGCAGATCGGGCACTCGGAGATGAAGCGGTTGTGGCGGCAGAAATGCGACACGCACCCTGAATCTAGCGGCGTAGCTCGCGCGCCTGACACCATGACCGGCATGCGCACGGCCGTCGTCTCGGACCTGCACGTCGGCGGCCTGGCCGGCGCCGACGTCGCGCGCGGCGGCAGGCCGCTCGACGCCCTCGTCGAGGCGGTGGCCGGCGCCGACCGCCTGGTGCTGCTCGGCGACGCCGTCGAGCTCCGCGAGCGCCCGCTCGCCGAGGGCCTCGAGGTGGCCCGGCCGATGTTCGAGGCGCTCGGGAGCGTGATGCGCGACCGGCGCGTCGTGATCGTGCCGGGCAACCACGACCACGCGCTCGCCGAGCCGTGGCTCACGCGGCAGCGGCTCGCCGGCAAGCCGCTGCCCTCCGAGGCCGAATGGCCGGTGGCGCCCGGCGACGGCGCCGCGGGCCGGATCGCCTCGTGGATGCCGGATGTCGAGGTCACGCTCGCCTACCCCGGCCTCGAGCTGCGTCCGGACGTGTACGCGACGCATGGCCACTATCTCGACCTCCATCTCACCGTCCCTCGCTTCGAGTCGATCGCCGCCGCGGTCATGGGCCGGATCACCGGGCTCGGCAAGGAGCCGGCCTCCGCGGCCGACTACGAGACGATTCTGGGGCCGATGTACTCGTTCTACTCGGGGCTCGCGCAGGGCGCCTCCGCGAGCTCGCTCGCCACCGGCAACAGCCTGTCGCGGAAGGTCTGGCGGCGCGCCAACAGCGACGGCAGGCCCTCGGTGGGCCGCTTCCTGCTCGGCCGCGTGACGATCCCGAGCGCGGTCGGCGCGCTGAACGGCCTCGGGCTCGGTCCCTTCAGCCCCACGCTCACGGGCGAGGAGCTGCGCCGCTCGGGCCTGCTCGCCATGGCGCGCGTCGCGGACACGCTCGCGCCGGGCACAGAGCACGTGATCTTCGGGCACACCCACCGGCCCGGGCCGCTGCCGAGCGACGAGCTCGCGGAGTGGACGACACTGTCCGGCTCGCGGCTCTGGAACACCGGGAGCTGGCTCCACGAGAGCGCGCTGATCCGCACCGACCGCCACAGTCCCTACTGGCCCGGCACGGTGCTCACGCTCGTCGACGAGGACCCGCCCCGTATTCAGAACGTGCTCAGCGGGTAAGCGGCTCGCCAAGCGACGAAGGAGTAGAGCGATGGCTGAGCCAGTCCCGGCCGGCAGCGACGTTTCCTCGGGCACCTACAAGTGCACGAGCTGCGGCAACCAGATCGACGTGAGCTCGACGACGCACCTCCCACCCTGCCCGAAGTGCGGCAACGGCGAGTGGAACACGCTGAGCGGCGGCGACAGCGCCCAGGATCCGTACCCGAACGGCTAGGCCGGCGTCGGCGGCCAGAGCAGGGTGTCCTGCCTGGCGCTGAAGTGGAGCAGCGGTTCGCCCTCGAGCTCGATGCCGAGCGGGTCGGCCATCCCCTGTGCGTCGAGCTCGCCCTCGGCCGGCTGAAGCGGCCAGGGCGGGTGGTGGATCTCCACGCGCAGCGGACGGCCCTCGCCGTCGACGGTGTACGCGCAGTAGCGCTCGGCTAGCCAGCGCGCGAGCCGGTCATCCGTTCGCGCGCCCACCGGCGCGTATGAGCCGCGGAGGGCGGCCGGCGGCCCCGAGGAGTCGATGCGCTCGCTCCGGTAGTCCACCCGCGCGCCGACCTTCTCGACCCGCATGCGGGCGTGGAAGTAGGGCAGCCGGTACGAGCGGCGCGCGGCGATCACGGCCGCCCGGCGCCCGGCGTCGAGGCTGAAGAAGTAGATGCCAGGCCTTCCGTCGAGCTCCACGTAGGTCCGCACGTTCAGCTCCGGGAAGTGCGAGACCCAGGGAAGCGGCGGGGTGCCGCGCAGCCGCAGGCCCCGGACCACGAACGGCGTGATGCCGAGCCAGGCGCTGCCGTCGTCGTAGAGGTGGAGCCTGGCGGCGAGCACCGGCGGCATCACGCGCCGCAGCCGCTCCGCGGGCACTCGCCAGTGCGCGAAGAGAAGGTCGCACCAGGTCTGACCTTGCACCCAGGGGCTGTCGGGCAGCGGCCAGGGCCGGTGCCCCACGTCCTCAAGCGTGCGCCGCTGCAGCCTGCTCTCGTCCGGCACCCGGATCCGGTACCCGCCCGCCGAGCGCGTACGCGGCCGTGTCGAATTCACGCAGCTGCCGGCGGAACGGCCAGGTGTAGGTGGGCCAGAGCGCCGAGTTGTGGCCGTTCCGGTCGATGTAGTAGCTCGTGCACCCGCCGCTGACCCACACCGTGCCCTCGGTCATCCGGTCGAGCTCGGCGTTGTACGCCGCCTGAGCCTCGTCGCGCACCTCGAGCGTGTGCGCGCCGCGGCGCCGCATCGTCCGGAGCGCGTCGAGCACGTAGGCGATCTGCGACTCGATCACGAACACGATCGAGGTGTGGCCGAGGCCTGTGTTCGGGCCCACCAGGAAGAACAGGTTGGGGTAGCCGGCCACGGTGGTGCCCTTGTAGGCCTGCATGCTGCCGTTCCAGGTCTCCGTGAGCGTGCGGCCATCGCGGCCCCTCACGCGGTCGGCGATCGGCACGTCGGTCACGTGGAAGCCCGTGCCGAAGATGATCGTGTCCACCTCGACCTCGGTGCCGTCCTCGGCCACGACGGAGCGCGGGCGCACCTCGGTCAGCCCGCCGCTCACCACCTCGACGTTCGGCTGCGCGAGCGCGGGATACCACTCGTTGGCCGGCAGGATCCGCTTGCACCCCATGCTGTAGCTCGGCGTGAGCTTCCTGCGCAGCTCCGGGTCCTTGATCTGCTTGTGCATGTGCATCATCGGGATGCGCTCGAGCAGCTTCCCGATCGCGTGGTGGCGGAACTGGAGCACGAACGACTCGCGCGCCCAGTAGATGCCCGCGCGCATCGCGAGCTGGGCCGGCGGGAAGAGGCGGTAGAGCGCGCGCTCGAAGCGCTTCATCGGGCGGTTGCGATGCGGGATCACCCAGGGCGCGGTGCGCTGGAAGACGTGGAGCTTCGCGACCTTCGGCTGGATCTCGGGGACGAACTGGATCGCCGAGGCGCCCGTGCCGATCACGGCCACGCGCTCGCCACTCAGGTCGTGGTCGTGGTCCCAGCGGGCGGAGTGGAACGCCTTTCCCTCGAAGCTGTCGAGGCCGGGCACCTCCGGCATGGACGGATCGCTCAGTGGGCCCTGTGCCGCGATCAGGATGTCTGCCGTCATCGCGCCGCTCGAGGTCTCGATCTTCCAGAGCCCGTCCTCGTCATCCCAGGTCGCGCTCTCCAGCTCGGTGTCGAAGCGGATGTGCGGGCGCACGCCGAAGCGCTCCGCGCAGTCCTTCAGGTAGGCGAGGATCTCCGGCTGGGGCGAGAACGTGCTCGACCAGTTCGGGTTGGGCGCGAACGAGAACGAGTAGAGGTGCGAGGGCACGTCGCAGCGACAGCCCGGGTAGGTGTTGTCGCGCCAGGTGCCGCCGATGTCGGAGGCGCGCTCGAGCAGCACGAAGTCCTCCTCGCCGTCCTGCTTCAGCCTGATGGCCATGCCGAGCCCCGAGAAGCCGGTGCCGACGATCGCAATCCTGTGGTGCCGCGTCACGTGAACCTCCGTAGTCCTGGCAGCAGCAGGCCGACCGTCCAGTCCGCCAGCTGCTCGACATCCATCTCGGGGTGGTCCCACATCCAGTGAGCCACCCCCTCGTAGGCCGAGTTGACGGCATGAGCCGCCACCTCCAGCTCGCGCGGGTCCACATCCTGAGGCGCGATCTCCCTCATCAGCTCGAGAATCAGAGCCGCCTGGCGCCTCCGCACGGCCACCGCCGCATCCGAGAAGCGGCCCTCGTAGAGAAGCTCGTAAGCCACCCGGTTGTCCGACGCGAAGCGCAGGAACGCAAGCCCCCCAGCCCGAAGCCGCGCCTCAGGATCGGGCACCCGCGCCGCGCGCCCGCCAGCCGCGCGGCCCGCAGCCCCGCTCCCCGCAGCCGCGCTCGCCGCTACCTCGGCATCCCCGCTCGCCGCTACCTCGGGATCCCCGCTCGGCGCTACCTCGGCACCCCCGCTCGCCGCTACCTCGGCACCCCGGCTCACCGCTACCTCGCCAACCCCGCTCGCCTCGTCGGCGCCTCGCGCGGCCTCCGCGATCTGCTCCGCGAGCCGCAGGGCGAGGCCCTCTAGGCACGCTCTGAAAAGCCCCTCTTTCGAACCGAACAGCTCATAGATGACCGGCTTGGTAACGCCGGCCCTACGCGCGAGCTCATCCATCGACGCCTTCGCGAACCCGCGCTCGGCGAACAGCCCCTCGGCGAGCTCGACAAGCTGCCGCTCGCGCACCTCCCGCGGCACGCGACCGTGACGAAAGTCCTCTATCCGAGCCGTGGGTTCCACCTTACTGCGAGTAGGTTACCCACAGTAACTACGCATTGAACATGTGATCCTCCTCCACCGCGCCGCCGAGCGCTCCGCGGAGCGGCGCCGAGCGGGAGCGCCGCCGCGCGCGGCGTCTCACACAAGCGTCCTGGATAGCCCCCCACCACGGGCTGCCAGGCAGGACACCTCGCCGAACGTGGCGCCGCGCCACGACAGTCCTGGATAGGGGGTCCATACGAACCCCTAGGCAGGACTGTCGCGAAAAGAGCCAGGGCTCCCCCTCAATGCCGCCGTTAGCGGCCGAGAGCGCGGGGCGGGCGCGGGGGCGCGGGGGCGCGGGCCGGGCGGGCGAGGGGGCGCGGGGCGGGGGCGCGGGGGTCGCCGAGGGGCCGGCGCTTGGCGGCCGGGGCGCTCGGCGGTTGGGGGGGCTAGGCGGCTGGGGCCGCTTCGGCCGCTTCGGCCGCTTCCGCGGCTTCGGCGGGCTCGCTTGCGATCGCTTCGGTGGCCGGGGTGGCGGTGTCGCCGCCGGCTTCGGCCTCTGCGCGCTCCTCCTCGGAGGCGCCTGCGGGTGGCTCCTTGGCCCAGTCCTCGTCGAACTCGACGCGCCACTTGCCCTCGTCGGTCTGCTCCAACCGGAGCTTCGCGCGGAACGTGCGGCCGGCGCGCGAGCGGAAGCCGGTGACCGGCTTCTCGGTGCGTCCCACGCCGGGGTCCTCGCCAGCCTCGCGAGAGGCGCGCAGCGACTCGATCAGCTGCTTCGCCACCGACACCGGCAGGTTCTTGCCGGCCTTCTTCTTCCAGATCACGAAGCCGCAGCCGGGGTCCTCGCGGGACCAGCACGAGTAGCCCTTGCGGTTCTCCGAGATCTCGCGGCCGCAGATGGGGCACGGGCCCAGCTTGGCGCGCTCGATCTGGACGCCCTTCAGCTTGTCGAGCTCCTGGACCGTCTCGGTCGTGAACTTCTTGATGTCCTCCATGAACGCCGGACGCGTGTCCTTCGACTGCTCGATCAGGCGGAGGCGGTGCTCCCAGCTTCCGGTGAGCTCTGGCGAGGTGAGCTGGTGCTCGCCCAGCAGCCGGATCACCTGGATCCCCTTCTCGGTGGCCACGAGCGCGCGGCCGTCGCGCTCGATATAGCCCACGTCGACCAGCCGCTCGATGATCGACGCCCGCGTGGCGGGCGTGCCGATGCCGGAGTCCTTCATGGCCTCGCGCAGCTCGGCGTCGTCGATCTCCTTGCCGGCGGTCTCCATCGCGCCCAGCAGCGACGCGTCGCTGAAGCGGCGCGGCGGCTGCGTCTCCTTGCGCATCGACTCGACCTCGAGCGTCTGGACGCCCTCGCCCTGGTCGAGCTTCGGCAGCAGCTGGTCCCCGCCGGAGTCGTCGTCGGGGCGGTCGTTCTCGGCCAGCTCGCCGTACACGGCCCGCCAGCCCGCCTCGACCAGGCGCCGGCCCGACGTGCGGAAGACCTGCTCGCGCACCGTCGTCTCCACCCGCGTGCGCTCGAAGACCGCCTCGGGGTGGAAGATCGCCAGGAAGCGCTTAGTGACGAGGTCGTACACCTTCAGCTCGTCCTGGCCCATCTTCGAGAGGTCGTGGTCGGAGTTCGTCGGGATGATCGCGTGGTGGTCCTGGACCTTCGCGTCGTTCACGACCCGGCCCAGCGGCAGCGAGTCGAGACCGAGCACGTACTGCGCGGCCTTCTCGTACTGCGGCGAGTGGCCCACGTGCTCGGCGGTCGGCTTGATCTCGGGGATCATGTCGCCGGTCAGGAAGCGCGAGTTCGTACGCGGATAGGTGAGCGCCTTGTGCTCCTCGTAGAGCCGCTGCCCGGCGGCGAGCGTGCGGCGCGCCGAGAAGCCGTACAGGCTGTTCGCGTGGCGCTGGAGGCTCGTGAGGTCGTACAGGAGCTGCGGCTGCTCGCGCTGCTCGGTCTTGTCGAGCTTCGTGATCTCGCCGGCCTGACCGGTGACCACGTCGACGATCGCCTGCGCCTCCTCGGCGTTGGGGAGCCGCTTGCCGCCGAGGTAGCGGCCCGTGTAGCGGCGCTCGCCGGTGGCCTCGAAGCGAGCCTCCACGAGCCAATACGGCTCGGGCACGAAGTTGCGGATCTCCTCCTCGCGGCGCGCGACCAGCGCCAGCGTGGGCGTCTGCACACGCCCGAGCGACACCGCGCCGTCGAAGGCGGCCCGCAGGCGAATCGACGCCGCGCGCGTGGCGTTCATGCCCACGAGCCAGTCGGCCTCGGAGCGTGAGCGTGCGGCCTCCTCGAGCGACTTCAGCTCCTCCGCCGGGCGCAGATGGCCGAACGCCTCACGAATGGCCGCC
>DASYMP010000077.1:0-6009 GCA_036009005.1 Thermoleophilaceae bacterium | reverse complement strand
CGACCTGACCGTGCACCTGGTGAGGCCCCCGGAGGGCGAGTGGGTCTGCCTCGATTCGGTGACTCACGTGGACGGCATCGGGATGACTGACACGGCGCTCTGGGACGAGCGGGGCCGAATCGGCCGCGCCGCACAGACGCTCCTGGTGCGGGCTCGGCCGTAGACTTCCGCCCGTGGCTTACTTCAAAGATGCAGACGAGGTCTACAAGTACATCGGGAGGCTGTTCGAGCAGCTCGCGGAGGACGACGAGCTAGCCCCGAAGTTCCGCAAGGCCAACACGATCGTGCAGTACCAGTACCGCGAGCCTGAGTCCCAGATCACGGTCAGCCTGATGGAAGACGGCGACGGCCAGGTGGACTGTGGCGAGACCACGATGGAGCCCGAGGTCGTCATGACCATGGACGCCGACACCGCGCACCGCTTCTGGCTCGGCAAGGTCAACGTGACGGTCGCGCTCGCGCGCGGTCAGATGAAGGCGAAGGGCCCCGTGGCGAAGATCCTCAAGCTCGTGCCGCTCACGAAGCCGATCTTCCCGCGCTACCGCTCGCTGCTCGAGGAAGACGGGCGCGAGGACCTGCTCGAGGCTGCTTGATGGAGGCGGGCTCGGCGCTCGATCCCACGCCGCTGCGCGGGTTCAAGGACTTCTACCAGTACGCCGGAACGACGCGGGTCATCTCGGGACGCGACCTGCTCAGCTCCACGGGCTTCGAGTTCCAGAAGGAGGGCGCCCGGCGCGTCTTCGTGGTGACCGACGAGGTCGTGCGGGGCACCGGCCTCGTGGAGCGCGTCGAGGCGGGTATCGCCGACGGCGGTCTGGAGGTGGCCGGCGTCTTCGACCAGGTGCCCCAGGACTCCTCGACACAGGTCTGCGACGCATGCGCGGCGGCAGCCAAGGAGGCCGGCGCCGATTCGTTTTTGGCCGTGGGCGGCGGCTCGGTGATGGACACCGCCAAGGTGGCGGACGTGGTGTTCACGCACGGTGGCGACGCGCGCGAGCAGGAGGGCTTCTACCTGATGCCACGCGAGGACGACGGCATGGGCCGCCCGCTCGACATCGCGCCGCTGGCCTGCATCCCGACCACGGCCGGGACCGGCAGCGAGGTCTCGATGGCGGCGGTCATCAAGGTCCCCGAGGAGAACGTGAAGATCGAGATCGCGGACTTCCCGCTGTTCCCTCGGCTCGCGATCCTCGACCCGGACACGACCCGCACGCTCCCCGCGAAGGTCGCCGCGGCGACCGGCATGGACGCGATGACGCACGCGATCGAGGGCTACGTGTCGGTGGACTGGAGCCCGCACCAGGACGCGCGCTCGCTCCAGGCGCTCCGCATGATCCGCGACAACCTCGAGCGCGCGGTCCAGCGCGGCGAGGAGGACGAGGAGGCGCGCGGCAACATGCTGATCGCGGCAAACCTCGCGATCACGATCGGGCTCGGCTCGGTTCACGCGATGTCGCACCCGGCCGGCGCTCACTACGGCGTGCCGCATGGCGTGGCCAACGCGATCCACCTGCCACACGTGATCCGCCACAACGCCGCGGGCTCCGAGGACATCGCCGACCGCTATCGCGACATCGGCGAGCTGTTCGACGTCTCGGAGCCGGAGATCGGCGACGCTCTCGCCTCGTACGTCACCGGGCTGATCGAGCGGCTCGGTCTTCCCACGCGCCTATCGCAGGTGGGCGTGCCGGAGGACGGCATCCCGGCGCTCGTCGAGGGCGCCATGGGCGACGGCACCACGCTTCTGAACCCCCGCGAGATGTCCGAGGAGGACTACGCGGCGCTGTACCGCGCCGCTCTCTGAGCGTCGGCCATCTCCTTGAGAGTCGCCCTGCTCGTGTGCTTCGGCCGCCAGCGCAGCAGCTTCTTCGCACGGTCGGTCTTCATCAGGACCGGCTTCCTCACCGAGTGGAGCCAGGCCACCTGCTCGGGCATCAGCGGCAGGCGCGTGGCGATCTCGGCGGTGGCGTCCACCAGCGGCTTCGGCACCGGAATCGAGTACCAGCCGAGCGCGTCGGCGACGTCGGACATCGTGAGCGTGCCGCCGCCGGCGAGGTTGTAGGGGCCCGGCTCGCCGAGCCCGCGCACCCCGGCGGCGAACGCGCTCGCCACGTCGTCCTCGTGCACGAGCTGGAAGTGGATGCCGGGGTCGGGGATCACCGGCTTCAGCACGGGCAGCGAGCCGAGCAGCCGCGCCACCGCGTCCGGCATCGCCTCCTCGAGCCGGTAGTAGGGGATCTCCTCGAGCATCGTGCGCGCCTCCGGTCCGGCCACCACGCAGGGCCGGAATGCGTACGCGACCGTGTTCTGGTGGCGCAGCAGCACCTCGCCGAGCACGCGCTCGACCTCGGCCTTCTGGTGCGAGTAGGGGTGCTGGCGCGATCCGCGCGGCGGCACGTCCTCGGTCAGCCAATCGGGGTTGTCGTCGTGGAAGCCGTACGCGGCCACGCTCGACGCGTAACAGATGCGCTTCGCGCCGGCCTTCCCGGCCTCCTCGAACACGCGCCGCGAGCCCTCCACGTTCAGCTCACGCGTGGCATCGCTCGCGTCCAGGATCGCGAACGCGAGGTGCACCACCACGTCGGCGCCCTTCACGAGCGCGCGCACGCTCGCCGCGTCCGTCACGTCGCCCTGGCGGTACTCCGTCTTCTTCCAGCCGCGCTCGCCTGGATCGAAGGGACGCCGGGCCATGCCGACGATGCTCCTCACCGCGCGTGAGCGCTCGAGCGCGTCGACGATCGCGATGCCCAGATCGCCGGTGGGTCCGGTCACCGCCACCGTGAGCCGGTCGGCCGCCATGCCGGGGGTTCTACCCGATTGGGCGGGAGATCGACTCACAGCCGATCAGCACGTCGATGCGGTCCGCCGTCACGGTGTCCGCGCTGCCCGGGCCGCAGTTCACGCGGTCGCGGCGCCCGTCGGCGGCCTCGATGCGGTCATTGCCGCTCCCCGTGGCGATCGAGTCCTCGCCCGGTCCGCCCGAGACGTGGTCGTTCCCCGAGCCGGTGCGCATGCGGTCGTTGCCACCGCCGCCCTCGGCCGTGATGTTGCCGCCCGACGCGCTCACGATGTCGTTGCCGCCGCCGGCCAGCAGCGTGATGCCGGTGCCGTCGGCGTAGAGCGTGTCGTCGCCGGAGCCGGCGTCCACGAAGTCGGCGCCGCCGCTCGCGTAGATGCGGTCCGGGCCGGAGCCGCCGAAGAGCCGGTCGCTGCCGTCCTGGCCGAAGATCGTGTCCGCGCCCGCGCCGCCCAGCACCTCGTCGTCGCCGGCGCCGGCGTAGACGAGGTCGCGGCCCACGCCGCCGTCGATCGTGTCGTCGCCGGTCCCGCCGATCACGAGGTCGAGCCCGCCGCCGGCGTCCACGTCGTCATTGCCGGGGCCGGCCTCCACGAAGTCGCTTCCGCCGAGCGCGACAAGCGTGTCGTCGCCGCCCTCGCCGTAGAGCTGGTCGGGGCCGGGCGTACCCTGAAGGCGCTCAGCGGCGTCGGTGCCGACGAAGGTGTCGGCAGCCGCGACGGCCACCAGCGCGCCGAGCGCCACCGCCGCTAGCACCAGGATGTAGAGCGCGCTTCTCATGTGACCGTGCAAACAACCTACGGGCGCCGTGGTTGCGGCGCTAGGCGTGCTCGTAGCCGGCATCGCCGGGCAGGAGCACGTGGGGGGCGCCGTCGCGTATCGCCACCCTCGGCATGACCGGCTCGACGGGCCGGCCGCGCGCCGCGGCGAGCGTCTCCTCCACCGAGCTCGTCTCCGCGAGCAGCTCCAGGTGCTTGATCGTGGGGAACACGAGCGAGAGCTCGTCCTGGGCGTGCTCGAGGAGCGCCCCCGCGGGCGTGAGCCAGCGCGCGTCGACGCACTCGGCGCCGTCGGCACGGGCCTCGACCCCGGCGGGCGCCTCCGCCGCGAAGAACCACGTGTCGAAGCGCACCTCCACCTCCTCCGGCGTGATCCAGCGCGAGAACGGCACGAGCTCCGTCTCGGCCGGCAGCGCGATGGCGGCCTCCTCCTCGAGCTCGCGGACGGCGGTTGCCGCGTGGTCGGCATCCTCCGCCGCGCTCACGGCACCGCCGGGGAACACCCACGCCCCGCCCATGAAGCGCTGCTCGGGGTTGCGCTGCACGAGCAGCACCTCGGCGCCGTCGGGGGAGTCGCGCAGCAGGATCAGCGAAGCCGCCTGGCGCGGCTCGGTCACGGCTCGTAGATCTCGAAGTCCCGCTTGCGCGCGCCGCAGACGGGACAGAACCAGTCGTTCGGGATGTCCTCGAACGCGGTGCCCGGGGGGATCCCGCCATCGGGATCGCCGTCAGCCGGGTCGTAGATGAATCCGCACGAAGTGCAGATCCACTGCTGTGTTTCGGTGGTCTCGGTCTCGTTCACGGCGCGGGAAGACTAGCGCCCGCGCGTGACCGCCAGCCGGTCCGTCGCCGCGCTCCTGCGGTGGGCCCGCGCGTGCGCCCTGCGCTGCCGCTTGCGCGCCCTGGCCTTCTTCGACCTGGACTTCGTCCTTGCGCTCGGAGCGCGCGTGGCCTCCGGCGTGCCGGTGAGCCGCGCGAGAGCGCTAGCCACGTCGAGCTCGCCGCCGGCGACCACGCCGGCAACGCTGCCCGTCCGGCGGCCCGACGCCACGAGCGCGTCGCGGAGCTGCGCGGCGGAGGCATCGGGTCGGGCCGCGCGGAGCAGGGCGGCCGCGCCGGACATGTAGGCGGCGGCGAAGGAGGTGCCGGAGCGGCTGGAGTAGCCGCCGCCGAGGTTCGCGGTGAGCACGTCGGCGCCGGGGGCGGCCATGTCGACGCTGCCGCGTCCGTAGGCGGACGAGTAGCCGAGGCCGCCGGAGCGGTCGCTCGAGGCGACGCTGATCAGCGCGGGGGAGTCGATCGAGGTGGGATAGGACGCCACCCGGTCGCGGTCGCCGCCGTCGTTGCCGGCGGAGGCCACGACGAGCGCGCCCTGCGCCCCGGCGTCGCGGATCGCCTGCTCGAGCGCGAGGCTGCGGTCCGGGCCGTTCACGCTCATGTTCACGATGCGCGCGCCGTGGGCGAGCGCGTAGCGGAGGCCCTCGATCAGCGTGGCGGTGGTGCCCCAGCCGCCATCGGCCAGCACCTTCACCGGCATCAGCCGCACGTGCCAGTCGACTCCGCTCATGCCCACGCCGTCGTCCCCGCGCGCACCGATCAGGCTCGCGACGGCCGTGCCGTGGCCGAAGCCGTCGGTGGGGTCGCCGTCGTGGTCCACGATGTCGGCTCCGTGCGCGTCGTCGACGTAACCGTTCTGATCGTCGTCGGCGCCGTTGCCCGGCAGCTCGCCCGCGTTCGTCCAGAGGTTCTTGGCGAACTCGGCGTTCTTGAAGTCGATCCCCGAGTCGAGCACCGCGACGGTCACGTCGCCGCCGACGGTCGTGCGCCACGCACTCGGCACGCGTGCGCTCTGAAGCGCCCACTGCGAGCCGAAGAGCGGGTCCGTGGGCGCCTCGACGCTGCTGGCGCGGAACCGCCTGTTGGGCTCCACCCAGCGCACACCCGGCATCCGACGGAGCTGGCGCCGCGAGGCGCGCTTCGCGTCAACGACGCGGATTCCGGGAGCGATGCGGGCGCCCGGCACGGCGCTGGCGGCCGTGGCCACGCCGGCCTCGCTGCCCACGAGCCAGGAGCTCGGCTCGGCCGCGTGCGCGGAGGCGGGGGCGACCGCGAGCACGGCCACGGCCGCCATAAGCGCGCACGTCGGAAGTACATTTGCCCCCACACCCCAGTGAACGGCCGTTATGGGAACTTTGGGGTCCCCGAAATGCGGTAATTCGCGCGATTGCCGCTAGGCGGCTGCGGGCAGCGCCGCGGCCGATGTGGCCGCGTCGATCGCCTCGGCGGTGATCGCCACCAGGCGGATGAGCTCGTCGCGCGCGATCGAGAGCGGCGGCATCAGCACCACCACGTCGCCGAGCGGCCTGATGATCGCGCCACGGCGGCGCGCCTCGAGCGTCACGCGATGCCCGATCCGCGCCGGCAGCGGGTGCT
>DASYMP010000076.1:0-9556 GCA_036009005.1 Thermoleophilaceae bacterium | reverse complement strand
CGCGCTGGAGCGCGAGCATCGTCATCGGATCGGTCCCGGGCGCGCGGCCGAGCCCGAGGTCGATCCGCTCCGCCTCCTCGTCAGTGTCGGCGCAGATCGCGATCGTGCAGGCGATCACGCGCGGCGCGGGCAGGCGCTCCGAGTCGAGAAAGCGTCCTCGGTAGTCGGCGGCCAGCGCGGCGCCGCCCGGGTTGATGAAGTCGGCCACCGCGTACGGCAGGCCCAGCTCGGCCGCCCAGATCGCGCTCTGCGGCGACGAGCCGAGCAGCCACGGCTCCGGGCGCTCCGGCAACCCGGGCAGCGTGGCGGTCAGGCGCGCGAACGGGTGGTTCGGCGGCACGCGGTCCTCGATCAGCGCGAGCAGCTCGGTGAGCTGGTCGATGAAGTCGTCGGGCGCGGCGTGGCGGCGGTCGCGCTGGAGCGCGAGCATCGTCATCGGATCGGTCCCGGGCGCGCGGCCGAGCCCGAGGTCGATGCGCTCCGGGTGCAGCCCGGCGAGCGTGCTGAACACCTCCGCGACCTTCAGCGCGCTGTAGTGCGGCAGCATCACCCCACCGCTACCGACGCGGATGCGCTCGGTCGCGGCCGCGACGGCGCCGATGAGCACCTCGGGCGCGGCGCAGGCGAGCGCCGGCGTGGCGTGGTGTTCCGCGAGCCAGTAGCGCTCGTAGCCGAGCGCCTCCGCGTGGCGCGCGAGATCGACGGTGTTCGCGAGCGCCCGGGCGGGCGTCTCGCCCTCCGCGATCGGCGACTGATCGAGGACGCTGAGATGCATGCCTGAAGTCTTTACCAACTCTTGTCCTTCGCTTTCCCGGCCCGTGGCTGGACGAGCGAAATAGTGGCGTCATGAAAACTCTTGCTCTCATCACAGCACTTGCACTGACCATGTCGATCGGCGTCGCCACGGCTTCCGCCGCAACGCAGTACGAGGGCACCGTCGTCGGCATCGCCAAGGAGAAGAAGACGTTCCGCCTGCATGACTCGCAGCGCGGGACGATCCGCATCAAGGTCACCCGCAACACGACCTTCCAGCGGATCGCCGGGTTCGGCGCGCTGACGGTCGGCATGAACCGCGTCGAGGCGACCGTGAAGCGCTCGAACGGGCGCTGGGTTGCGATCCACGTGGAGCGCTCGGGCGGCGGCGGCAACCACGGCGGCGGCCGCGACGACTGAACTGTAAAAGGCGATGACTAGCGTTGGGGCCTCGTGCCCCAACGCTCGGACATCCGCAACGTCGCGATCATCGCCCACGTCGACCACGGGAAGACCACCCTGGTCGACGCCATGCTGCGCCAGTCCGGCGTCTTCTCCGCCCACGAGTCCGAGGCGCTCACCGACCGTGTCATGGACTCGATGGACCAGGAGCGCGAGCGCGGCATCACGATCCTCGCGAAGAACGCGGCCGTGCGGTACGGGGACGTGAAGCTGAACCTGGTCGACACCCCCGGCCACGCGGACTTCGGCGGCGAGGTCGAGCGGGGGCTCACCATGGTCGACGGCGTGATGCTCCTCGTCGACGCCTCCGAGGGCCCCCTGCCGCAGACGCGCTTCGTACTGCGAAAGGCGCTCGAGGGCGGGTTGCCGGTCGTGCTCGTGGTGAACAAGGTCGACCGTCCGGACGCCCGCATCGGCGACGTGGTCAACGAGGTCTACGAGCTGTTCCTCGACCTCGACGCGAACGACGAGCAGATCGAGTTCCCGATCGTCTACACGAACGCGAAGGCCGGCTGGGCCGCGATGGAGGAGGGCGTCGAGGGCACCGACCTGCGTCCGCTGCTCGACCTGCTGGTCGAGCGCATCCCCGCGCCGTCATACGACGAGGGGCACCCGCTTCAGGCGCGCGTCACGAACCTCGACGCCGACCCCTACGTGGGCCGTCTCGCACTCTGCCGCGTGCACCACGGGACGATCCGCAAGGGCCAGCAGGTGGCCTGGATCAGGCGCGACGGCGCGGTCGAGAACGTGAAGGTCGTCGAGCTGTACGTGAACGAGGGGCTCGCCCGGGTGGCCGCCGACGAGGCCGGGCCCGGCGAGATCATGGCCCTGGCCGGCATCCCCGACATCACGATCGGCGAGACGATCGCCGATCCCGCCGACCCGCGCGCGCTGCCGGTGATCGCCATCGACGAGCCCGCGCTCGGCGTGACCATCGGAATCAACAACTCCCCGCTGGCGGGCCAGTCGGGCTCGCGGCTCACCGCGCGCATGGTGCAGGACCGGCTCGAGCGTGAGCTCGTGGGTAACGTCGCGATCCGCGTGGTGGACAGCGACCGCCGCGACACCTGGGAGGTGCAGGGACGCGGCGAGCTCCAGCTCGCCGTGCTGGTGGAGACGATGCGCCGCGAGGGCTTCGAGCTGACCGTGGGCAAGCCGCAGGTCGTGACCCGCCAGGTGGACGGCGAGCTGCACGAGCCGATCGAGCGGCTCTCGATCGACGTGCCGGAGGACTTTCTCGGCGTGGTCACCCAGATGCTCGCCCTGCGCAAGGGCCGCATGGAGAACATGGTCAACCACGGCACCGGCTGGGTGCGGCTCGACTTCCTCGTGCCCACGCGCGGGCTGATCGGCTTCCGCACCGAGTTCCTCACCGAGACGCGCGGCTCGGGGATCCTGCACTCGGTCTTCGAGCGCTACGAGCCGTGGCAGGGCGAGATCCGCACGCGCCCCACGGGCTCGCTCGTGGCCGACAGGCGCGGACCCACGGCGACGTTCGCGCTGCTGAAGCTCCAGGAGCGCGGGCAGCTCTTCGTGGGGCCCGGCGAGGAGGTCTACGAGGGCATGGTCGTGGGCGAGAACGCGCGCGCCGACGACCTCGACGTGAACGCCATCCGCGAGAAGAAGCAGACGAACATGCGCGCCTCCGGCTCGGACGAGACCGTGAAGCTCGTGCCGCACCACAAGCTCTCGCTCGACCAGGCGCTCGAGTTCATCCGCGAGGACGAGTGCGTGGAGGTCACGCCCGACGCGGTGCGCCTGCGCAAGGTCGTGCTCGACCCGGTGGAGCGCCAGAAGTCGGCACGAGCCCGCAAGCGCGTGCCTACAGCAGCAGCACGATCAGCAGGATGATCAGCGCCACGCCGACGCCGATCGCCGTGATCGACAGCGGCGCGCGGTTCTGCGCCCAGAAGGCGGGGTTGGCGCGGGATGCGTCGTGGCGACCCTCCGGAGGGGTTCCGGTCCAGTCGTCGTCATCGTCGTAGGGGCTCACGAGCACACCGTACCCCCGGTCGCGATGTTCCAGACGCCAGCCACCGGGTACGGAAGAGGACGTAACCCCCACAACGGAGGCACGTAACCGATGGCGGACCCCAACGCCAGGGACACAAAGCTGATCCAGTACCTGAACGAGGCGTACGGCAAGGAGAAGGAGCTCGAGACCGCGCTCCAGGCTCATATCGCCATGACCACGAAGACCCCGTACAAGAAGCGTCTTCAGGAGCACCTCAAGGAGACGAAGGGCCACGCGCGCGAGGTCAAGCGGCGCATCAAGGAGCTCGGCGGCAAGGCCGAAGCCGGCCCGATCTCGGGCGGCCCCGACGTGATCGTCGAGGCGGCCACCGGGCTGACGTCCGTGGCGAGCAAGGCGGTCGCCGCGGCGCAGGGTCCGCTCCACGCGCTGCGCGGGACGGGCGAGGCGGAGAAGATGCTGAAGAACGCCCGCACCGAGTACCACAACGAGTTCGAGGAGATCGGCTTCTACGCGGGCATCGAGTCGCTCGCGGAGACGGTCGGCGACAAGGACACCGCGAAGCTCGCGCGCCGCATCCGGCGCGAGGAGGAGCGGATGGCCAAGTTCCTCGAGAAGCAGATCGGGCAGCTCGCGAAGGCGGTTGCGCGTGAGGAGATCCCGGCGGCCGAGCGCCGCAATGGCGGGTCGAGCTCGCGCCGCTCGTCGAGCAGCTCGAGTCGCACGTCGAGCAGCTCACGCAGCTCGTCGAACGGCGGGTCGAGCTCGTCGCGGTCGAGCGGCTCGCGCTCCGGGTCGGGCTCCGGCTCGTCGCGGTCGAGCTCGTCGCGCACGAAGGCCTCGAGCTCCGGCTCGCGGTCCGGCTCGTCGCGCTCGAGCAGCTCGCGTTCCGGGTCGGGCTCCGGCTCGTCGCGGTCGAGCTCGTCACGCGCGAAGTCCTCGAGCTCCGGCTCGGGCTCCAGCTCGTCACGCGCGAAGCCCTCGAGCTCGAGCTCGTCACGCGCGAAGCCCTCGAGCTCCGGCTCGCGGTCCGGGTCGTCGCGGTCGAGCAGCTCGCGCTCCGGGTCGGGCTCGGGCTCCACGCGGGCGAAGTCCGGCAGCGGCTCGCGCTCGTCGTCGAGGTCGCGCTCCAAGTAGTCGTCGAAGGTCCGCCCGCCGGGTTTCCGGCGGGCGGGCGCTTCCACACGAGGCATGGACGCGTCGGCCGACGACAGCCACACCGGCGAGACCGAGAAACAGCGACTCGACCGGAACCTCGACGAGCTGCTCGCGGAGCTCCGCGTGGCGCTGCCGGGCGTCCAGGTGCTGTTCGCGTTCCTGCTCGTGCTGCCCTTCAACCAGCGCTTCCCGGAGCTGTCGAGCTTCCAGCGCGGCACGTATTTCGTGACGCTCCTGCTCGCCACGGCCGCGTCGATCTGCCTGATCGCCCCCACCGCGCATCACCGCATCGAGTTCCGCGCGAGGGACAAGAAGCGCATCGTGTTCGGGGCCACGCGGCTCTCCATCGTGGGCCTCACGCTGCTCGCGCTCGCGATGAGCGGAGCGGTCTTGCTGATCACGGACTTCGTCTACGCCGGCACGACGGCGGCCATAACGAGCGCCGGCGTCGTGCTCCTGTTCGCGCTGCTCTGGTACGCGATCCCCATCAAGCGGCTGCTCGACAGCCGCTAGCGGAGCGAGCGCGCCAGCTCGACGGCCCGCTCGCGACCGAACGCCCCCTCGAGCCTCACGAGCAGCGGCCCGCGCTCCAGCAGCAGGACGTTCTGCGCGATCCGCAGCTCGTGCTCAGCGAACTGGTTCGCGGAGCGGCGGTAGAAGAAGTAGTGCGGCGCGCCCTCGAGCCAGACCGCCCGCTCGCCGCCGACCCGGAAGCGCTCGACACGCGTGGCCTGGCCCGTGACCTTGCCGAGATACTCCGGTGCGAGGTCGCCGCGGAACTCCTCGACGAGCAACCCCAGGCCTGTGCTGCGCGCCTCGGGCAGTCCGGGGCGCGCGCGGTACGCGAGCGAAAGTCGCCCGCCGGGAACGCCGTGACTCACGAAGATGCCGTCAGGCCGTCCCGCGGCACGCGGCACGAGCGGCTCGAAGGCGAGTCGCTTCGCCGCCGCGGCAAGGCTGGTGGGCCGCCCGAGCTCGAGCGACCCGGCCGGCCGCTCCGGCCCCGGCGGCAGCTGCTCGCGCCGCTCGACGGTCGCGCCCCGCAGCCCGAACAGGTCGAGCACGGCGTCGCGAGCGCCCGGCACGGCGGCGAGCACACCGCCGGCGAGCACGAGCAGGGCGACGAGCGCGGCGGCAAGCGGCCGCCCCAACGGCGGCGGCCACACGCGCCGCGCCGCGTCCGTGGCGGCCGGCCGGCGGCGCTCGGCGGCCAACCGCTCCGCCACGCGTGGAGCGAGGTCAGGGGTCGCGGGCCAGTCGAGCTCGCGGCCGAGCTGGCTGAGCTGGCGCTCGAGCTCGCTCACGCCTCGCCCTCCCCGAGCTCCGCCCGCAATCGCCCGAGCGCCCGCGAGACGCGCGACTTCACGGTTCCGCGCCGGCAGCCGAGCGCCGCCGCGGTCTCCTCCTCGGAGAGCTCGAGCAGGTAACGGCACGCGATCGCCTCGCGCGCGGGGCCGGGGAGCCGCTCGATCGCGGACAGGAGCTGCTCGCGCCGCTCGGAGTCGAGGAGCGCCGCCTCGGGCGACGGGACCGCGTCGTCCGGGCGGCGCTCCTCGGCCACGCGCTGCGCGAGCCCGGCGCGACGGCCGGCGGAGCGAAGGCGGTTGCGCGCCTCGTTCGCGACGATCGCGAGGAGCCAGGGCCGGAACGGAGCGCCGTCGCGAAAGCGCCCGAGCGCGGCGTGCGCCTTCACGAACGCGTCCTGCGCGGCCTCCTCGGCATCGGCACCGGAGCGCGTGATCACCCACGCGGCCCTGAACGCGATCGTCTGATGCATTCTCACGATCTCCTCATAGGCACCGGGCTCGCCGCGCTTCGCGCGAGCCACGAGCTGCGCCTCCTGTGGTGGCCGGTCCTCCACCGTGCACCTACTACAACGCCTGCGGCGGACCGGTTCCGGCCTGCCCTTATCCTTCCCCGCTCGCCGCAGCCGCCCACACCGTGACCACACAACTAATCGAATCGCTCCGGATCGAGAGGGAGACCCTCTGGGTGCGACCCTGCTCCGCATTCGGGAGCCGCTACCTCGCGGACGATTACTGGGTGACCTACGGCGACGGCGTGGACCTCGAGTCGGTCAGCGAGGCGGTGGCGCTGATGCCGTTCGTGCTCGATGTCGCACCCGTCGCGTGGGCTTCGGGAGAGCGGTGGGTGGTGCCCGAGCTCGACGCCGTGCAGGCCGCCTCGCTTCCGGCCGCGCGTGAGACGTTCCGGCACTGGTACCCGAATGGCGGCTGGGACGGCGAGCTCGAGCCGGAGCGCACCAGCGAGACGCGAGGCGGCGACGGACCCGACGTGCTCATCTTCAGCGGCGGGCTCGACTCGACCTACAGCGCGCTCAGCGAGCCACCCGGCGCCATCCTGCTGCTGCTGCGCGGCCTCGACGTGGCGCTCGACAACGGCCCCGGCTGGGCGCGCGTACGGCGTGAGGCACAGGCACTCGCCGACAGGGCCGGTCACAAGCTCGTGACCGCGGAGACGAGCCTCAAGCGCCACCTGCGCAAGGACGCCGTCGACCTGCTTCATGGAGGCAACAACGGCTGGTGGGTGCAGGTTCAGTTCGGCCTCGCGCTCGCCGGCGTGGCGATTCCCGTGGCGGCGGCGAACGGGGGAACACGCGTGCTCGTGCCGGCCTCCCTCTCACACCACGCGAAGTTCCCGCTCGGGTCCGCGCCCGATGTGGAGGAGAACGCGCGCTGGAGCGGCGGCGAGGTCGTGCACCACGGGTTCGAGCTCACCCGCCACGACAAGCTCCGCTGGGTGCTCGAGCGCTGCGACGAGATCGGGCCGGTCTTCCTGCGCGTCTGTTACTCGCTCCCGCACGGCGCGGGCGCCAACTGCCTCAGCTGCGAGAAGTGCCTGCGCACCGCGCTCGGCCTGATGATCGAAGGTCGCGACCCGCTGCCGTTCGGCCTGCCGGTCGCGCCGAGCGAGGTGGAGCGCCGCGTGCGCGACGGATTCGAGAGCGCCGCGTTCGAGCGAATCGAGGCGGTCGAGGCGCTCTGGATCGACCTGCGCACGCGCGCGCAGGAGCACCCGGGGCTGCTCTCCGACGGTTTCCGCGATTGGCTGCTCGCGCATACGAGCGGCCGCTTCGCCGGAGCTTCGCAGCCCGTCGCATGAGGATCGTCGTCACGAACTGCGTCTCGATGAACGGAGGCGACGCCGCGATCCTCGAGGGGATGGGCGAGATCCTGCGGCGCTCGTTCGGCGACAGCCTCGACATCAGCGTGCACGACGACCATCCCGTCGACGCGGCCGCCCGTGTTCCGTTCCAGGTGCGCCCGCAGCTCCAGTCGCTGGCGGGGCGCACGCGCTCGCGCTGGTCCCTGCGACGCAGGCTCGGCACGAGCGACGGCCGCGAGCTGCTCGACCGCTACGCCTCCGCGGACCTGATCATCAGCACGGGCGGCACCTACCTGACCGACAACTACGACGTCGGAAGGCGCATCCGCGAGTTCGAGCTCGCGAGCACGCTCCGCCGCCCGCTGATCCTGTTCACGCAGTCGATCGGCCCGCTCTCGCGCCCGGAGACCCAGCGAGCGCTCCGCCGCGGGCTGGCCGACGCGCGTCTCGTGCTGCTGCGCGACGAGCGCTCGCGGGCGGAGCTCCAGAACGCGCGCGTGCACGGGCCGCAAACCGCCGTGGCGGCGGACGCCGCGTTCGCGCTAGCGGACCCCGCCGTGCTGGCGGCTGCCGCTCTGCCGCGCGCGCCCGTGGAGCGGCCCGAGGTGGCCATCTCGGTGAGGGCCTGGAGCCACTTCGGGAACGACGACGGCGCCGTGCGGCTGGAGCGCTACCTCGAGGCGATCGCGCGACTGGTCGCGCACCTCGTGGAGCGACGCGGCGCGCGGGTCACGTTCATCTCCACCTGCCAGGGCGAGCCGTCCTACCCGCACGACGACTCGGTCGTGGCGGACGCGATCGCCGCGCGGCTGCCCGGAAGCGTGCTGGCCGAGGTGCGCGTGGACCGCGACCCGCACCGGCCGCGGGAGCTGATCGAGCGGCTGGGAGCGTTCGACCTCGTCGTGGCCACGCGCATGCACGCCGCGATCCTCGCGCTCGCCGGCGGCGCGCTCGTCCTGCCGATCGCCTACGAGCCCAAGATGACCGACCTCGCGACCCAGCTCGAGCTGGGACACGTGCTGCACGAGATGGCCTCCGTCTCGGCACGCGAGCTGTGCGCGAGCGCGGACCTGCTGCTCGCCGACCCGGATGGGCTGCGCGCGCCGCTGTTCGCGGCCGTGGCGGAGCAGCGGCGCAGCGCGCTCGACTCGGGAGAGCTCGTAAGAGAGGCGCTCGAGCGGTGATCGTCGACGCCCTCGAGCAGCGCGAGCTCGACGACCTGGTCGAGCGCTCCGCGCGGCTCAGGTGGAACGGAGGCGAGTTCCGGCTGCGCTTCGCGGTGCCGCCCGAGCTCGCCCCCGCAGAGCTGGACGCGTCCCCGTTCATGTCGTCCGCGCTCCTGCCCGCGATGGCGTTCCACGAGGACCTCGTCGTGGACGGGCCGGTGTCGCCGGTGCTCCACCGCCGCGCCGATTCGATCACGCGGATCTACCACGGCTGGGCGCCGGGACTGAGGCGCTGCAGCGTGCGCGTGGGCGAGGAGCGTGCGCCCGTGCGAGCGAGCGAGCGGCTCGGCTCGCTGTTCTCACGTGGTGTCGACTCGTTCTTCACGGCCCTGCATCCGCGCCCAACCGGCAATCCCGAGCTGCTCGTCTTCTGCTCCACGTTCGACCCGTTCGAGGACGAGGCCGCCAGGGCGAGGCAGCGCCGCAGTGCACAGGCCGCCGCCGAGGCGATCGGCCTGCCGCTCGCCGAGGTGCGCATGAACGTCCGCGACCTGACCGAGCGGATCATCGACTTCGCGGACCTTCACGGGGCGGCGCTCGCCGCGCTCGCGCAGTCCGTCTCGGGGGGCCTTGGGACGGTGGTCATTCCCTCGGCCTGGGGCACGTCCGAGTTCAGCGCCTGGGGCTGCAACCCGCTGCTCGACCCGCTCTTCAGCACCGAGACCATGAGCGTGGAGCACGACTCCGTGGCCTTCGCGCGGCTCGACAAGACCCAGTGGCTCGTGCGCGAGCGGCCCGACGTGCTCGCCCTCGCGGAGGTGTGCCAGGCAAACCACGCGCCGGGTAACTGCGGGCGCTGCGAGAAGTGCCTGATCACCGCGGTGGTGCTCGTGGCGGCGGGCGCGCCCGGCGCGATCCC
>DASYMP010000075.1:0-3020 GCA_036009005.1 Thermoleophilaceae bacterium | reverse complement strand
AAGGATCGCCTTACCGCCAGGAACGGGGGCGCCTACCTCGCTGTGGAGCTTCGCGACCGTACCGGCGCGATCCCCGGCCGGGCATTCCGCGAGGCCGACTTCCTCTCCAGCCAGTTCGAGCGAGGGGACCTGGTGTGGGTGGCGGGACAAGTGGAGCGGTTCCGCGACGAGCTCCAGGTGGAGATCAAGACGATCAGGCGCGCCGAGCCGGGCGCCGCCGATCCGGCTGAATTCCTTCCCGTTGCCTACCGCGATCTGGAGGAGCTCGACGGCTTCCTCGAGCACCTCGGCCGGGAGGTGTACGACCCCGGGCTGCGCAAGCTCGTCGACTCGTTCCTGGGCGATGCGGCCTTTCGCTCCGAGCTCCGCCGCGCCCCGTGCACGCGCGCCGGACACCACGCGTACCTGGGCGGGCTGCTCGAGCACAGCGTGGCGGTGGCGACGCTTGCGCAGGAGACCTGCAACCTCCACCGCCGGCTCGACTCCGACCTGCTCACCGCGGCGGCGATCCTCCACGACGTCGGCAAGACGCGCGAGTTCACGCTCGGCGCCGAGATCGGGCTGAGCGACGAGGGGCGCCTGATCGGCCACCTGGCGATCGGGCAGGAGATGGTGGCGGAGCGGGCCGCGGCCGTGGGTGGTCTCGAGCCGGAGCGCGCGCTGGCGCTGCGCCACTGCATCGCTGCGCACCACGGCGCCGACGCGCTGCCTGGGCGCCGCTTCGGTTCGCCCGAGGCGCTGGCGCTCTACCGGCTGAACGCCGTGGACGCCTCCGTGAAGGGCGCTCTCGAGCATGGGCTCCAGCACTCATGAGGATCCGGGCCGCGCGGCGCGACGACTTCGAGGCGGTCACGCGGCTGCTCGAGGACCTCGGGGGCGGGCGTCCGACCGTGCCGCCCGAGAAGGAGGAGGCGTGCCGCGCCGTGTTCGAGGCGCAGATCTTCGACCCGAGCGCGCACCACATCGTGGCGGAGGGCCCGTCGGGCATCGTCGCGTTCCTGTCGCTGCACTTCCGCACGCGGCTCAACTGGCCCAGCGAGGAAGCGTGGGTACCGGACCTGATCGTGGCCGAGAGCGCGCGCCGCCAGGGCATCGGCCGCGCGCTGCTCGAGGAGGCCGAGGCGCGTGCCCGCGACCGCGGCTGCCACGGCCTGCAGCTCGAGTCGGCCTACCACCGCGCCGAGGCGCACTACATGTACCGGCAGTTCGGCATGCGCGACGACGGCAAGGCTTTCAGCAAGAGCTACGTCAAGCGCTGAGCCAGCGGGCGGGGTTCGCGACCAGCATCGTGTCGAGCTGGTCCTGCGTCATGCCGCCCTCGAACAGCGTCGGGAAGATGCGCTCGAACAGCAGCGTCATGCTCCAGTCCTCCTCGACCAAGCCGCCGGCGACGATCCCCTCGACCGCCTCGGGTGGGAACCAGTCGAGCGCGACGACGAAGTCCTGCGAGATGAACATCCGCTCCACGTGGCCGCGCTCGAGCAGGGCGAGCGTGGTGGTGTTGCGCTTGTCGGTCGGCAGGAACATCGGCAGGCCGTAGCGGTCGAGTCCGACGTAGACGCCCTTGTCGAGCAGCCCTTCGATGTAGTCGAGGTCGTCGGTGTCGCCCGTGTGCGCGATCTGGATCTTTTCGGGAGCGACGCCCTCCTCCAGGAAGATCTCGACCTGCCGCGGGCCCGTGTTCGACGCCGGCCTCGAGTGGGCCATGATCGGCTTGCCCGTGCGCACGCTCGCCCGCGCAGCGGCGCGGTGCACCTTCTCGATGTTCGCCGTCACGCCGGGCGCGTCGGCGGCGCACTTGATGAACGCGGCCTTCACCTCGGTGCCCTGGATGCCCTGTTCGATGTCGCGCACGAACAGGTCCGCCATGGCGTCCTCGTCGCGGTTCTCGAAGTAGTGCGGGAGGTGGTCGTAGGTGTAGATGCCGGTGCAGGGGACGATGTTGAGGCCGGTCTCCGCGGCGATCCGTTGCAGGAGTTGGATGTTGCGGCCGAGCAGCATCGCCGTGGGCTCGACGATCGTGGTCACGCCGTGCTCCTTGACGGCGTTCGCCTGCTCGATGCAGAGGCGCCACTCCTCGTCCTCGTCGTAGGCATGCGGCCACTGGTGAGCCACCGCCTCGTCGCGGCCACGGAAGTGCTCGTGGATCAACGTCTTGCCCAGCTCGCTCGCGTCGATCGGACCGGCCGTCGTCTGCACCTCTGCCATGCCCACGCTCCTGGTTGGCTCTCCGGAGGCGCGATCCTATGCCCTGGGGCTTGCTGGGCGGGGCGGGGCCGATCTGCAAGGGTGTAGGCATGGAAGCCTCTGGGGACGGGCCCCCGCAGATGCCGGTCGACGCGATCCTCGCCGAGGACAGCGTTGCAGCGGGCGTGGCCGCCCTGGAGCGGATCCATGGGCGCCACCTCGCCGACATGAACCCCGACGAGCAGGCGGAGGCGCGCGACCACTGGCGCCGCCAGGTCGAGGAGATCCTCACCGCGGTCCGGGACGTGCACGCCGGCCCGGGCGCGGACGGCGCCGGCCGCGCGGTGATCACCTTCGCCGACGCCGGCGACGAACGCGTGGACGTAAGCGTCTCGTTCCAGCCCGACCTGGAGGAGCTCTCCGACGGTCAGGTGGCCGGCACGCCCGCTCAGGTGCTCGCGCTCACGGCCCTCGAATCGCTGAGCGACGAGGAGCAGGCCGAGTAGGGCCTAGCGCTCGTCGTCGGACGCGGACTCGGGCGACTTGTCCTCGTCCTTCTCCTCCTTCTCAGCAGACGCCTTGGCCTCGCCGTCCTTCTCGTCTGACTTCTCGGCCTCCTCCTTCTCGCGCTCCTTGTCCTCGAGCTCCTTCTCGCGGCGTTCTGTCATCACCGCCGGGAAGCCGGCGCTGTCGGTGATGATGCGCACGCGCGAGACGGCGTTGCCCTGGAACTCCCAGACCTGAACGGCGGCCTCATCGAGCCGGTCGCCCTCGACGCCGTCACCCTCGAAGCGGCCGATCACGATGACGGCGTTTGCGTCGTCCGCGTCGAC
>DASYMP010000074.1:0-10016 GCA_036009005.1 Thermoleophilaceae bacterium | reverse complement strand
GCACCCGACGGCCTGCACGCCTGCGACTTCTTCATGGACGAGCCCTCGGTCATGGCGACCGAGAACGCGCTGATGGCGGCGGCCCTCACGCCTGGCTCGACGGTGATCCACAACGCCGCCTCCGAGCCGCACGTGCAGGACCTCGCGCGCCTGCTGATGGCGATGGGCGCGCGCATCGAGGGGATCGGCTCGAACCTGATGATCGTCCACGGCCGCGACGAGCTCGGCGGCGCCGACTACGCGATCGGCCCGGACTACATCGAGGTGGGCAGCTTCATCGCGCTCGCGGCCTGCACCGGCGGCGAGCTGCGGATCACCGACGTGCTGCCCGAGGACCTGCGAATGACCCGGCTCGCCTTCGAGCGGCTCGGCTGCCGCATCGAGTTCGAGGGGAACGACGTCGTGGTGCCGGGTGGGCAGCGGCTCCGCATCAAGTCGGACGCCGGTGACGCGATCTCCAAGATCGAGGACGGCCCCTGGCCCGCGTTCCCGGCCGACCTCACGAGCATCGCCGTCGCGATGGCCACGCAGGCCGAGGGCCTCATCCTGATTCACGAGAAGATGTTCGAGAACCGCCTCTACTTCGTCGACAAGTTGGTCACGATGGGCGCTCGGGTGATCGTCTGCGACCCGCACCGTGCGGTCGTCAGCGGCCCGAGCCGGCTTCACGGCGAGCGCATGGAGAGCCCGGACATCCGGGCGGGGATGGCGATGCTCATCGCCGCGCTGTGCGCGGAGGGCACGTCCGAGATCGGGAACATTCGCCAGATCGATCGTGGCTACGAGCGGATCGACGAGCGCCTGCGGCTGCTCGGAGCGCGGATCGAGCGCGTCGCCGCCCAGCGCGTGCCTGCCTGACCCTCGAGGCCGCCGGTCATGACCGAACAGCATCGCTCCGCCGCGGACGTCGCCGCGACCTCGCGCATGGCCATCCCGCCAGGGACGCGCGACGTCCTGCCCGAGGAGATGCGCGAGCTGCGCGCGATCGGCGAGGGCGTGCGGGCCGTCTTCGACCGTGCCGGCTATGGCGAGCTGCACACGCCCGCGCTCGAGTACGAGGACGTGCTTCGGCGTGGCGACGAGCGCGCCGCAGGCGCCCGCTACCGCACCTTCGACGAGCACGGCGCCGTGCTCGCGCTCCGCTCCGACATGACGATCCCGATCGCGCGCGTGGTCGCCACCCGCTACGCCGAGGCCGAGCCGCCGCTCCGCTTCTCGTACTTCGCCCGTGCGTGGCGCGCCACGGACCGCGGCGTGGGCGAGTCGCGCGAGTTCCTCCAGGCGGGCGTCGAGCTGATCGGCGTGCCGGGGGCGGAGGGCGAGGCCGAGGTCGTGGCGCTCACCGTCGAGGCGCTCGACGAGGCGGGCCTGCGCCGCCACAGGGTGGGCGTGGGCGACGGCGCCCTCTACCGCAGCCTGCTCAGCTCCTTCGGCGTGCCCGAGGAGAGCCACACGCCGATGCTCGAGAGCCTCTCGCGGCGCGATCTCGTGGGCCTGGAGGGCCAGGTCGACAGGCTCGGTCTCGGGCCGGCCGAACGCGATCTCCTGGTACGGCTGCCGCAGCTCCGCGGCGGCCGCGACGTGCTCGACGAGGCGGACGCCGCCGCGGCGAGCGCGCCGGGGGAGGCCACGGCCGGTCGCCCCGCGGGTGCCGCGCTGGAGGGCCTGCGCGCGCTGTATGACCTGCTCGCCGAGCGCGGCGTGGCCGAGCGGGTGATCTTCGACCTCGGCCTCGTGCGCGAGCTCGGCTACTACACCGGCTCGGTGTTCGAGGTGTACGACCCCGCCGTGGGCTTCACGCTCGGCGGCGGCGGCCGCTACGACGACCTGATCGGCCGCTTCGGGCGCGACCTGCCGGCCTGCGGGCTCGCGCTAGACGTGCAGCGCGTGCACCTCGCACAGGCGGCCGAGGAGGCGCTCGGAGCATGAGCGATCGCCTAACGATCGCGGTGCCGCGCGGGGCGCTCTTCGGCGGGACGCTCGACCTGCTCGACCGGCTCGGCATCGACACCGCCGAGGTGCGCTCGAACGACCGCAAGCTCCTCTTCGAGGACGTGGGCATCGTGACCATGCGCCCAAGCGACGTGCCCACCTATGTGGAGCACGGCTCGGCCGACATCGGCATCACCGGCAAGGACGTGCTGCTCGAGCAGTCGCAGCGCAAGGTCTACGAACTGCTCGACCTCGGTTACGGCGCGTGCGAGATGGTCGTCGCGGCGCCCGACCGGGGCGATCCGATCGCCGACGCGCTGCGCCGCCTCGGGCGCGTCCGGATCGCGACGAAGTATCCGCGCGTGGCGGCCGAGCACTTCGCGCTGACCGGCCGTCAGGCCGAGATCGTGGAGGTGAAGGGCTCCGTCGAGCTCGCGCCGCTGACCGGCCTGGCGGACGGCATCGTCGACCTCACCGCGAGCGGCAAGACGCTCGAGGAGAACAACCTGCGCGTGGTCGAGCGGATCGGCGCCTGCACCGCGCGGCTGATCGCGAACCCCGTGGCCCACAAGCTGAAGGCCGAGGCGATCGACTCGGTCGTCGAGCGGTTGCGGGGATGAGGGTCTCCCGCTCGAGCGGCGAGTTTTCGCGCGCCGGCCCGATCTCGCTCGACATCGCCGGCGACGTCGCGAAGATCATCGCCGCGGTGCGCGACGGCGGTGACTCCGCGGTGCTCAGCCTGACCGAGCGCTTCGATCACGCCGAGCTCGGCCCCGGCCACCTCCGCGTGGACGCGGACGAGCTCGAGTCGTCCGTGGGCGTGCTCGAGCCGGACGCGCTGACGGGGCTCCGCACCGCGATCGCCAACGTGCGCGCAGTCGCGAAGGCGCAGGTGCGTGACGAGCCGGTGAGCGTCGAGCTACCGGAGGGACACACGGTCGAGGTCGTGGAGCGGCCGGTCCGGCGAGCCGCGATCTACGTGCCCGGCGGGCGCGCGCCCTACCCCTCCACGGTCGTGATGGGCGCGGTGACCGCGCGCGCCGCGGGCGTGGAGCAGATCGCGGTCTGCGCGCCGCCGGGGCCGGGCGGCCGCGCCCACCCCGTGATCCTCGCCGCATGCGTGCTCTGTGAGGTCACCGAGGTGTACCGGATGGGTGGGGCGCAGGCCATTGCCGCGCTGGCGTTTGGAACGGAGTCGGTGCAGGCCGTTGACGTGATCGTGGGCCCCGGCAACCCGTACGTGCAGGAGGCAAAGCGCCAGCTGGTCGGGCAGGTGGGGATCGACGGCATCGCGGGGCCGAGCGAGCTCGTGGTGGTCGCGAGCGCGGGGGCGGAGCCCGAGCTGATCGCGCTCGACCTGCTGGCCCAGGCCGAGCATGGCTCCGACAGTCCCGTCTGGTGCCTCTCGCCCGAGCCGGGGTTGCTCGACGCCGTGGCCGAAGCGCTCGAGCGGCTCGCGCCGGAGCGCCCGAGCGTCGCGGACGCCGCCGCCGAGCTGATCGATACCGAGGACACCGCACGCGCGCTGCGCCTCGCCGAGGAGATCGCGCCGGAGCACCTCGAGCTTGTCGGCGACGAGGCCGAGTCGCTCGCGGAGCGGGTGCGGAGCGCCGGCTGCGTGTTCGTCGGCGGGAGCTCCGCCACCGCCTTCGGGGACTACGTCGCGGGCTCGAACCACGTGCTGCCCACGGGCGGCGCGGCGCGCTTCCAGTCGGCGCTCTCGCCCGCCACGTTCAGGCGGCGGATGGCGCGCGTATCCTTGCCCGCCGAGGCGGCAGCTCGCCTCGCGCCCGCCGGTGCCGCGCTCGCGCGCGCCGAGGGCTTTCCTGTGCACGCAGAATCCATGGAGCGCCGCGCGTGAGCCGCACCTCTCAGATCCATCGAACCACCGCCGAAACCGACGTCCAGCTGTCGCTCGATATCGACGGCACGGGCGCGGGCGCGCGCGAGACGGGCGTCGGCTTCTTCGACCACCTGCTCGACGCGGTGGCCCGCCACGCGCTGCTCGACCTCGACGTGAGCGTCGACGGCGACCTCGAGACCGGCGCGCACCACACCGTGGAGGACACCGGCATCGCGCTCGGACAGGCACTCGACGACGCGCTCGGGGACCGCTCCGGGATCCGCCGCTTCGGCCACGCCGTGGTTCCGATGGACGAGGCGCGCGCAGCGGCCGCGATCGACATCTCGGGCCGCCCGTTCACGCTCCTCGAGGGCCGCTTCCCGGCCGAGCGCGTGGGCGACTTCGACACGGATCTCGCCGAGGAGTTCTTCCGCGCCGTGGCGAACGCCGCGAAGCTGACGCTGCACGTGCGCTTGGAGGCGGGCACGAACGCGCACCACATGGTGGAGGCGTCGTTCAAGGCCTTCGCCCGCGCGCTGCGCGCCGCGGTGGAGGACGACGACCGAGTCGAGGACGTCCCCTCCACCAAGGGCGTGCTTTGAGCCGGGACGGGGGCGCGCTCTGACGCGGATCGCGATCCTCGACTACGGCATGGGCAACCTTCGCTCGGTGGGCAAGGCCCTCGAGCACGTGGGCGCCGACCCGTTCCTCACGAGCGACCACGCGCGTGTGCGTGAGGCCGACGGCATCGTGCTGCCCGGCGTGGGCGCCATGCCGAAGGCGATGGAGCGCGTGCGCGAGCTGGCGCTCGACGAGCTGCTGCGCGAGCGCGTGGAGGCCTCCGTGCCGGTGATCGGCCTCTGCATGGGGATGCAGCTGCTGTTCGACTCGACGGCCGAGATGGGGGGCGCGGAGGGCATCGGCCTGCTGCGCGGCCCGGTCGAGCCGCTCGACGCGCCCGGTCTGAAGGTGCCGCAGATCGGCTGGAACCCGGTGAGCTGGCGGCGCGAGAGCCCGCTCACCGACGGTCTGCCCGCGCCCTGCGCCTTCTACCACGCGAACTCGTTCGCACCGCGGCCGGCGGACCCCGACGCGGTGCTCGGCACGGCCGAGTACGGCAGCGAGTTCGTGAGCGTGGTGGAGAGGGGGCGCGTGTACGGGCTTCAGTCGCACCCCGAGAAGTCGGGGCCTGACGGGCTGCGCCTGCTGAAGAACTTCGTGTCGCTCGCGGCCGCCGCCCGGCGATGATCCTTCTCCCGGCCGTCGACATCCGCGACGGCAAGGCCGTGCGGCTGCGCCAGGGGCACTTCGACCAGGAGACCGTCTACGCGGACGATCCGCTCGAGGCCGCCCGCTCGTTCGTGGAGGCCGGCGCCCGCTACCTCCACCTCGTGGACCTCGACGGCGCTCGCGACGGCGAGCCGGCGAACCTGCATCACGTGGAGCGGATCGCGTCCGAGCTCGACGTGCCCGTGGAGCTCGGCGGCGGGCTGCGCTCGATGGCGTCGATCCGCCGCGCTCTCGCCGCCGGCGCCAGCCGCGTGGTGCTCGGCACGGCGGCGTTCACGGACCCGGAGCTCCTGGACGAGGCCCTGGAGGCGTTCACGACGCAGATCCTGGTGGGAGTCGACGTGCGCGGCGGGATGGTCTCAGTGGCCGGCTGGACGCGCGAGACCGAGCTGCGCGGCCACGAAGCGATCCGCCACATGCAGGAGCGCGGGGTGACCCGCTTCATCTATACGAACGTGGACCGCGACGGCATGCTCGACGGGCCCGACCTCGACGAGATCCGGCGCGTGTCGGAGGCCGTGCGGGGCGAGTTCCTCTACTCGGGCGGGATCGGCTCGATCGAGGATCTGCGCGCGCTGCGCGCGCTCGGCCTCGACAACCTGACCGGGGTGATCTCGGGGAAGGCGCTCTACGAGGGCCGCTTCGGCGTGAGCGACGGCCAGGAGGCGCTCGCCTGATGCTGCTCCGGCGCGTGATCCCGTGCCTCGACGTGGACAAGGGCCGCGTGGTGAAGGGCGTCGAGTTCGTGAACCTGCGCGACGCCGGCGACCCCGTCGAGCTGGCCGTGCGCTACCAGGACGAGGGCGCCGACGAGATCGTCTTCCTCGACATCACCGCGTCGCACGAACGGCGCGAGACCGCGGCGGACCTCGCGCGGCGCTGCGCCGACGACGTCTTCATCCCGTTCACGATCGGCGGAGGCGTGCGGGCTGTGGAGGACGCTCAGGCGGTGCTCGACGCGGGCGCCGACAAGGTGTCCGTGAACTCGGCCGCCGTGGCGAGGCCCGAGCTGCTGTCGGAGCTGGCCGAGGTGTTCGGCGCGCAGTGCGTGGTGCTGGCCGTCGACGCGCGCCGCGAGGAGAGCGGCTCGTACGGCGTCTACGTCAACGGCGGCCGCACGGCGGTCGGCCGCGACGCGATCGAGTGGGCCCGCGAGGGCGTGGAGCGCGGCGCGGGGGAGATCCTCCTGACGAGCATGGACCGCGACGGCACCGAGGACGGCTACGAGCTCGAGCTGACGCGCGCCGTGGCCGACACGGTCGACGTGCCGGTGATCGCCTCGGGAGGGGCCGGCACGCTCGACCACCTGGTGGAGGCCGTCGAGACGGGCGGCGCCGACGCGGTTCTGTGCGCCTCGATCTTCCATTACGGTCAGCACACGGTGCGCGAGGCCAAGGAACGAATGCGCGAGGCCGGCATCCCGGTCAGGCTCTGATGCCGCTGCGCGAGCGCGTCAGGCGGGTCCCGGGCATGGAGCGGCTCCTGCCGGCCCTGGAGAGCCTTCCGCCCGCCTATCTCGTGGGCGGCGCCGTGCGGGACCTGCTGCGCGACGCGGACCCGCTGGACGTGGACATCGCCGTGGAGGGCGACGCCCGTGCCGCGGCTCGCGCCGTCGCCGACCGGCTCGGCGGCGAGTTCAGGGAGTACGAGCGCTTCGGCACCGCCGACGTCGTGACCCCCGACGACACCTACCACTTCGCGAGCACGCGCGAGGAGCTCTACGACGCGCCCGGACAGCTGCCGCAGGTGTCCGCGGCGGCGCTCGCCGAGGACCTCCGCCGCCGCGACTTCACGATCAACGCGATGGCGATCGGCCTCACCGGCGACGACCTGGGGCACCTCTACGACCCGCACGGTGGGCTCGCGGACATGGACGCGAGGCTGATCCGCGTGCTCCACGAGCGCAGCTTCCTCGACGACCCCACGCGGCTCCTGCGCGCGCTCCGCTACGCGGCGCGCCTCGACTTCGCGCTCGACCCCGAGACCGAGCGCCTGGCGCGCGAGGCGGTGGCGGCCGAGGCGCTCTCCACGGTCTCCGGCGACCGGATCCGGGCCGATCTGATGACCCTGCTGCGCGAGCACGAGGCGAAGAAGGGCATCGAGCGGCTGCGCGACCTCGAGATCCACAGCGCGCTCCACCCGAAGCTCGACCCCGACCCGGAGCTCGTGGCCTCCGCCGCGATCGGCGCCACCGCGATCAACGCCGCCGCGCCGGTGCACGCCGACCGTGCCGTGGCGGCGCTCGCCGCGTTCGTCGAGAGCGCACCCGAGGAGCTCGACCTGTGGCTGGCGGACCTGAACCTGCCCGCCGAGCAGCGTGACGCCGCCTCACGCGCGGCGCGCGTGGGCCCACGTCTCGCGGCCGCGCTTCGGGAGCGCGAGCACACGCCCTCCGAGCTGCGCGCGCTGCTGGCGAACGAGCCGCTCGAGGCGCTCGCGCTGGCGCTGGCGCTGAGGGCCCCCTCCGAGACGGTGCTGCGCTGGGTCACGGACCTGAGCGGCGTGGGTCTCGAGATATCGGGGGCGGACCTGCTGGCCGCGGGCGTGCCGGAGGGTCCGGCGATCGGCCGCGCGCTCGAGGAGACGCTCCGCCGCAAGCTCGACGGGCTCGTGTCCGGCCGCGACGAGGAGCTCGAGACCGCGCTGCTGCTCGCGCGGGAGCCGGCCCAGTGAGGCTGCCGAACGCGACGGTCACGTTCACGACGCGCCGGGGAGGCGTGAGCGAGGGCCCCTACGAGTCGCTCAACCTGGGGATCCTCACCGACGACCTGCGGGAGCGGGTGACCGAGAACCGCCGCCGCGCGGCCGCGCGGGCCGAGGTGGCGCCGGAGCGGATCGCGATGGGGTGGCAGGTGCACGGAACGGAGCTGCGCGATTGGACGGCGCCGCCGCCCGAGCGCGCCTACGCCGAGCCGGGCGGCAAGGAGCTGGAGCGCGTGGACGGCCACCTCACGCGCGAGCCCGGCCTTGGACTGCTCGTGCTCGTGGCCGACTGCTTCCCGGTGGCGCTCTCGGACGGCGAGCAGGTCGCGATGCTCCACTGCGGCTGGCGGCCACTGGCCGGCGGGATCGTCGAGAGGGCGCTGGCGCGCTTCGAGTCCGTGCCGGCTGCCGCCGTCGGGCCGGGCATCGGCGCTTGTTGCTACGAGGTGGGGGACGAGGTGCTCGCGGAGTTCTCCGCCATCGAGGGCGCCGCCTCGGGGCGGATGCTCGACCTGCGCGCCGTGATCGCCGCCAAGCTCGCCGCCGCGGGCGTGGTCGACGTGCGGCACGTGGACCGCTGCACGAGCTGTGAGCCCGAGCTGTACTTCTCACACCGGCGCGACCAGGGCGTCACAGGCCGCCAGGCGGGAATCGTGGTGCGCGATGGATCCTGAGCTCGTCCGGCGCAACCTCGAGGCGGTGCGCGAGCGCATCGGGCCCGACGTGGAGGTGCTCGCGGCGGTCAAGTACGTCGCGGTGGGCGACCTGCCCGCGCTCGCCGAGGCCGGCATCGAGCTCGTGGGCGAGAACCGCGCGCAGGAGCTGCTCGACAAGCAGGCGGCCCACGCGGACCTGTTCACCTGGGACTTCATCGGCCAGCTCCAGAGCCGCAAGGTGAAGGACGTGGCGCCGAACGTGCGGCTGATCCACTCGCTCGCCTCCGAGTCGGCGCTCGCGAAGCTCGCCGACAACCCCGCCAACGAGGTGCTGATTCAGGTGAACGTGGCGGGCGAGGAGGGCAAGGCCGGGATCGACCCGGCCGAGCTCGGCGACTTCATCGCGCGCTGCCCGTCCCCGGTGACCGGTCTGATGACGATGCCGCCGTTCGTCGAGCGCCCCGAGGACAGCCGCCGCCACTTCGCCCGCCTTGCCGAGCTGGCGGCCGAGCATGGCCTCTCACGTCTCTCGATGGGCACCTCGCAGGACTACGCCGTGGCGGCGGACGAGGGCGCGACGATCGTCCGCCTCGGCTCGGTCCTCTACGAGTAGCCGACCCGCTCGAAGAAGTCGGCGATCAGGTTCGACAGCCGCGCTCCCTGCCAGGCCAGCGGCGAGTCGCCCCTGTCCTCGACCACGAGCTCGGCCCGGGGCAGCTTGCGGCAGTACTCCTCGGCCACGCCGAGCGGGTGGAGGAAGTCCGAGTCGTCCTGAGATCCGACCACCAGCACGGGTACGTCCAGGTCGGCGAGCGGGCCGAGCCCCTTGAACGCGAGCGAGCTCGGGATCTCGCGCAGGGCCTGGGCCACCGCGGTGAGGTCGGCGTGTCGCTCCATCCGCTGCCGGGTCGCCTCGCGGGCCACGTCACGCCAGCGCTCCGGCAGGCCCTCGGGCTGAGCCACGTGGACGAACGTGTCGATGCCCTCGTCGAGCGCCGCGGCGAGCTTCTCCCAGCCCTCGCCGTCGAACTCCCCGGTGCGGGCGTAGCCGGTGTAGGCGGGCGTGACCTGCACCAGCGCCGGCACCCGCTCCGGATGCTCGAGCGTGAACGCCATCGCCGTGGCCGCGCCCATCGAGCTGCCCACCAGCGCGGCGCTGTCGAGCTCGAGCTCGGCCAGCACGGCCTCGAGGTCCCCGACGAGATCGGCGTACTCGTAGCTCGGCGCCGGCGAGGAGAGGCCGTGGCCGCGCGCGTCGTAGGAGATGAGGCGGTAGCCGCGCTTCACGAGCGCCCGCGAGCCCTGCACGACGTTGCGGCGCGTGGCCGACAGCCCGTGGATCAGCACCACCGGCGGGCCCTCACCGACCGTCTCTCCCCTGAGCGTGATGCTTCCGGCGCCCGGAAGCTGGCGCAGCAGCTCGAACTCGACCGTCTCCACAGAATTCACAATATGTGGGTGGACGGAGCGGCCGCCTGTCTCTACGGTCATGGGAGGGACGCCCGCAACATCGTCGCGGATCGATAGCTCGACAACTTCAACTACGCCTCGGCGTGAGCGAAGCAGCCGAGGCTTGGGCCGAGACGTGGGCG
>DASYMP010000073.1:0-3162 GCA_036009005.1 Thermoleophilaceae bacterium | reverse complement strand
GACGCGGCTATCCCCTCGCGCCACATCGAGCGCAGGTGGCCGGCCGCGTCCTCGGGCGAGCTGCCGACGATGAAGCGGTGCGCCATGTGGCGGACGCCCGCCGCGGCGGCCGCGCCCAGGGCGGCACGGCCCGCCCGCGTGCCCGAGATGCGCATCGCGGCCTCGATCGGCGGCGGGCGCTCGTCCACCTCCTCCAGGTAGCCGGTGAGGTGGCGAGCGAGGTCGTCGAGCGAGCGGCAGGCGGGCGTCACGTCGACGAAGCGAAACAGCGCGGCGCGCAGCTCGGCGTCCTGCGAGGCGAGCTCCATCGCGCGCTCGTCGAGCACGCGGAGCGGGTGGCGCGACTTCCCCGGCAGGGCGGCGTGGATAGCCCGCCCCACGTCCTGCAGCTGCGTCTCCACGATTCCGAAAGCTACTCCGCTGGGTACGGTGCCTCCATGCCCTCGCTCGTGCTCGGACCCCTGCTGCGATACGTCGGAGAGACGGAGGCCGTGCTGTGGGTCGAGACCGACTCCGCCTGCGAGGTCGAGATCCTCGGCACGCGCGAGCGCACCTTCTGCGTCTGCGGACACCACTACGCGCTCGTGTGCTGCGGCGGCCTCGAGCGCGGAACGTGGCACGAGTACGAGGTGCTCCTGGACGGCGAGCGTGTGTGGCCGCAGGACGACGGCTTCCCCCCGAGCGCCTTCCACACCTATCCCAAGGAGCGGCCGCTGAAGCTGATGTTCGGCTCCTGCCGCGTGGCCGCGCCGCACGAGCTGCCGTACACGCTGAAGAAGGACGAGGACGAGCGCGGCCGCGAGATCGACGCGCTGCACACGCTCTCCCTGCGCATGCGCGACGAGCCGCGCGAGGACTGGCCCGACGTCCTCCTGATGCTGGGCGACCAGGTCTACGCCGACGAGGTGTCCCCGGCCACGCGCGCGTTCATCGAGACGAGGCGCGACACCTCGGAGCCGCCCGGCGAGCGCGTGCTCGACTTCGAGGACTACACGAAGCTCTACCTCGAGAGCTGGAGCGAGCCGTACATCCGCTGGCTCCTCTCGACGGTCTCCACGGTGATGATCTTCGATGACCACGACGTGCACGACGACTGGAACATCTCCGGGTCGTGGGTCGAGGAGATGCGCCGGCACGAGTGGTGGAACGAGCACATCAAGGGGGCGCTCTCGTCGTACTGGGTCTACCAGCACCTGGGGAACCTCGCACCCGAGGCCCACAAGGACGACGAGCTCCTCAACCGCGTCAAGGAGGTCGACGACGCGGAGCAGCTGCTCGAGGAGTTCGCCTTTCGGGCCGACCGCGAGACCGACGGCTCACGCTGGAGCTACTGCCGCGACATGGGCAACACGCGGCTGGTCGTGATCGACTCGAGGGCGGGACGCGTGCTCGACGAGGACAACCGCTCGATGCTCGACTCCGAGGAGTGGGACTGGGTCCACGAGCACGCCACGGGCGGCTTCGACCACCTGCTCGTGGCCACCTCGCTGCCGTGGCTGCTTGGCCGCGGCATGCACTACGCCGAAGCCTGGAACGAGGCCGTGACGGGCGGTGCCTGGGGGCCGATCGCCGCCGGCGCCGGGGAGAAGCTCCGGCGAAGCGTGGACATGGAGCACTGGGCCGCCTTCCAGGAGTCGTTCGCGCGGCTCCGGGAGCTGTTCCGGGCGGTCGGCACGGGCGAGCGCGGCGACCCGCCGGCCTCGATCGTGGCGCTGTCGGGCGACGTGCACCACGCCTACCTCGCCGAGGTGGGCTATCCGCGCGGAACCGGCATGGAGTCGAACGTGTGGCAGGCCGTCTGCTCGCCGTACCGGAACCCGCTCGGCAAGACCGAGCGCCAGCAGATCCGGATCGGGATGTCGCGCGGCTTCGAGCTGTTCGCGCGGACGCTCGCGCGCCTGGCGGGCGTGCGCGACCCCGGCGTGGGCTGGCGCATGGTCGGCGACGGCCCCTGGTTCGACAACCAGGTGGCGTCGCTTTTGATCGACGGCCGGAAGATCGAGATGAGCCTCGAGAAGGCCGTGCCCGTGGACGGCGAGCGCGCGCGTCTCGAGCGCGTGCTCGACCACCGCCTCGCCTAGCCGGGCAGGGGCGGCCGCTGACCCAGGTCGCGGGCGATGCGCAGGAGCTCGCCGGCCGGGGAGAAGTCGTGCGGCGGAATCCAGCCCCGCTCCGCCCGCAGCCGGGCGTCCACGATCATGAGGCCGAGTCCGCCCCAGAGCTGGCCCGCGTAGGGGCCGGTCGCGCTCAGGTGGCCGGCCACGAAGTCGAGGTCCAGGTACGCGACCGACGGGTGCTCGCCGAGCGCTGCCTCCTCGAGCCCCGCACGGACCGCGTCGTTCGCGGTGTCGTGGAAGACGATCGCGGCGCTATCGAGCGCAGGCGAGCCGACGAGGTCCTCGATGTCCCTGCGGACGCCCGCCGCCGTGTGGTCTCCGTCGACCAGCGCGAAGTTGACCGTACGACCCTCCGCGGCCATCCGGTGGAGGAAGTCGGGGAGCTCCACGTGGCTGTCGCCCGTGTGCGTCGTGACCATCGGCAGCTCCGCCTCGAGCCCGTCCGGGTGAACCAGGTCGAAGGAGTGGATCTCCGCGCAGTGGCGTGCCAGGCAGCGCGTGCTCCCGCCCTCGGCCGTCCCGATCTCCACGGCGAGCGCCGGGCGCAGGCGCGCGAGCAGGCCCTCGAGCGCGGCCCGCTCGCCGAGCGTCATCTGCCACGGGTCGTGCGCGAGCAGGGCGGCCGGCCCGCTGAGGCTCGCGGCGCCTCCCGCGAGCGTCACGGCGCCACGCCCCCCGCCGCGACCGCGGCAGTCCTGGGCTCGGGCGCGACCGGCGCTCGCACCCCGGGCTGGCGCCACGGTGCCTTGCGCCGTAGGGCCGGGCGCTCGACGAGCCTCCAGGAGAGCTCCGCCATGAGCGCGGACCCCGCGAGCACAAGCGGCAACAGGGCGAGCAGCGCGACGCGGTAGCCCTCGATGCCGCGCACGACCGGGTAGAGCTCCGCCATCACGACGACGTGCCAGAGGTAGATCGCATACGAGCGCGCGCCGATCCACGCGAGCACGGGGTTGTCGAGCCAGCGCCAGGTGCCGCCGCCGCCCAGCTCGAGCAACACCGGGCCCCACAGCAGCCCCGTCACGGACAGCGTGGCCATCAGGTTGGT
>DASYMP010000072.1:0-5076 GCA_036009005.1 Thermoleophilaceae bacterium | reverse complement strand
TGCAGGTGTTCCAGAAGGAGCACTCGGTGCTCGGCGGAATCGACGAGGCGATCGCGGTCCTGAAGCTCTGCTCGGACGGCTGGGGCGGCCTCGAGGTACACGCGCTCCACGAGGCGGACGAGATCGAGCCGTGGGAGCCGGTGCTCCAGATCGACGGCGACTACTCGCTGTTCGCCCACCTCGAGACCGTCTACCTCGGAACGCTCGCGCGGCGCACGCGGATCATGAGCAACGTCCAGGAGGTCGTGGACGCGGCGAACGGCAAGCCGATCCTGTTCTTTCCCGCGCGCCACGACCACTGGCTCGTCCAGACCGGTGACGGCTGGGCCGCGCACGTGGCCGGCGCGATCGGCGTGTCCACCGACGCCCAGGCCTCCTGGTGGGGCGGCCGCGGCGTGGGCACGGTGCCCCACGGCCTGATCGCCGCCTTCAACGGCGACACCGTGGCCGCCGCCACCGCCTGGGCGGACCGCTTCGCCGACGAGATGAACGTGACCGTGCTCGTGGACTTCGAGAACGACTCCGTGCGCACGGCGCTCGAGGTGGCGGACGCGCTCGGGGAGCGCCTCTGGGGCGTGCGGCTCGACACCTCGGAGCTGCTCGTCGACCGCTCGCTGTGGCCCGAGATGGGTGACTTCAAGCCCACCGGGGTGAACACAAGGCTTGTCGAGCGGGTGCGCACCGCGCTCGACGAGGCCGGGCACCGGCACGTCCGGATCGTGGCCTCCGGTGGCTTCGACGCGCAGAAGATCCGGAGCTTCGAGGAGCAGGGGGCGCCGGTCGACGCGTACGGCGTCGGCTCGTCGCTCGTGCAGGGAGCGAACGACTTCACGGCGGACGTGGTCAGGCTCGAGGGCCGCGAGCTCGCCAAGGCGGGCCGGCGCTTCAGACCGAGTCCGCGGCTAGAGAAGGTGGCGTAGGGCTCATGGAGATGCTCCGTCCGGCCGATTGGGGTACTGGATGAGGCGGACCCTCCGCACATGGCTGCTCGCTGCGCTGTTCGCCCTCGCGCTTCAGGCTGGGCCCGCGGCGGCGGCCCAGGGCGGATCGGCGGCCTGCACCGTTCCGTTCGAGGTGGCGCGGGCACAGCAGCTCGGCGAGATGAGCCTGCCGAGCGGCCCGTACGAGATCACGGTGCTCGACAGCTCCGAGCTCAACTGCTCTGACGCGAACGACGCGCTGCGCGCGGCCCTCCGGGCGCCGAACGCCGACCTGCCGGACGGCTGGAAGTTCGACGCGCCCTCGCGCGTGATCTCGCGTGAGGACGGCACCGACGCCTTCCGCGTGCAGCCGGACACCTCGGCCACCGCCGCGGCCGCCAAGGCCGACGGCGGCTTCTGGAAGGACCTCCAGAGCTTCGCGCTCACGTGGCTCCCGATCATCTTCATGGGCCTGATCGCGCTGGCGGTCGTGTGGATGGTGCAGTACATGCCGCGCACGAAGCCGCAGGAGATCGCGCCCTCCTCGTCCAGCTCGGTGCGCTGGCAGGACGTCGCCGGAGTGGAGGAGGCGAAGGAGGAGCTGCGCGAGGTCGTCGAGTTCATGCGCGACCCGAAGCGCTTCAAGAAGCTCGGCGCCAAGGTGCCGAAGGGCATCCTGCTCCACGGGCCGCCGGGCACCGGCAAGACGCTGCTCGCGAAGGCCGTCGCCAACGAGTCCAACGCGAAGTTCTTCGCGCAGTCGGCCTCGTCGTTCGTCGAGATGTTCGCCGGGCTCGGCGCGGCGCGCATCAGGCGCCTGTTCCGCCAGGCGCGGAAGGCGGCGCCGGCGATCGTCTTCATCGACGAGCTCGACGCCGTGGGCGCCACGCGCGGCAACGACGTGTCGGGCGAGAAGGACCAGACGCTCAACCAGCTGCTCGTGGAGCTCGACGGTTTCGGCGACGCCGACGGCGTCGTGGTCATCGCCGCCTCGAACCTGCTCGAGAAGCTCGACCCGGCGCTGCTGCGCCCGGGCCGTTTCGACCGCCAGATCCTCGTGACGCCCCCGGACCTGAAGGGGCGCCGCAACGTGCTCGCCGTTCACACGCGCGACAAGCCGCTCGCGGAGGACGTGGACATGGAGGCGATCGCGCGCCAGACGAGCGGCATGACGGGCGCGGATCTCGCCAACATCTGCAACGAGGCCGCGATCTTCGCGGGGCGCGAGCACCGCGACTCGCTGATGACCAAGGACTTCCAGTCGGCTCTCGAGCGCGTGGTGGCGGGGATGCAGTCGCGCCGCGTGATCACCGTGCACGAGAAGAAGGTCGTCGCGTATCACGAGGCCGGCCACGCGCTCTGCTCGGAGCTGCTCGCGTCGGTGGAGAAGGTCCACCGCATCTCGATCATCCCGCGCGGCAAGGCGCTCGGGTACACCCTGAACCTCCCCGAGGAGGATCGCTACCTGAAGACGAAGGAGGAGCTGCTCGACTACATGGTCGTGCTGCTCGGCGGTCGCGTGACCGAGCACCTCGTCTTCGGTGAGATCACGACGGGCGCGGCCGACGACCTTCGCAAGGTGCACGAGATCAGCCGCTCGATGGTCACCCTGTACGGCATGGGCACGGAGCTGAACTCCAAGCAGCTGCCCGCGGACGACTACTCGATGTCGGACTACACGCGCCGCCAGGTCGACGAGGAGCAGCAGTACCTGACCGACCTTGCGCACCGGCGGGCGATGAAGATTGTGGCGGACAACCTGCCGCTGCTCGAGTCGCTGGCGCACACGCTGCTCGAGCAAGAGGTGCTCGAGCGCGACGACATCGAGCGGCTCGTGGGCGCCTATCGCGGCGGCGGCGATGGCGGCTCCACGAACGGGCGCTCGCCCGTCGTGCCGGTCGAGCCAGGCCCGGCGCGCGTGGCGGCCGCGGAGCGGCTCGAGGGTCAGCCCGGCGGCGACTCACCGTCGTAGTAGTCCCTTTCGTCCTCGCTCCGGAACCAGAGCTTCATCCCGCCGCCGTCCGGCAGGCGCTCGAACGCGCCGACCTTGCCGGAGTCGGGCTGGATGACGACGTCCGGCTCGCCGCTCGGGCTGAAGGCGAGGAAGCGCACGGTCCCGGCGCTTCGGTTCACGATCTGGTGGGCACCGTCCTCGCCGCGCAGGAAGCTCACGACCTCGCCCTGCTCCAGCTCGCGCCAGCCATCGGGTGTGCGCAGGCTCGGCGTTCCCTCCAGCACCACGACGATCTCCTCCTCGGTGAGGTGGAGGTGGTAGGGGTAGGCTGCCTCGCCGGGCTCGACCTGCCAGAGACTGAGGCCGAGGCGCTCGGCGCCGGCCTGCCTGGCTCGTCGAAGACAGCCCTCTCGATGTTCACGGTCATGTGCGTATTCTGCTCACCCCGTGTTCGAACGCATAGATCACATCGGCGTCGCGGTCGAGGACCTCGACGAGTCGATCGCCCTCTACGGCGAGCGCTTCGACATGGAGCTCCAGTACCGCGAGACCGTCGAGGACCAGGGCGTCGAGGCCGTGCTGCTCGGCGTCGGCGACGGCCACGTGGAGCTGCTGCGCCCGCTCGGGCCGGACACGGCGGTCGGGAAGTTCCTCGCGAGGAGCGGTCCCGGCCTTCACCACGTGGCCTACGCGACCGACGACATCGACTCGGCCCTCGAGGCCGTGCGCGGCGCCGGCCTGCGGCTGATCGACGAACAGCCGCGCATCGGCATGCGCGGCAGCCGCGTTGCCTTTCTGCACCCGAAGTCGACCGGCGGAGTGCTCACCGAGCTGGTCGAGGCCCCGGAGGGCCATTGATGGCTGACACCCCCCGACGTATCGACATCGGCTTCCAGGGCGGGCAGGTCCTGTCCGTGCGAGTGAGCCAGGACGTGCACGACGCCTTCCGCAAGGCGCTGTCCGACTCGAGCGCGGAGCGCTGGTTCGAGCTCACGACGCAGGACTCGGACGTGCACATCGACCTCTCGCAGGTCGTCTACGTGCGGCTCGACACCGAAGAGCACCGTGTCGGCTTCTAGCCCAGCACCGGGCGGTGCCCGGTGCGCAGGCATGGCGTTCTAGCGTTGAAGCAGCTGGCCGCGCTGGACCTGCGGCTGCTGCGCCTGCTGCGTACGAGCGGGCACACGCCGGCGGTCGAGGCGGCGCTGATCCGGCTTGCGCGGGCCGGCGAGAACGGCCTGCTGTGGAACCTGATCGCGGTGGTTGGCGGCACGCTCAGCGCGCGCCGGCGCGACGATTACGTGCGCGCGATGGAGATCGTGCTCCTGACGCTGCTCCTGAACACGGCGGTGAAGTACGTCGTGCGCCGCGCTCGCCCGCTGCTCGAGGAGGAGCTGCCCGCGCTCACGCCGGTGCTCTCCGGGCGCTCGTATCCCTCGGCGCACGCCTCCACCTCGTTCGCGGGCGCTCATGCGCTGGCGGCGGCGGGCCTGCCGCCCGCGCCGCTGCGCGCGACCGCCGCCCTGATGGCGGTGTCGCGTCCCTATCTCGGCGTGCACTACCCCTCGGACGTCGTGGCGGGCGCGCTGCTCGGCGACGCCGTGGCGCGTCTCATGTCGCGGTGACCCGCGAGATCACGCGCGCGATCAGGTCGCTGAACTCCATGCCGGCCGCCTGCGCGGCGTAGCGCGTGGGCCCCGTCTCGGTGAGCCCCGGGATCGTGTTGATCTCGAGGATCTGCGGGACGCTCTCGTCGTCGAGGATCAGGTCCACGCGGCCGAGGTCGCGGCAGCCGGCCGCGCTGTAGGCCTGCGCCGCCACGGTCTCCACGCGCTCCCGGAGCTCGTCCGGCAGCTCGGCCTCGCTCATCGTCGCGGCGCCCGGGTCGTAGTGGGCGCGGAAGCTGTAGAAGGGCTCGTCGGTCTCGATCTCGATCACGGGGAGCACGTCAGGCGCGTCCGCGGGACCGAGCACGGTCACCGCCAGCTCGCGGCCCGCGACGTAGCGCTCGATCAGCACGCGATCGTCGTAGCCGAGCGCCCCGACGATCGCCGGGCTGAACTCCTCGGGCGTCTCCACGAACTTGATGCCGAGCGACGACCCCTGCCGTGCCGGCTTCAGGACGAACGGGAAGCCGAGCTGCTCGGCCAGCTGGTCGAGGCTCTCGGCCGCGCCGAACTCCGAGAACGCCTCGCGGTTGAA
>DASYMP010000071.1:0-2121 GCA_036009005.1 Thermoleophilaceae bacterium | reverse complement strand
CGACCCGCGATGCGCCGCCACCTGCTGACGCTGCTCGACCGGGTCCCACCCGGTCAGCGCGCCGACTTCTTCAAACGAGCATTCCCGGGCCGGAGCTACGCCTCGTTCCGCGCCCGCGGTGAGGCCGGGAAGGCCCGCAGGGCCGTGCGCAAGCGGGCCGGGCGCACGAAGGCGAGCCTGCGGCGCGCGAGCCTCCAGCGTCACTACCGCGCGCAGCTGCGCCGGCCGCTCGACCCGAACCTCGCGGTCTTCGGCGCCTACTGGTATTCGGCGTACTCGTGCAACCCGCGGGCGATCTACGAGAAGGCGCGCGAGCTCGTGCCCGGCATGCGCGGCGTGTGGGTCGTGAAGCGGGACGCCGTCGACTCGCTGCCACCCGGGGTCGAGTACGTGGTGGCGCGCACGCCGGAGTACTACGAGACGATCGCCCGGGCGCGCTACTTCGTGAACAACGTCAACTTCCCGAACCACCTCGTCAAGCGCGAAGGCAGCACCCACGTGATGACCCACCACGGCACGCCGCTCAAGAAGATGGGCCTCGACCAGCAGCAGTCGGCCGTCGCGGGCGAGCGGATGGACTTCGGCGCGTTGCTCAGGCGCTGTGCGCGCTGGGACTACAGCGTGTCGCAGAACGTCTTCTCGACCCTCGTGTGGGAGCACGCCTATCCGCTGCGCTACGAGTCGATCGAGTCGGGCTACCCGCGCAACGACGTGCTCTCGACCGCGACCGAGGAGGACGTGCGCCGGATCAGGGACGAGCTGGGCATCGCGCCGGAGCAGACGGCCGTGCTGTACGCCCCCACCCACCGCGAGTACCAGGACGGCTACGTGCCGGTGCTGGACGCGGGCTCGGTCGCGGACGAGCTGGGCCCCGGCCACGTGGTCCTCGCCCGCGCGCACTACTTCTACGAGGACACGGCCCGCAGCCACGGCGAGGTGCGCGACGTGTCGGCCCACCCCTCCGTAGAGGAGCTGATGCTGGCCGCCGACGTGCTCGTGACCGACTACTCCTCGATCATGTTCGATTACAGCGTGCTCGACAGGCCGATCGTGATCCACGCGCCCGACTGGGACGTGTACCGCAGGCTGCGCGGCACCTACTTCGACCTGATGGAGGAGCCGCCGGGGCCGATCACGCGCACCGAGGCGGAGGTGGTGGAGGCGATCCGCGCGGGCGACACCGCGCCGGACGCGCGCGCCGCCTTCCGAGCGCGCTTCTGCTCGCTCGATGACGGAAACGCGGCCGAGCGGGTGGTGCGCCGCGTGTGGTTCGGCGAGCGCGAGGTCGCGGCTAAGCCGGAGCCGGCGGTGGTCGGATGAACGCACGCGAAGAGCGGCGGCTGGTGCTCGTGGTGGGCGTCGGGCGCAGCGGCACGAGCCTGCTGACCGGCATTCTCGCCCAGCTCGGCTTCCACGTTCCCCAGCCCGAGGTCAAGGCCGACGACACCAACCCGCGCGGGTTCAGCGAGCCGCGCTGGGCCGTCGACTTCCACTCGAAGCTGCTGCAGGCCCGCCGGGTGACGGTGAACGACTCGCGCCCGAAGGCCTTCGAGAGCACGGCGGACGCGGCGGAGGACCCCGCCACGCAGGCCGAGCTGAGCGAGTGGCTCGGCGGCCAGCTCGAGGAGGCCGACTCGGTGGTGGTCAAGGACCCGCGCACGGGCTGGTTCCTGCCGCTCTGGACGCGCAGCTCCGCCGACCTCGGTGTGGAGGCGCGCTACGTGACGATGCTGCGCCACCCCGCCGAGATCCTCGCGAGCGCCGCCAAGTCGTACGGCGACTGGCAGTCACCCGCGAGCCGCGCCGCGGCGTGGGTGAACATCACGCTCGAGACCGAGCATGCCACCCGCGGATCGAGGCGCGCGTTCGTGCGCTACGAGGACCTGCTCGACGACTGGCCGCGCGAGATCGGCCGGATGGCAGAGCTGCTCGAGCTGCCGACGCTCACCGGCGGCAACCTGCGCGAGCGCTTCCCGGGGGTCGACAAGTTCGTGGACCCCACGCTCCACCGCAACCGCATCCGCTGGGACGAGCTCGACGTGCCCGCGAGCGTGCGCGACATGGCGGAGCAGGTGTGGACGGAGCTGCAACCCCTGGCCGACCCCGGCGGCGACACCCCGG
>DASYMP010000070.1:0-8453 GCA_036009005.1 Thermoleophilaceae bacterium | reverse complement strand
TTCGAGGCACTGCTGAACGCCGGCGGCCTGGACATGCCGATGGTGATCGTCGTGAACGACAACGGCATGTCGATCGCCCCGAACGTCGGCGCCCTCTCGCGGCTCTTCAACCGCATGCGCCTGAATCCGAAGCTGTACCACGCGCGTGAGGACGCCGAGGAGACGCTCACAAAGCTGCCCGCCGGCATCGGCAGCAAGATCGAGCGGCTGGGACCGATCCTGAAGGAGTCGCTCAAGGCCTACTGGGCGCCTGGCCTCTTCTTCGAGGAGCTCGACCTCGCGTACGTCGGCGTGATCGACGGCCACGACGTGAAGGCGCTGCGCCAGGCGATCGGCGAGGCCCTCGAGGCCGACCGGCCGGTCGTGGTGCACTGCAAGACCGTGAAGGGCAAGGGCTTCGTTCCCGCCGAGGAGGGCGGGCTCGAGGGCATGGAGCAGTGGCACGCGGCGAAGCCGGGCTCGGTCGTGAACGGCGCCGCGGCCCCCAAGAAGAGCCCGAGCCCCACCGCCAAGTTCACGAAGGCCGCGCCGCCCCAGTACACGACGGTCTTCGGCGAGGCGCTCGTGGAGGAGTGCCGCCGCGACAAGCGCGTGATGGGCATCACCGCCGCAATGAACTCGGGAACTGGCCTCAACCTGCTCCAGAAGGCGCTCCCCGAGCGCTATTACGACGTGGGGATCGCCGAGCAGCACGCGGTGCTGTTCGCGGCCGGCCTGGCGCTCGAGGGGGCAAAGCCGGTGGCCGCGATCTACTCGACCTTCCTCCAGCGCGGCTACGACCAGATCGTCCACGACATCTGCCTCCAGAAGCTGAACGTGGTGTTCGCAATGGATCGCGCCGGCCTTGTGGGCGACGACGGCCCGACCCATCACGGCGCGTTCGACATCTCCTACCTGCGCTGCCTGCCGCACATGGTCCAGATGGCCCCGCGCGACGAGGCGGCGCTCGTCAACATGCTCCACACCGCGCTCGTCTACGACGACGGCCCGGTGGCGTTGCGCTACCCGCGCGGCGAGGCCGAGGGCGTGGAGCTGCCGGCGCGCCCGGAGCCGATCGAGATCGGCCGCGGCGAGCTGCTGCACGAGGGCGAGACCGTGGCGCTCCTCGGCTACGGCTACGGAGCCAGCGTGGCGCTCGGAGCGGCGGGCCTGCTCGCCGAGGAGCACGGGATCGACGCGACCGTGGCCGACGCCCGCTTCGCGAAGCCGCTCGACGCCGAGCTGGTGGAGCGGCTCGCGGCCGAGCATGACCTGCTCGTGACCGTGGAGGAGAACGTGCTCGCCGGCGGCTTCGGCTCAGGGGTGCTCGAGCACCTCGCCGACCGCGACCTGCTCGGCAGCACCCGCGTGATGCGCTTCGGCCTGCCCGACCGCTACGTGACCCACGGCAAGCCCGCTCTGCTGCGCGAGGAGGTCGGGCTCACGCCCGAGGCAGTGGCCGAGCGCGTGGCCCAGGCAGTGCTCGAGCCCTCGCTGGCCTAGCGGCCGGCCTAGGCCACGCCCGCGCGCTTCGCCTGCTCGCAGGCCGCCTCGACGCCCCGGGTCCAGGGCTCGCCGTGCCCCACGAACGCCGTCCGCGCCTCCGTCTCGGCGAGCACGTCGAGCGTGGCCAGCGCTCGCTCGCTATCCGCCGTCGCCGCACGGGCCACCACCCGAGGGCCCCGCCGCGCGGTGTACGGATCGAGCGTCACGAACGCGTCGCCGACGATCACCGCGTCACGGTCGGGGAAGTGGAGCGCGCAGTGTCCATGCGTATGCCCCGGGGTCGGGATCACCCGCGGCGACCCGGTGACCGGCAGCGACCCGTCGGTGAAGCGCTTCACCTCGCGGACGGGCGGCGCCCAGAACGAGCGGCTCTTCACGTACGCCGCCACGATCGGGAGCGCCCGCGGCTGCGTCGCGAGGTAGAGGCTGCGCGGCCGCTCGTGGTCGTAGCGCCAAGGGTGCTTCGTGAGCGGCACGTCGTTCTCGTGCACCCACACCGGGATGTCGAGCTCCCGCCGCGCGCGCTCGGCGAAGCCGACGTGGTCGAAGTGCCCGTGGGTGAGCACGATCGCGTCCACGTCGTCGGTCGAGCGGCCGATCCGCCGCAGGGCGCCCTGGAACGAGTCCCAGGACGACGGGTGGCCGGCGTCGACGACCGTCACGCGGTCGCCGTCCTCCACCAGGAAGTAGTTGGTGTACGAGTCCTCGACCCAGTGGATGCCGTTGTCGTGCATCTGTCGCCCGTACCCGGGCGGTACGCGCGCTACCAGCGCGCGAGGCTCGTGTCCGGCTCGAGGTGCAGCGCCAGCGCGGTGAGCAGCCTGATCACGGCCTCCACGTCCGCGAGGTCCACGAGCTCGACCGGGGAATGCATGTAGCGGAGCGGAATCGAGACGACGGCCGTGGCCACGCCCGTGCGGCTCAGGTGCACCGTGTCGGCGTCGGTGCCCGTCTGGCGCCCGGACGCCTCGGTCGCACACGCGATTCCCTCGGCGGCGGCCACATCGTCGAGCAGGTCGTTCACCGCGCGGCTCACGATCGCGCCGCGCGTGATCACCGGCCCGCTCCCGAGTCCGTGGTCGCCCACCTCGCCCGGGTCGACCCCGGGGGCGTCGGTGGCGTGCGTCACGTCCACGACCACGGCCAGGTCCGGCTCGAGGCTGTACGCCATGACGCGCGCCCCGTGCGCGCCGATCTCCTCCTGCACCGCGGCCACGCCCGCCACCGGGCCGGCGTTGCCGCCGGCCTCCTTGACCCGCCGCGCCACCTCGATCGCCACGAACACGCCGAGCCGGTTGTCGAGCGCGCGTGAGGCGAGCCGCCCGTTCGGCAGGTCGAGCGGCTCGGCCGCGATCAGCGCGTGGTCGCCCACCGACACGAGCGAGCGGGCCTCGTCGCCGTCGCGCGCGCCGATGTCCACGTGCAGGTTCTTCAGCTCGACGGCCTTCTTGCGCTCGTCGGCGTCGGTGAGGTGGGGCGGCTTGCGGCCCACCACTCCCGGGACGATCCCATCGCGCGTGAACACCTGCACGCGCTGCCCCACGAGCACCTGGGCGTCCCAGCCGCCGGACTGCACGACGTGCAGGTAGCCCTTGTCGCTCACGTGGCTCACCAGCAGGCCGATCTCGTCGATGTGCCCGACCACCGCCATCAGCGGCCGCTCGCCGCTGCCGTTGACGCGCGCGACCGTGGTGCCGAGCGTGTCGGTGGTCACCTCGTCGGCGAACGCCTCCGCGGCCTTGCGCCACACGCGCGCCGGCTCGCTCTCGTGCCCGGGCGGGCCGGGGGCGGTGAGCAGGTTGTGAAGCAGTTCCGGAGCAGGCATCGCGGATCAGGCTACAACGGGTTCGACCGAGAACTCGATACTCATCGAGCAGTTGAGGCTGTTGGCGATGAAGCAGTGTTCGTGCGCGGTGTCCACGAGCTTCCGGATGCGCTCCTCGTTCACGTCGCCGCTCACACGTATCCGCGGCCGCAGCGTGATCTCCGTGATGCGCACGGGCTGGGCGTCCTCCGGCATGAGCGCCGTGGCGTCGTCGTCGTAGCCCACGACGTCGACCCGCGCCTTCGCCGCGAGGTGGAGAAACCACAGCATCTGGCACGAGGAGGCGGACATCAGGAGCAGCTGCTCAGGGTTCAGGACACTCGGATCGCCGTGTGACTCACCGGTCGTGACCCGAATCTCCTGCTCGGCCGGCGGCGCCGTGACGGTGTGCTCCCGCTCGTAGCCCTCCCACCCGAGCCCCGTCGAGCCGGTCCAGCGAAGGCGACTCTCGTAGCGCGACACGCCCCAAGAATAAGAAACGGCCCCGCCGGGAGAGCGGAGCCATTTCTAGAGGGAGGAGTACTGCGTATGTGATCTGTGAGAGGAAGTCTTTGTCAGGCTGTGCCGGCGCTGTAGCGGGTGACCGAGGTCATCACGAGCGCCGCGAGCCCGGCGGCCGCGAACAGGCCCATCGCCTCGAGCTCGCCGAACAGCGCGAAGATGACCGCCGAGACGAGCAGTCCGAGCGCGAGCCCGCGGTCGTAGACCGCCTGAGCCGACAGCGGAAGGCTGCCGCGCGCACCGGGCTCGGTGCCGGCCAGCCCAAGCGCGATCGCGATCGAGCCCACGAGCACGCCGGTCACGAGCGGACCGGCGTCCAGCCCGAGCAGGAACGGCCCGGCGATCAACGCGCTTCCGGCAACCACGAGGAGCGCGGCGCGGAGGGCGTGTCCGATGACGGCTGAGCGGCTCATCTGAATCGAAATTACCCCGACCCGGCCCGGGGTGTGTGAGGTGGCTCACACAGGACGGCTAGGCCAGCTTGCGGCCCAGCGAATAGCCCAGCGCGGCGGCCGCGATGCCGCCCACCACGGAGGCGAGCAGGTAGCCGGCGGCTCTGCCGGGCTCGCCCGCGTCGACCTCCATCACGATCTGCACGGAGAACGTCGAGAACGTGGTGAATCCGCCCAGGAAGCCGATCCCGAGCGCCTCGCGCGCGTCGCGCTCGAACCAGTGGCTCGCGACCAGCAGGCCGAGCAGGAAGCTGCCCGCCACGTTGACGGCGACCGTGGACCAGACGAGCGCGTCCGTGTGCAGCGTGATGCGCGAGATGCCGTACCTGGCGAGCACGCCGAGGGTGCCGGCCAGGCCCACGAACAGGGTCGTCATGCCCGCTGGTTCGCCGTGGCGGGGTACTCTCCCGCCGTGGCCAAGCGGCGGCTCGACACCCTGCTCGCCGAGCGCGGCCTGTACGAATCGCGCTCGCGTGCCGCCGCGGCTGTGATCGCGGGCGACGTGCGCGTGGCCGGTCGCCCCGCTGTGAAGCCGGGCGAGCTGGTGCCCGACGAGGCCGACGTGGCCGTGACCGAGCCGCCGCCGTACGTCTCGCGCGGGGGCGTGAAGCTGGCGAACGCGCTCGACGCGCTGGGGATCGACCCGGCCGGCCGCCGCGCGCTCGACGTGGGCGCCTCCACCGGCGGCTTCACCGACGTCCTGCTCCAGCGCGGAGCGGAGTCCGTGATCGCACTCGACGTGGCCTACGGCGAGTTCCACTGGCGGCTTCGCAACGACGAGCGCGTCATCGTGGTGGAGCGGCGCAACGCTCGCTCGCTCGCTCCGGGCGAGCTGCCATACGCGCCGGACCTGATCGTGGCCGACCTCTCCTTCATCTCCCTCACCAAGGTGCTCCCCGCCGTGGCGAGCGTCGCGGCGCCGCGCTTCGACCTGCTGGCGATGGTCAAGCCGCAGTTCGAGGTGGGGCGCGAGCGGGTGGGCAAGGGCGGAGTGGTGCGCTCCGCGGACGATCGGCGCTCGGCGCTGATCGCGGTGGGGGAGTTCGCCCGGTCGGAGCTCGGCCTGTCCGTGCTCGGCTACGCCTCGTCGGGCCTGCCCGGGCCGGCGGGCAACCTCGAGACGTTCGTGTGGATCGCCGAGCCGGGGCGCGAGGGCGCCATGGAGGATCTCGACGCCGCCGCGAGAAGGGCCGAGCCGTGAACGTGACCGTCTTCAGCCACGCCCGGCCCGAGCAGACCGGCGCCGCGCTGCGCCGGGTGATCGAGCTCGCTCGGGGGGCGGGCGCCGAGGTGCGGGTGCCGCAGGACGAGGTGGAGAAGCACGGCATAGAGGCGCAGGACGGCGTGGTGCTCGGCGCCGAGCCGGGCGGCGACACCGACCTCGCCCTGGTGCTCGGCGGAGACGGCACGATCCTCACCACGCTCCGTCGCTACGCGGGGCGCGAGGTGCCCGTCTTCGCGGTGAACTACGGCACGATCGGCTTCCTGGCGACGATCGAGCCCGACGAGCTCGACGATGGCGTGGAGCTCGCGCTGAACGGCGAGTTCGACGTGATGCACCTGCCCGGCCTCGTGGCCACCACCTCGAGCGGCGACCACGTGGGCATGAACGACGTCTCGTTCCACCGCCGCGACACCGGCCGCGTCGCCGAGCTGGCCTACTCGGTGCAGGACGAGGAGCTCGGCGAGGTGCGCTGCGATGGCCTCGTGGTGGCCACTCCCGCCGGCTCCACCGGCTACAACCTCGCCAACGGCGGGCCGGTGCTTGCCTGGGGCGTGGAGGGCTACGTCGTCTCCTTCATCGCGCCGCACACGCTCACGGCGCGCGCGCTCGTCGTCGCCCCGACCGACACGCTCGCCGTCACGAACCGCTCGCGCGAGGAGGATGTGGAGATGACGACGGACGGGCGCTCGGTCTGCATGCTCCCGCGCGAGGACACGATCACCATCCGCTTCGAGCCGGGCTGCGCTCAGCTGGCCCAGCTGCCGGGCGCGAACTTCTACCACCGCCTGCGCGACAAGTTCGGCCGCCTGGCCAACTAGTCCGTCACGCTCATGGCGCTCCGTCGGGTGCCGCTGGTACACCTGCACGGTGCTGCTCGAGCTGCGGATAGAGAACCTGCTCCTGATCGAGCGGGCCGAGCTGCGGCCGGGTGACGGCCTCACGGCAATCACGGGGGAGACGGGCGCCGGCAAGACCGTGCTCGCGCACGCCCTCGACCTGCTGCTCGGCGGCAAGGCGCGCTCCGGCATCGTCCGGCCCGGAGCGCCCGAGGCGTACGTGGAGGGCGTGTTCGAGCTTCCGCCGGGGCTGCTCGAGGAGCCCGAGCTGGCCGATCTGCGCGAGCGGGTGGGGGAGGAGCTCGAGGAGATCGTGCTCGCCCGGCGCGTGAGCGCGGAGGGCCGCACGCGCGCCTTCGTCCAGGGGCGCTCGGCCACCGCGGCCGACCTTCAGGCGCTGGGCGGCCGGCTCGTTGCCTTCTTCGGGCAGCACGAGCACCGCCGGCTCACGCTGGCGTCGGCGCAGCTCGACCTGCTCGACGGCTTCTGCGGGCGCGACCAGCTCGAGCTGCGCGCCTCGCTCGCGGGAGCCCACGCCCGCATGCGCGAGCTCGCGCGCACGCTGGAGGAGCTGCGCGAGCGCGCGGGCACGCGCGACCGCGATCTCGACCTGCTGGCGTTCGAGATCGAGGAGATAGAGGCGCTCGACCCGAGCGAGGAGGAGCGCGAGGCGCTGGGCGCCGAGCGCGCCAGGCTGCGCGCGCTGGACGGGCTGCTCGCGGCCGCGGGCGCGGGCGCGGAGGCGATCTCGCCGAGCGGCGAGGGTTCCGGGGTCGGGATGCTGCTGGCGGCGGCGGAGCAGGCCGCTCAGCCGGTGGACGGAGCCGATGCCGAGATGGACGCGCTCGCGGCGCGGCTCACGACGCTTCGCCTCGAGGCCGAGGAGCTGGGGGCCGATCTGCGCCGCTACACCGACTCGCTCGAATCCGAACCGGGCCGGCTCGACGTGGTCGAGGAGCGCCTCGAGCTCTACGACAGGCTCGAGCGCAAGCACGGCGGCAGCGTCACGGCGGTGCTGGCCCACGCGGAGCGCTGCCGCGCCGAGCGGAGCCGTCTCGAACAGGCCGAGGTGGAGACCGAGCGCGCCGAGGCCGCGCTCGCCAAGGCGCGCACGGAGCGCGACAAGCTGGCGGCACGCCTGAGCGCCGCCCGCGAGAAGGCCGCGCCGCGCCTCGCGGCCGCCGTACGCGACGAGCTGGCCGCCCTGGCGATGGAGGGCGCGTCGTTCGAGGTCGTGCTCGAGCCGCGCGGGGACGGCGCGCCGGAGATCGGGCCGACCGGTGCCGAGCGGGTCGAGTTCATGCTCGCTCCCAACCCGGGTGTCCCTGCCGCGTCGATTCGCGAGGCCGCCTCCGGCGGCGAGCTCTCGCGCGTGATGCTCGCGCTGATGACCGTCGCGGGCGCGGGGGAGTCGCGCGCGCTCGTGTTCGACGAGGTGGACGCCGGCGTGGGCGGCCAGACCGCCCGGGCGGTCGGCGAGCGGCTCCGGGCGCTCGCGGAGGATCGTCAGGTGCTCTGCATCACGCACCTGCCGCAGATCGCCGCGCTCGCGGGCGCCCATTTCCGCATCGAGAAGTCGGCGGCCCCCGACACCGCACTCACCACGGTCGAGCCGCTCGACGGCGACGGCGTGGTGGCGGAGCTGTGCCGGATGCTCGGCGCGGAGGCATCGGACACGGCTGCCAGGCGGCACGCCGAGGAGCTCCTGGCCGCCGCATGAGCGCGAGCAGGTCGTCCGCCGGGCAGATGAGTACACTCGACTTCCCAGAGACTTGATGCCCGAGAGCCGCCCGGAAACCCGCTTTATCTTCATCACCGGCGGCGTCGTCTCCGCACTCGGGAAGGGCATCGCCGCCGCGTCGCTCGGCCGGCTGCTGGTGGCTCGCGGACTCTCCGTGACGATCCAGAAGTTCGACCCGTACATCAACGTGGACCCGGGCACGATGAGCCCGTTCCAGCACGGCGAGGTGTTCGTCACCGAGGACGGCTCTGAGACCGACCTCGACCTCGGCCACTACGAGCGCTTCACCGACGTCAACGCCAGCCGCGGGTCCAACGTGACCACCGGCGCGATCTACGACTCGGTGATCCGGCGCGAGCGCCGTGGCGACTACCTCGGCGGGACCGTC
>DASYMP010000069.1:0-8720 GCA_036009005.1 Thermoleophilaceae bacterium | reverse complement strand
CCACCAGGCGGATGAGCTCGTCGCGCGCGATCGAGAGCGGCGGCATCAGCACCACCACGTCGCCGAGCGGCCTGATGATCGCGCCACGGCGGCGCGCCTCGAGCGTCACGCGATGCCCGATCCGCGCCGGCAGCGGGTGCTCCACAAGCTCGATGCCGGCCATGAAGCCGCAGCGCCTCACCTCGGCCACGGCCGGATGCTCCGCCAGAGGCGCGAGCAGTTCGCCCAGGAGGTCGATCTTCGGCGCGAGTCGCTCGAGCGTGCGCTCCTCGCGGAACACGTCGAGCGAAGCGATGCCCGCCGCGCAGGCGAGCGGGTTGCCCGTGTAGGTGTGCCCATGGAAGAAGGTGCGGAACTCCTCGTGCTCGCCGAGGAAGCCCTCGTAGATGCGCTCGCTGGCGAGTGTCGCGGCCAGCGGCAGGTAGCCGCCCGTGATGCCCTTCGCCAGGCAGAGCAGGTCGGGCGCCACGCCCTCCTGCTCGCACGCGAACATCCGCCCGGTGCGGCCGAAGCCCGTGGCCACCTCGTCGAGCACGAGCAGCACGTCGTGGCGGTCGCAGAGGTCGCGCACCGCGCGCAGGTAGCCCGGCGGGTGCACGAGCATCCCCGCCGCGCCCTGCACGAGCGGCTCCATGATCACGGCGGCCACCTCGCCGGCGTGCTCGGAGAGCACGCGGTCCATGTCCCCGGCGTCGCCCGGCTCGGCGGTGAGCGTGTCGAACAGGAGCGGCTCGTAGAGCGAGTGGAACAGGTCGATGCCGCCGACCGACACGGAGCCGATCGTGTCGCCGTGGTAGGCCATCCGGAGCGACACGAAGCGGCGCCGGTCCTGGCCGCGCTGACGCCAGTACTGGAACGCCATCTTGAGCGCGATCTCCGTGGCGGTGGAGCCGGAGTCGGAGTAGAACACGCGCGTGAGGCCGGGCGGCGCGAGCTCCACGAGCCGCTGCGCCAGCTCGATGGCCGGGCGGTGGCTGAGGCCGAGCATGGTGGAGTGGGCGACCTTCGAGAGCTGCTCGCTGACCGCGGCGTCGATGCGCGGGTGCGCGTGCCCGTGGACGTTGCACCAGAGCGACGACACGCCGTCGATGTAGCGGTTGCCGTCGGTGTCGATCAGGTCGGTGCCCTCGCCGCGCTCGACGACGACCGGGTCTTCCCGCGCCCAGCCGCGCTGCTGCGTGAACGGGTGCCAGAGGTAGGCGCGGTCCGCAGCGGCGAGGTCCATCGCGGGCGAGACTAGCCCCGCCCCCGGATGTAGGGTCGGCGGCCGGGAAGGCCTCACTACGCTGCGTGGCGCATGCCGCCTCTTCCGCTTCTCGTCTTCACGGTGGGGACGGGCTCGCTCGGCGCGGAGATCGCGGCCGTGCGGCTCCTCGCCCCGTACTTCGGCGCATCGACGATCGTCTGGGCGAACACGATCGGGATCGTGCTGGTGGCGCTGTCGGTCGGCTACTGGCTCGGCGGGCGGCTCGCGGACAGGCATCCGAACATGCGCGCGCTCTGCATGACGGCGCTCGCCGCGGCCCTGCTCCTGGCGGCGGTGCCGTTCGTGGCGGACCCGCTGCTGGGCGTCGCCGTCGACGCCCTCGACCAGATCTCGGCCGGCGCGTTCGTCGGCTCGCTGGCCGCGGTGCTCGTGCTCGTGGCGATCCCGGTGCTCCTCCTGGGCACGGTCTCGCCCTGGGCGATCCGGCTCGGAGTGCGATCCGTCGAGGAGGCGGGCACGGTTGCCGGCCGCCTGTACGCGCTCTCCACAGCCGGCTCCCTGCTCGGCACGCTCCTGTCCGCGCTGCTCCTGATCCCGGTCTTCGGCACCCGCCGGACGTTCCTGGTGTTCGCGCTCGCGATCGCGATCGTCGCGGTGCTCGGCCTTCGTCCGCTGCGGCGCTGGGCGCTCGCACCGGCCGCGATCGCGGTGCTGATCGCCCTGCCGGTCGGGACGCTCAAGGCAAGCACCGAGGACGGCGGCCGGGTGATCCACGAGGCGGAGACGGAGTACCAGTACGCGCGCGTCGTGGAGTATCCGAGCGGCGAGCGGACGCTCGAGCTGAACGAGGGGCAGGCGCAGCACTCGATCTGCGCCGCCGAGTGCGACGCGGGCCCGGGCGGGCCACTGAACCCCTCGTCGGTGCTCACGGGCGACACCTGGGACGGGCACCTCGTGGACCACTTCGCGGCGCGGACGACCGTGCCCCGGCGGGTCGCGATCCTCGGCAACGCCGCGGGCACGACCTCGCGCGCGTACGAGCAGTTCTTCCCTTCCACGCGCGTGGACGGCGTGGAGATCGACGCCGAGCTGTCGGAGATCGGCCGCAGGTACTTCGACATGAACAACCCGCGCCTACACCTCTACCACGAGGACGCGCGGCCGTTCCTGCGGCGCATCGACGCGCGCTACGACGTGATCTCGGTGGACGCCTACCGGCAGCCCTACATCCCCTTCTACCTGACAACGGTCGAGTTCTTCGAGACCGTGCGCGACCGGCTCGCGCCGGGCGGTGCGCTGATCGTGAACGTGGGCCATCCGGAGGGCGAGGACCAGCTCGAGCGCGTGCTCACGGCGACGATCGGCGAGGTCTTCCCGCACGTGATGCGCGACCCGATCGAGGACACCAACACGCTGCTCGTGGCGAGCGGGTCGCCGCTGTCCGCGGAGCGCCTGCGCCGTGCGGTGCCGAGCCTTCCGGCGGCGCTTCGGCCCACCGCGGCCGCGGCCTCGGACCGGCTCGAGGCGCCGCTGCGCGGCGGCGAGGTCTACACGGACGACAGGGCGCCCGTCGAGTGGCTGATCGACAAGTCGATCGTGGACTACGCGAGCGCGAGGTGAGCGCCCCAGCGGACGTGGCCATCGTCGGCGGCGGGATCGTCGGCTGCGCCGCGGCCGCCTTCCTGGCGGAGGCGGGCGCGACCGTGGAGGTCTACGAGCGCGAGGAGGTGGGCTCGGCGGCGTCGGGCCGGAACTCCGGCTCGATCCAGCACCCGTTCGATCCCGTGATGGCCGAGCTGCACACGGAGACGCTCGCCCACTACCGCGAGCTCGACGATTTCGATCTCCCGGAGCAGCCCGCCGGGGTGCTGATGCTCGCGCCCGACGCCGCGTCGCTCGAGCCCGCCGTCGCCGAGATCGCGCGCGAGTGTCCCGAGCTCGAGGCGGCACTGCTCGATCCCGGGTCGGTCCGCGAGCTCGAGCCGAGCGTCGCGGAGGGCCTGTGGGCGTGCCGGCTCGAGACGGGCTATCCGGTCGGGCCGATGGCGGCCACGCGCGCCTTCGCGCGGCGCGCGTTCGCCGCGGGCGCGCGCTTCCACGAGGGTGAGACGGCCTGGCCGTGGGCCACCTCCGGACGTGCGCGCGGGGTGCTCTCGGCGGGTGTGCGCCGGCCGGCCGGCGCGGTGCTCGTGGCGGCGGGGCCGTGGACGCCCGAGCTGATCGACCCGACGCGCGCGTGGCAGCCGATCGTCCCGGTCTGGGGCGTGGTTGCCGACGTGCAGATGGACGATCCGCCCACTCACGCGCTCGAGGAGGCGGGGGTGGAGGCCGTGGCCGCGGGTGCGGGTAGCGACGGCGCCCTCTTCACCCTCGTCCGCGCGGGCCGGCAGATCTCGCTCGGGTCGACCTTCCTCGCGGAGCCGCCGCCGGATCCGTCCGCGTGGATACCGCGCCTTCAGGTGGCCGGCCAGCGCTTCGTGCCGGGCCTTCGGCGCGCGCTCGTCGTGGCCGCGCGCGCCTGCGCGCGGCCACAGTCGCTCGACGGGCGCCCGCTGCTCGGTGAGCTGCCGGATCAGAGCGGGCTGTGGACCGCCGCCGGCCATGGCCCCTGGGGCATCTCGACCGGGCCGGCCAGCGCCCGTCTGATCGCGGACGCGATCCTCGGGCGGACCGAGGTGTCCGCCTCGCTGTCGGTGTCGCGCTTCTAGGCGGCTGCGGCGGGCTCAGGGTCGGGCCGCACGATCACCGTGTCGGCGACCTTGATGATCTCGTCGGCGGGAAGGTCGGCGTCGCCCGCGTGCGCGCGCAGCGCCTCCTCACTCTCGGCCTCGTAGATGCACACGGTTCCGAGTCCGCCGTTCGTCTCGCCGAGCACGTAGCTGCGAATCCAGCGCACGTCGCCGCGCCGCTCGCCCTCCTCGGTGGACCGCTGCGCCGCCGCCTCGAGCTCCTCACCGGAGCGCCAGCCGTTACGTCGAAGAATTACGTATAGATCCATGCCGCGACCGTAGCTCAGTGCGGGCCGGAGGGCTAGGGCTTGGGCCTACAGGACGGGGACCAGCGGGATGTCGTACAGGATCGCCGCGACGGCGAAGGCGGCCACCGCGAGCGCCGCGGCGATTGCGGCGATCGCGCGCTGGCGGGGGGTGGTCTGCTCCGCGCGCTCGGCGGCCCTGTCGCCCCAGACGATCACGCGCTCGAGCCAGCGCTCGGCCCAGTCGAACTCGAGCGCGAGGAAGCCGAGGCCGAGGATGATCGTGACGATGCCCGGGCCGGGCACGCCGGGGCCGGACATGATGATTCCCGCGATCACGACGAGCACGCCCGCGATCACGACGGCGATGCGATGGAGGATGTTCCGTTGCTTGTGGCGCGCCTTCCGCTCCTGGAGCTTGACGAGCAGCTCCGGGCGATCGTCCTCCGTGGCCACGCGCCGAGCTTAGAGCCAGCCGTCGAGCGGCAGGGAGGCGCCCGCGCCCGCGAGCCGGTCCGGAGAGGTGGGGGGAAGGCCTGTCACCTCGACGCCCCCGAGGCGCTCGATCGTCGCGCGGTTCGAGCGCTCCATCGGGGTCGGCTCCTCCGGCCAGGGCGTCATCACGACCGCGGCCACCTCGAGCCCGCCGGCGCGCGCGGCCTCGATCGTGAGCAGCGTGTGGTTGATCGTGCCTAGCCCGGGCCGGGCCGCCACCACCACGGGAAGGCCGATGTCCAGCGCGAGGTCGCGGACCAGATAGCCCGGCGTGATCGGGACGAGCAGGCCGCCGACCCCCTCGCACACCACGAGCTCGTGCGCCCGCACCGCGGCCACGAGCTCGGTCGGCTCGATCGTCACGCCGGCCAGCTCGGCGGCGAGGTGGGGCGACACCGGCGGGTCGAAGCGGTAGGGCGCCACATCGTCGGGCGACTGCCCCGCGCTCGCCACGGACGCGAGCAGCTCGTGGTCGCGTCCGAACTCGCCGGGTTCCTCGTCCAGGCCAGTCACCACCGGCTTGAAGGCGGCCACGCGCTCCCCTCGTGCCACGAGCGCCGCGCAGATCGCCGCGGCCACGACCGACTTGCCCACCTCGGTGTCGGTGCCTGTGACGAAGAGGCCACGCATTAGGGCACCGCCCGCCCCCCCAGTCCTCGCGTATTCGCCATCGCTCCGGTGCGGGCTGCGCCCGCCCCCTCGCGCGTCGACGGCATCGCTCCGGTGCGGGCTGCGCCCGCCCCCTCGCGCACTACGCCGCGTCGCGGAGGCCGTCGAATACGTGGAGGTCCGGCGCCGCCTGCGGGCGTGGGCGCGGCATCGCCGTCACGCACCTCGCAAGCACGCGCGCGGCGTCGCGGAGCTCGGAGCGGGTGTGCGACGCCATCACCGTGAGCCGCAGGCGCGAGCTCCCGGCGGGCACCGTGGGCGGGCGGATCGCCTGCGCGAAGATGCCCTTCTCGAGCGCCCGCTCGCTCGCGCGCACCGAGTCCTCGGCGTCGCCCACGATCACGGGCAGGATCTGCGTGCTCGTGGCGGGCACGGGCAGGCCCTCGTCGGCGAGCGCGTCGCGCAGGACCGCCGCGTTCCGCTGGAGCTTCTCCACGCGGCGCGGCTGCTCGCGCAGCAGCTCGAGCGCCGCCATGGCCGCCGCGACCGCGGGCGGCGGCAGCGCCGTCGAGAAGATCAGCGTGCGCGCGGTGTTGATGAGGTACTTCGCCATCTCGCCGTCGCAGCAGACGTACGCGCCGTAGGACCCGAGCGACTTGCCGAGCGTGCCGACGATCACGTCCACCTCGCCGTCGAGCCCGGCATCGGCCACCGCGCCGCGTCCGCCCGGGCCGATCGCACCGGTGCCGTGCGCCTCGTCGACCATCACGCGTGCGTCATAGCGCTGCGCCAGCTCGACGATCGCGGCGAGCGGCGCCACGTCGCCGTCCATCGAGAAGACCCCGTCGGTCACGATCAGCGAGCCGCGCCCGCCCGCCTGGCGAAGCCCCCACTCGAGGTGGTCGACGTCGCAATGGTCGTACACGAACGTCTCCGCGCGCGAGAGGCGGCAGCCGTCGATGATGCTCGCGTGGTTGAGGGCGTCCGAGAAGACCACGTCGCCCTCGCGCGCGAGCGCTGAGACCACGCCGGCGTTCGCGAGGTAGCCGGACCCGAACAAGAGGCACGCCTCGGAACCCTTGAACTCGGCCAGCTCCTTCTCGAGCCGCCGGTGGATCGTCATGTTGCCGGAGACGAGCCGCGATGCGCCGGAGCCCGCGCCGTAGCGCATGGCGGCCTCGGCGGCGGCCTCGCGCACGCGCGGGTGATCGGCCAGGCCGAGGTAGTTGTTCGAGCAGAGCAGGAGCACCGGCTTGCCGTCGAGGAGAACGCGGGGGCCCTGCGGTCCGGACACGCAGCGCATGCGCCGGTAGAGCCCCCTGTCGCGGATCTCGGCGAGCCGGTCCTCGATCTCGCCGCTCACGCCGCGCGCTCCGTCCCCTCGACGTGCACCAACTCCGGGTACGCGTTCGGCGCCCCGTCCGGCCGCGCGGGCACGGAGGTCTTCTTCCGGTGGCGAAGTTGTGTCGCCGGGTTCCAGAAGTTCGCTTCCTTTTGCGAGTCGATCAGCTCGTCGACGGGCGTTCGCGGCGTCTCGCCGTCGAGCCAGCCGGAGCGGTTGTCGGGCCGCGGGTTCGCGCCGTTGTCCTCCTGGCGCGCGACGTTGAGGCCGAGCTCCTCGAACATCTGGCGGTCGGCCTCGGGCTCGGAGCCGAGCGTGGTGAGGAAGTTGCCCATCATCACGCCATTCAGACCCGCCTTCACGGCCAGCTGCTGGAGCTCCCCCGGGCCGAGGTTCTCGTTGCGGCCACCACAGAGCCGGAAGAGCGCGTCCGGGATGATCAGCCGGAAGATCGCGACCCACTTGACCGCCTCGAGCGGCTCCATCATGTCGCGGTCGCCGAACTTCGTGCCGGGCCTCGGGTTGAGCAGGTTGATCGGTACCGACGTGGGGTTGAGCGCGGCGAGCTGGAACGCCATCTCGACGCGCTGCTCGCGCGACTCGCCCAGGTTGAGGATGCCGCCGACGCAGGTCTCGAGACCCGCGTCGCGCACGGCGTCGATCGTGCGCAGGCGGCCCTCGTAGCGGACCGTGCTCGATACCTCCGGGTAGTAGCTCTCCGCCGTCTCGACGTTGTGGTGCACGCGCTGGATGCCGGCTTCCTTGAGCGCCTTCGCGCGCGTGGCCGACATGTGCCCGATCGACACGCAGCGCTTGAGGTTGGTGTGCTCGGACACGAGCCGCGCGCCGGCCAGGATCTTCTCGAAGTCACGCTTCGAGAGTCCCTGGCCCTGGGTGACCATGCAGAACCGGTGTGCGCCGGCCGCCTCGGCGGCGCGCGCGTGCTCGAGGATCTGCTCCGGGCCCATCATCGCGTGCATGGGCGTGTCCGCCTCGGCGAAGCGCGACTGCGAGCAGAAGCCGCAGTCCTCCGCGCAGCCGCCCGACTTCGCGTTCACGAGCGAGCACATGTCCGTCGAATCGCCAAAGCGTTCGAGACGCACCCGCCAGGCACGATCGACGAGCGCCTCGATCTCGGGGCGATCTTCCAGATCGCCTAGCCGAAGCGCCTCTTCCCTTGAGATGAGGGGCGGCACTGAGCGCGAGGCTACGTACGCGCCCGGACGTATCGCGACAGCGTCATCGACGCGGTCACGCCCAGCGGGTCCGGCAGCGCCGCCAGCCGGGCGGCCAGCGACTCGTCGTCCACGTGCCACGCGCTCGGTCCCATGCGCACGAGCTGGGCCGCCTCCTCGCGGGTCAGGAACATCGACTGCTCGATGGGGCGACGCGCGCTGAGCGTGAGGTCCGCTCCGAGCTGCTCGTCGAGGCGGTCCTCCTTGTCGTCCGGCACCGACAGGAGCCCGAGCGGACCCACGAGCTCGAACAGGTGGCGCGTCGTGGGCGTGACCGCGATCAGCGACCCGCCGGGGGCGAGCACGCGCGCGATCTCGGCCGCGTTTCGTGGCGCGAACACGCTGAGCACGACCGCCGCTGTGTCGTCAGCGATCGGCAGCGGCTTCCAGGCGTCCGCGCCGATGGCCGTCGCTCGCGGGTGGCTTCGGGCGGCGCGGCGAAGCGCGGCCGACGACGCATCGAGGGCGAGTCCGGTCCGCTCCGGTAGCGCGTCGAGCACGGCGGCGAGATGGTGGCCGGTGCCCGCGCCGAGGTCGACGATCGCTCCGCCCACCTCGACACCACCAGCCTCCTCCGCGAGCGCCTCGCTCAGCCGCCGGTAGTGACCGGCTCGCAGGAACGCGTCGCGCGCCTCGACCATCTCGGGAGTGTCCGCGCGGCCGGGCACCAGGTTCACGTAGCCCTGGCGGGCGACGTCGAAGGAGTGGCCGGCGGCACAGCGGAGCACGCCATCCCCATCCGCCAGTTCGCCCTGGCAGACGGGGCACCGAAGGAGGTCAATTGCCTCGCCGATCAACGCCGACGGTCCTGCCTAGGGGGCCGTATAGAGCACCTATCCAGGATTGTCGGTGGCGTTA